>CAIPUA010000253.1 GCA_903868115.1 uncultured Holophagaceae bacterium
AGGATGTGATCGCACAGGGCCCCGAGCAATGGCACAACAACCCCTATCGGTGGTTGTATCCCCTGGACAAGCTGATGGGCTACAACTTTCACACGCTTCAGTTGGAGAGCAAGGGTAATTTCACCAAGGAGATGGGCTTCAACTCGATGACCCATCCTCGGGTTCTAAGCTCGCACCACCAGGCCCTCGGGGCGCTCGGGAGTGGATGGATCACCATCGCCACCTCGCGTGACGGGAAGGTGGTCGAAGCTATCGAGCACAAGAAATTTCCCAACATCCTCGGCGTCCAGTTCCATCCCGAACACTACCAATTGTGGGATGTCGAGTTGCGTACTCGCCAACAGCCGGAGGACCCACCGACCAGCTACAACGCCATCCTGGCTGGAACGCCGCAGAGTCTTGAGTTCAACAAGGCGGTTTGGAAGTGGTTCGGCGCAAGGCTAACGGAAAGCCACCGCCGCTGAAACACTCTGCTTGTCACATGTGAACCATTCCAGGGCTCACTTCGGTGGGTTCAGGCTGCCAAGGTTTTCTTCCGTGACGATGGGTGCCGGATCGTTCGGGAACATGGTGCGCGCAAGGTCGCGGATCGTTGCGCCGTTCTGGCCGCTGATGGTGATGTTCGCCCGGGCGGCATCCGTGAGCACCCGGAGAAGGTCGGCACCGATGGGGGTCTGACGCGGATGCTCCTTCAGGCGCTCCTCCGCCATCCTTTGGAAAATCTTGGCCATCAGTTGCCCCTGTGAGATGTAGCTCGTGTCTCGGGTACCGGGGAACTGGGATGCCATCTCTGACCGGATGGTGGCATCGAAGATGGGAAAGTGCGTGCAGAAGTAGCCCACGACAACGGGCGTGGAACCCTTTGCCAACTGCGGCGACAGCAGGCCCAGGTCACGGCGCACGGCCTCCTGCTTGGCCTTCGGGTCCGCGCCATGCTCGATCAGTTCGACCCAGTTGGCCGGCGCCAACTGGAACACATCGATGTGGCGGCCTTTCGGGAGTGTGATCACGCTCTTCTGGGTCAGACTTTCGACCGTGGCGCCGTTGGTCTTGAACCAGCGCGGCTGGGCGAAGGCCCGTGGTGCCTCTTCCGCGATCGGAGCCGCGTAGAGCGAGGCGAGCTTGCGCGGGTACATCATGCTCTTGACGGTGGCGGGGGTCGCCAGGATCGTGAAGGTTGCGGACGATTGCTGGGTCAGGGCCTGATCCAGTAGGCGCTTGGCTTCGTGCGTGGAGGCGTCGATGATCGAAACGACCGGTTTGCTCTTGCCTGGGTAGGCCTGGTCGACCGCGCGGCGAATGCTCTCGTACTGAGTCGAAGCCGTGTTGCAGGCAATGAAGACCATATCCGCGCCCTGCTCGAAGGCCTTCAGGACTCCGGCGCTTCCCAGAGTGGCGATCTGCGCTGGGGTCTTTTCACCGTAGGGCAGGTTCTTGGTGTCACCGTAATGGCGAATTGAAATCATGGTGTCGTAGTCCCGGAGAAGCGAAGCTGCCGCGCCCTCGATACTCTTTGCCGTCAGGTAGCCGCCGAAGCCCGAGTCGAAGGTCGCCACATGAAGGGGCTCGGGTGGAGGCGCGGCGCGGAGGTTCAGTAGGGAGAAGGAACTGAGAGTGAGCAGTGCCGACGCGGCCCAGGTAATGGCCATGCGCCGGTATTCCGCAAGTGGCCTGCGGCTTGAATTCAGCGTTTTCTCAATCCATCGCATGTCTCACTCCATCATTCCGCGGTCGGCGCATCCAAGTTCGGGAATCCCTACGCCGCCACCCTGCATGACTATACCCAAATCGATGGACACGACTGGGGGCATGGTCGCCGAGATCCACTGTGGCTAGGGCGCCTTGGCCGGTGGTGGGGTCATGACCTCCAGGATCGCCGCCGTTTCGGCATCGGGAACGCCGTCATAGCGAGCCGGGCGGTACTTCATCTGGAAAGCCGCGAGGATCTGCTGGGTTATCGAGTCAAGTTCGCCCGTCTTCGGAATTTCGAAGCCGTGCAGGGCGAGTTTTGTCTGATACCAGGTGATGTCGGGGAGCGCAGCCTCGTAGCCCCTGCGTCTCTCCGCAACGGCTGTGGCATCAGGCCAGGGGATGAGCCCCGCGTCGGCGAGTCGTTTCCAGGGAAAGGTCGGACCGGGATCCACCTTGCGCAACGGAGCAATGTCGCTGTGGCCGAGGATGCGGTCGGGGCGGATCTCGTGACGAGAAACGATGGCCTTGACGAGATCGATCACGAGATCGATCTGCTCCTTTGGATAATCGTGGTACACGATCCCATTCGGGCCCTTCGTGTCACCGAGGTTCTGGATCTCGATGCCAATCGAGGCGGCGTTGAGTTCCGTCTGTCCCTTCCACGAGCTTCGGCCGGCGTGAAACGCGCGTCGGTTCTCGTCCACGAGCTGGTAGACCTTGACCGGATGGTCACGCACAAGGTAATGACTGCTCACATTCCCTTCGCTGAGGGTCTTGAGCGAGGCCTCCCAGCTACCTCCGGTGAAATGCAGAATGAGGTACTGCGCCCGGCTGTTCTGGCTCTTGGCGCGGTAGGAGTGGTCGATGGACAAACGCTGGGCACAGCCAGTGGCGACAAGGAGGAGGAGGAGCAAGAGGCAGGCGAGGATTCGTCTCATAGTTCGACATCCTGAACGGTAGGGTGGGGTGTGCCGATCGCGGCACACAGGGCGAGTCGTGCGGCTGCGTAATGGCCGCGGCAGGGACGCAAAGTGAGAGGGGTGCCCGCAGGCAGAGCCTCGCGCATCGTCTCGAAAATGAGCGGATGCAGCGTGGCGGCGCGACCGCTGAGTGCTATGGGGCGCGGACCGTAGCGGGCGATCATGGCCCCGGCGAGCCGTGCGAGTTCGGCACCGGCCGCACAGAGAATGTCGGTCGCGATGGAGTCGCGATCGGCGGCGCCAGCCACGGCCAATGCTAGGCGGCCGATATCGCCGCGGTGGCCGGAATATACGAATTGCCGCGTGTGCGGCCAGTCCGTTCCGCCGATACACGCGAAGAGACCCTGGGCCATCAACGAATCGCGCCAGCTCCCCGGCCGCTCGTCCTCGGTCCGCCAAACATGACGCAGGGCTTCGCGCGCGATCCAATAACCGCCTCCACCATCGTCGATGAGGTTGCCGCGTCCACCGGCGCGATGCAGCACTCCGCTTCCATCGATGAAGGCGGCGACCGATCCGGTACCCGCATAGACCATGTAGCCTGGTCTGGGGCGAAGAGATCGAGGAACGCCGTCTCGATGTCGCTGCCTACTGTGACTGTTTGAACGGGCAATCCCAGGGGGGCGGCGATGAGTTGAATGAGACCCTCGCTGACGGGACCAAAGCCCGTCAGACCGGCATGTGCGCGTGCTGGACGACCGGCGTTCAGGACAGCGCGTGCGAGTTCCTCCAGGATGTCGGCCACATGGACCTGACCGGTGCCATGAAGGTCATGGGCACTGAATCCTTGTCCATGACCTTCCGCCACGATCTCTCCCGAGACGCTCGCGAGTGCCCAACGGGTTTCAGTGCCTCCAACATCAATACCGAGGGCTAGAATGCCATCCTGTGCTGAAGGCCCTTGGCGCATACCGACTCCCTGCCTTCAGTATCGCTCGTCCTTCGCGGCCGCGCGCGGGCTTTCGAGACCCGTGCGCCCCACTGATGAGACAAGCGCAACCCCGAGCGAATGCCCCCGCGATTGGCCGGGGATGGTGCCCATTCCTTTGGGAAGGGTGAAAAAACGCCACGCATCGCCATAGCATCCCCACACAGCCAGCAGCCAAGGCGCGTCATCCGCAGTCGACTCGACCCGCACAGAAGTGGGATCGGCCACCGATCTCAGAAGACGCACCGAGGGGGTCGGCGGCGGCGAGTCGCTTAGCCATCCCGTGGCGGGAACAAGGGCGGGGCTTTCATAGAATGCGGCGAGTCGCCCAGTGATCCCACCGTAATTCATTTTCAGGGCGACCATGCTGAAATGAGCGTGGCCGGTGCTGCCTTCGCGGGTGCGCGTCAACTGGATCTGTCCTGTGATCTCTTCGGCCGACCATGGCTCAGAGGAGCCGGTTCGGCTGGTGAACAGGCCGGGCCATACATGCCTGCCTTTGGGATTCTGGGCGCGCCAATAGTCGAGCAGAGGGCCGAAGGGCTGATCGCTGGACCCCGTTTTCCAATAGAGCTGGGGCACTAGGTAATCCATCCAGCCCTGTTCAAGCCATCGCTCGGCGTGGGCGTAGAGGTCATCGTACTGGCTGAAGCCTGTGACGCCCTGCGGACGCCGATCAGGCCGGCCGATGCCGAAGGGACTCACGCCCACGCGCACTTGGGGTTTCAGGCGATGAACCTCCCCGTACAGGCGTTCAATGAACCCGTCCACATTGCGTCGTCGCCAGTCGGCACGGGAGAGGGTGCCACCTCCGGTCAGGAAGGTTTGCCAGGAGGGTTCATCCGGGAAATCCACTCGCTGGCCCGCGGCATCCTGGATGGGGTAAGGATAAAAATAATCGTCGAGGTGCACACCGTCCAGATCGTACCGACGCACGACATCCAGGATGACGGCGAGCACATGCGCCGCCGCTCCCGGCTCGCCAGGGTCCAACCACAGTTGGTCTCCATACGATTTCACGAATTCTGGATGAGTGTTCCCAACATGGTTGGTCGCGAGGGGGGATCGCGAAGATGCCTGCCGCGCCCGGTAGGGGTTGAACCATGCGTGCAGTTCGATGCCCGCGCGATGGGCCTCTTCGATCCAGAAGGCGAGCGGATCATAGCGAGGTTCGGGCGGCTTGCCCTGTTCACCCGTGAGGTATTCGGACCAGGGTTCAAGCTGCGAAGCATACAGAGCGTCGGCAGCGGGGCGGACCTGAAGAATGAGGGTGTTGAGCCCAAGCGAACGCGCCGTGGTGATAATCTCCCGGGCTTCCCTTTGCTGGGTGTCCACAGCACTTCCACGGGTCGTGGGCCAATCGATGTTGGCGACGGTCGCGACCCAGGCGGCGCGAAATTCTCGCGGCGCTGGCGGTGGTTCACGGGTGAGCGAGGGCGCCTTGCGGGTCGGCAAAGGTGATGTGGCGACCCGGTTCGCACAGCCCATGGGGAACACCAACGCGAGCAGTGACAGGAGGGCCATGGCAAGCAGTCCCTTCAGACCTTGACGAACCATTTCCTCCTCCACATGAACCAGGCCACACCGAACATCGCCAAGTTGAATAGCACAGCAAAGGTGAGGGATGCGTTGGCAGGGGACAGCGGCAGCGTGGCAATTATTTCAAAGGCTTTGCCCTTAAGGGTCTGTGGGGGTGAGCCCCCGCCGACATGAATCGACTGCAGCACGCGGGCCACGACGCCTGAGAATACGAAGAGAAAGAGCGCGTTCATTCCATAGATGCTGAGCGGCAGGCAGAGTCGCCGGGCCCTTTCGCGGAAGGGCAGGGGAGCTTCGTCCAGCGCAGCCTGGAAAGCTGCCAGGAAAAGAGCCGACCACCCTGCGGTGAACAGGGCATAGGAAGGTGTCCAGAGGCTCTTGTTGATGGGAATGAGGACCACACCCAATCCGGCTCCGAGGCCGAGGAGAACCAAACCCGCCAGGAGCAGGCCCAGTGACTTCCTGATGCGGGTGCCGGGATTTCCGAGGAACTGCCCCGCCAGAACGCCGAGGAGAACATTGGCGGTGGCGGGTAGGGTGCCGATAATGCCCTCCGGATCCCAGGTCCGGGCCCTGGCCCACAGGTGGCCTCCAAGGAGCAGGCGATCCAGCCAGGCCCCGAAGTCTTGACCCGGGGCGAGTCGACCCGCCGCCACCATGCCGTCGGCCCCGGGCACCGGGACCCGCAGCATCAACATCAAATAGAGGCCAAGCAGACCCATGATCGTGATGAGTGCGGCGCGCCATTTCCCCCAAAGGACGATTGGGGCGGCGAGGATGATTGTCAGCGCGATCCGCTGCAGGACCCCGGGGATTCGCAGAGTGGAGAACTGCAATGACGACATCAGGTTGAGCAGCATCCCGATGAGAAAGATAGTCGCTGCGCGGCGCACCAGGGTGCGCAGGATCGCGGGACGGTCGCTGCCATCGCGGGCCTTCCTGCCCAGGGAGATTGACATGGCGAGGCCCGCGGCGAACAGAAAGAAGGGGAATACCAGATCGGTAAAGGTGCAGCCGTTCCATTCGGCATGGGCGAGGGGCCTGTGGATGTGGGCCCAACTGCCCGGATTGTTGACCAGCACCATGCTGGCGATCGCCAGACCACGAAAAGCGTCGAGGGAGGCGAGCCGGGGCGGGTTCGCGAAGTCGGTCACGGTGCCTCCCTCCTGCCGAACGCCGCATCGATGCGCAGGAACGCAGTGAGGAGAATCGATGGCAGCGTCGCGCAGCATACCCAGATGAAGAAATTCAGATAGCCCAGTTTTTCCTGGATCCAGCCACTCGCCATGCCTGGAAACATCATTCCCATCGCCATGAAGCCGGTGGCAATCGCGTAGTGGGCCGTCTTGTGGGGCCCATCCGCGATCATGACCATGAACATGATGTAGGCGGTAAACCCGAATCCGTAGCCAAACTGCTCGATGGCGATGGCGGCTGCGACAGTCGCGAGGCCGCTTGGGCGGAAGGCTGCAAGGTAGACGAACGCCAGGTTGGGGAGGTGCACGGCCACCGTCATGGGCCACAACCAGCGTTTGAGGCCCATGCGCGAAATGGTGTATCCGCCCACCAGTCCACCGGCCGTGAGGAAAATCATCCCGATGGTGCCGTAGGCGAGCCCCACCTGTGCGGTCGTCATTCCGAGGCCGCCCTTGGCGACCGGATCCAGCAGGAACGGCGTCACCATCTTGATCGCCTGGGCTTCGCCCAGACGGAAGGTGAGCAGGAACCCCAGGACGAGGGCGATGTCCCGGCGCACGAAGAAGCTCTTGAAGGTGGTCAGGAAGCCTGTCAGGAGTCCGGCCCCTCTTTCTGAAGGGCCATCTGACTCTGGGCGGGGCAGGACGATGCGATGCCATCCGAAGAGGCCGAGGAAGAAAAATGCGAGCGCCCCGAAAACGACCATCCAGGCATACCGTGGATCCCCGGTCCGCTCGGTCAGCTTGCCGGCCATCAGGACGAGTCCGCCTTGGCCAACGATCATGGCCGCTCGGTAGAAGACACTCCGGAGGCCGACGAAGGCGGCCTGATTGCGCTCTGTCAGGGCCAACAGATAGAAACCGTCCGCGGCGATGTCGTGCGTGGCCGACGCGAAGGCCACGATCCAGAACATGGCTAAGGTGAGCCTGAAGAAGGCCGGGGCTGGTACCGTGAGCGCCAGCAATGCGAAGGCCGCACCTACGGCGCCCTGAGCGAGGACGACCCAGGCCCGCTTGGTACCCAGGAGGTCCACGATGGGTGACCAGAGGGGCTTGATCACCCACGGCAGGTACAACCAACTCGTGTAGAGCGCGATGTCCGTGTTGGGGACCCCGAGGTTTTTGTAGAACACCACCGACAGCACCATGACGGTGACGTAGGGCAGCCCTTGGGCGAAGTACAGGGAGGGTATCCACGCCCAGGGTGACGAGGACCAAGTCCAGGTGCGCGTTCGAGTTGTGCCGTGCATGTTCAATCCCTGAGGGCGGCGCGCACGCTGCCATTTGCGGCCGCAAGCCGTTCTCGTGCGTGCTCTGGTCCGAGGCCTTTCAGGATGGAGACGATGGCAGGCTTGACCTGGCGGTCGCAACTTTCGAATGCTGCCCTGGCCTGTATCTCATTCGTACCCGTGGCCAGGGCGATCAGCCGGATCGAGCGGCGCACCAGCTTCGCGTTGGTGGGCCGCAGATCGACCATGAGGTTGCCGAATACCTTGTTGAGCCGCACCATCAACGCTGAAGAGAAGGTGTTCAGTGCGATTTTCTGAGCGGTTCCCGCCTTGAGCCGTGTGCTTCCGGAAATGACTTCCGGACCGGTGTCGAGGATGATTCCCGCATCAGCACCTTCCGCGAGAGGGGAGCCCGGATTGTTGGCGATACCGATGGTAAAGGCTCCTGCGGCCCGCGCGGCTGCGAGCGCGCCGAGCGTGTAGGGCGTGGCACCGGACGCAGCGAGCAGGACCACGACATCTCGGGGCTCCGGCAGGAGCGCGGCAAGATCCTGGGCACCCTGTTCATGGTCGTCCTCGGCACCTTCAACGGCTTCATAAATTGCAGACGGACCCCCGGCGAGGAGCGCGATCGAGCGGTCGCGTGGCCAGGAAAAGGTAGGATGGAGTTCCACGCTATCGAGCAGGCCAAGCCGACCGGATGTCCCGGCTCCCACATAAATGATCCGGCCGCCATTTGCGAGACGAGGAACGGCCGCTTCGACAGCGAGGGTGATTTGTGCCGATGCGCCTCTCACCGCCGTGACTGCGGCGGCCTGATCGTCGATGAACGCGTCGACGAGTTCGCGGGGCCCATACTCATCGAGACGCTCGTGTCCCGGGTAGGGTTGTTCCGTGCGAAGTGGGAGCATGGCGTTCATTGCGTAGGTGTCACTTTCGAATATGGGAGCGGATGCCCATCATCCCTGCCTCTTGTGCCGTGGCCAACAGTTCCTGCGCGGCACGAGCGGAGATGGACGACCCTGGGACCTTGGAGATGGACGGGACGGGATTATGGAGCATAAAAAAACCTTACAGGCCTTCCAGGCACATGGCGAGCAGCATGTGGGGCATGGAATACCCACGGAATGAGGCGCCTTCACGACCCTCCTGAAACGCGGGTCTCAGGTCAAGCCACACCCGATTGTGAGCAGACGAAGATGGGGGGGCAGCCACGGCGGCTCCGGAGGGTTGCCAACCTCACGCAAACCATTGGCGTGCTGCCATGCTAATCCGGACGCCCCGCTGGCGCGAATGGAACCCACCATGCGTATTGTTCTTCCCCTGTTGGCGCTCACCTGCCTGTCGGCGCTCGCCGCCGCTCAGCCCCGTCCCAAGCTGGTGGTCGTCATCGCGGTGGACCAGTGCACACAGGAACTGATCCAGCGCTGGGCCAAGGACCTGCCCGGTGGGCTTGGCCAGTTGGTCCGAGAGGGGACCACGTTCACTGCGGCCTACCACGACCATGGCTTTACCGAAACCGGGCCGGGGCATTCGGTGATTCTGTCGGGGCGCTTTCCCGGTCATACGGGGATCACCGAAAACCGCTGGTGGGACCGCAGCACGGGGAAGGCGATCTACTGTGTCCAGGATGATGCCACCACGCTCGTCGGCGCTCCGACTCAGAAGGGCAGCAGCCCCCAATGGTTCCTGGGTACAGCCCTGGGGGATTGGCTGCAGGCGCAGGTGCCCGGGAGCCGGGTCTTTGCGGTTTCCGGCAAGGACCGGGCCGCCATTCTCCTGGCGGGCCGGAAGCCCACGGCCGTCTACTGGTTCACACCGGATGGCCGCTTCACCACCTCCACCGCCTATGCCACTGTCCTCCCTTCCTGGCTGGAAGCCGTCAACCGGGAACTGGCCTTGCGATTCCGGGACGAGAGTTGGGTCTGGACTCCCCTGGTCTCCCATACCGGGCAAGTGCGGATGGGCGATCTGGTGGTGGACGGCCAGACCCTCAAACTGGGCTTGCCGCATCCCATCAAGACGGTTGGCATGCCCGTGGATGCCGCCTTCGACAAGCGCTTTCGGGCGAGTCCGTTTCTGGATCAGGCCATCCTGGATGTCAGCGAAGCCCTGATGGAAGGTGAACGCCTGGGCCGGGGCCCGGGGACGGATCTCTTGGCCCTGAGCCTCACCGCCACCGACGCAATCGGTCACACCTACGGCCATGGTGGCGAGGAAATGCGGGACCAGATCATGCGGTTGGACCAGCGTCTTGGACAGTTCCTGGCCAAACTGCGGGGTCGAGTTCCCGGCGCCTGGGTACTGCTCACTGCAGACCACGGGGCCTCCGATGCGCCCGAGCGCCTGGTGGAACAGGGCATTCCTGCGCGCCGGGTCGATGCCAAGCGGTTCCTGGAAGCGCTCAACCGGGATCTGGAAACCTGGAAATCAGGGGCTTCAGGCCTGTACCGCCCACATTCCACTTCGATGCTCTACCTGAAAGAGGGGGCTTTGAAGGATTTTGGTTTGGATGGGGCCACCGCTCTCCAGGCCCTCCGGAAGGCGCTGCTGGCGCGGCCGGAGGTGGCAGAAGTGGCGTCCGCGGAGGAACTGGCGGCATGGAAGGAAGAGCGCAAGGACCCGGCCACCCTCAGCCTGCGGGGGCGCTTGGCCCTCAGCTACACCCCCGGGCGTTCCGGTGACCTGATGGTGGCCTACAAACCCTACGTGTCCTTCTCCTCCCTGCCGGGCCTTTCCGACCACTACTCGCCCTGGGACTATGACCGGCGCGTCCCTCTCATCTTCTACGGGCCGTGGCGCTCGGAGCGTCGGAGCGAGCCGGTGAGTGTAGTGGATCTGGCTCCCACCTTGGCCTTTGAGTTGGGCATTGCCCCTACCGAACAACTGGATGGCAAGGTGCTGGACCTTCGGCGCCGCAAGGCTCCTTGACGTGAAGGCAGTCGTTGGGTCCCTGCCATCCCATTTCCAACCGCGTCTTTTCTAGGCTGAATGATGCGACTCGCCGCCCTCCTGCTTTCTGCGCTCATGCTGAACGCCCATGCCTTTGATGACCAGGGCATCGTTGACATCAAGGCTGCGCTGTCTCGCGCGATCGCGAAGAAGACCACTCCCGGGGCCGTTTTCTGGTACGACCACATGGGCCAGGCACAGCATTGGAGTCAGGGCAATCGTGCAATTGCCCCGGTCGCCGAACCCATGACGGAGGACACGGTATTCGACGCAGCCTCACTCACCAAAGTCGTCGCCACGCTCCCGTCCTTGATGCTGCTCCGCGAGCGAGGCAAGATCAGCATCGACGCGCCTGTGCAGACCTACTTGCCTGAGTTTCCGTACCCCGCGATCACCGTGAAGCACTTGCTCACCCACACCTCAGGTTTGCCGGCGAGCATCCCGAAGGACGAAGCGCATCCTGACTGGAGTGGCTATGCAGAAGGCATCCGCCAGGCGAATGCCTGTGTGCCTGATCCGCCACCGGGCCACCTATTTCGCTACAGCGATGTGAATTTCATTCTGCTCGGTGAGATCGTGCGGCGCATCAGCGGGTGCCCGCTGAACGAATTCGCGGAAAAGGAAATATTCGCACCCCTTCACATGATGTCATCAGGCTTCAATCCCGATGCCGAACGGATCAAACGAACCGCTCCGACCGAGCGGGATGAACACGGTACGATGTTGCGCGGGGTGGTTCACGATCCCACCTCCCGTCGGATGGGAGGTGTGGCGGGACACGCGGGCCTGTTTACCACCGCGAGCGATCTTGCGAAATACGCGCGCTTCCTGCTGCGCGGCGGACCGCTGTTGCAACCGGAGACGCTGCGGTTGATGCGGAGGGTTCAGACGCCGATCACGGTGTTCGAGCGTCGCGGGCTGGGCTGGGACATTGACTCTCCCTATAGTCGTCCCCGGGGCGCGCTGTTTGAGTTGGGCTCCTTTGGACACACGGGATTCACGGGCACCGCGATGTGGTTGGATCCTGCGACGGACAGCTTCTACATCCTGCTCACGACGCGGTTGCACCCCGAGGGCAAGGGCGATGTGCGCGCTCTGTACACCGAGATTGCCACGCTGACGGCCAAGGCCATGGGGCTCGCTTCACGAAAGGATTCGGCGACCTTCGTCCGGACCGAAAACGAAGTGCCGACCATACTCAATGGCATCGATGTCTTGAAGCGTCAGCAATTCGAGGTGATCAGGGGGTTGATCATCGGTTTGGTCACGAATCATACAGGCATCGACAACGAGCGAAATGCCACCATCGACCTTCTTCGTGAAGCGCCTGGGGTGAAACTCCTGCGGCTCTTCAGCCCGGAGCACGGCATTCGCGGCGAATTCGATCAGGAGAGGATTCCTGACTCCGTTGATCCGAAGACCAACCTGCCGATCATCAGCCTGTACAACGACGCTCAGCGCATTCCAAAGCCCGAGCACCTCGCCGACCTCGATGCGCTCGTCTTTGACATCCAGGACATCGGTTGCCGATTCTACACCTACATCGCCACGCTCAGGAGTTGCCTCGAAGTCGCGGCAAAAGCCGGCAAGCCGATCATCGTCCTCGACCGGGTCAATCCCGTGCGTGGCGATATCGTTGATGGTCCCGTGGTGCCCTCGGAGCTCAAATTCACTGCGTGTCATCCCATCGCCATCCGCCATGGCATGACCATCGGTGAACTCGCGCTGATGTTCAACGCCGAACTCAACCTCAACGCGAAGCTAAGCGTCATCGCAGTCCAAGGTTGGCAGCGAGATCAGTGGTTTGACGCCACCGCCCTGCCCTGGTGCAACCCCTCTCCCAACATGCGCAATCTCAACGCAGCCGCCTTGTACCCAGGCATCGGTTTGCTGGAGTACGCCATCAGCGTCGGGCGTGGCACGGAGTCACCTTTCGAGGTCATCGGCGCTCCGTTCATCAATGACCGTGTGCTGGCCTACGAATTGAACAAGCTTGGCCTCCCGGGCGTGCGTTTCCTCCCCGAGCGCTTCAGGCCCACAACCAGCGTGTTCATGGGGCAGGATTGCGGTGGTGTCCGGATCCTCCTCGTAGACCGCAATGCGTTGCGATCCGTGGAACTCGGCGTCGCTATCGGCCAAGTGTTGCATCGAATGTACGAGAAGGATTTCGATCTGAAGAAGTTCAACACACTGCTCAACGATGATGCAACCCTCGCAATGATCAAAACGGGCAAGCCATGGAAGGCCATCGTGAAGAGTTGGGAGCAGGCGCAAGCTGAGTTCCGGCAGCGCCGTGAGGCTTTCCTGCTCTATCCGGCCCCGGGCAAGCAGGAACATCCCCAGCGGCCTCGGAGTGAAGCATCACGCTTGAATTCCCAAAAGGTGCCACTTTGACTACGGATGCTTTCGCCGTTCGTCCCCTAGCTTCCGACGCTGAAGCCGAGGCTTGCGCGGCCCTGATGGCGGCGTCTGAACCCTGGGTGACGCTGCGCCGCGATTACGAAACGTCCCTGCGGTTGCTCCGCGACCCCTGTCGCGAACGATTCGTAGCCTATGCCGGGAATCGCCTCGCCGGCTTCCTCATCCTCAACCTTCAAGGCGCATTCGTCGGCTACATTCAAACCATCTGCATCGCGCCGGGTTTCCGCAACATGGGCCTCGGATCTTCGCTGATCGCCTTCGCGGAGGCGCGGATCTTTCGTGAGCATCCCAATGTCTTCATGTGTGTGTCGTCCTTCAACCCTGCCGCCCGCCGACTCTACGCACGGTTGGGCTACATCCCCGTGGGCGAGCTCACCGATTACCTCATTGCCGGCCATGCCGAAATCCTGTTGAGGAAATCCCGTGGCCCGATCCTCACAACCCCGCCACTGGATTCGGGGTTGGTTGGTACCTGAAAGCGAATCGGGAATTGAGGGGAAGGCCACTCCCCTCAGGTTGGACG
>CAIPUA010000254.1 GCA_903868115.1 uncultured Holophagaceae bacterium
CCCTCGCGTGGGTACAGGCCCGCGGCCAGTTCATGCTGCTGGATGGTGTGGCGCACAACCGCGGCGAGGTCGCCGCACCCTGGAAGGACTTCGCGGCCGAGGGCAACAGCCTCTTCGGGTTCAATCTCGTTTTCGGCGTGACTCTGCTAGTGGGGATCGCCCTCATCGCGGCCCTCGGATTTGTTCTGGCCCGGCCCGACATCCGCGCCGAGGAGTTCGGCCGCCCGGGGATAACCGCGCTCCTGGTGAGCCTGCCCCTGCTTCTCGCCTGCTTCTTCATCGCCGCGGTCGTCAGCATGCTGCTGCACGACTTCGTCATCCCCGCCATGTACCTGCGCCGCCAAGGTGCGCTGGCAGCCTGGGGCACGGTGCACCGGGAGGTCCTCAGGGGCCGCGTGAGCACGATCGTTCTCTACTTCCTTATGAAGCTCGTGATCGGCATGGCCATCGGCATCCTGGCCCTCCTCGGCATGTGCCTCACCTGCTGCTGCGCAGCCATGCCGTATATCGGCACCGTCATCCTGCTGCCGCTCTTCGTGTTTGGCCGGACCTATTCGCTGTGCTTTTTGGAACAGCTGGGGGCAGGGTGGAGGTTCTTTGGGGACACAGAGGCGGCGGTCGCAGATGTTAACAACGAGAATGTCTAAAACGCCTGCTCCGCGATCCTTCCAAGTTCCCCACTCCCCTGGCTATTGGCCAGGGACTTGGCGAGGGCTTGCAGCACCGCTGCCTTGGCGAATTCACTGATCTGCGGCAGCAGATCAGCGGCGGCGGCTAGGGCCAGAACGTGGTGGCTGTGATTGAAAACGGGGTTGTTGAGGGCTGCGGCTTGGGCCAAAACTCGCAGCACGCCTTCGTCGCCACTCTTGCAACGCAGGAGCGCCACGAGGCCCATGGCCCGGGCGGGCTCGGCATCGAGGAGTGCATCCAACAGAGTGGCGGCAGGGTCTGCGGGCTCGATCGTCGGTGCCTCGGCCTTCACGCGGTCTGCCTCGTCATCCGTGGGGAAAAAGTTGACGAGCGCCGCCGCCTGGACCCAAGACTCCGGCCCTTCCAACGCAGGCAGTGTCGCAAGGTAGACGAAGTTCCAGGAGGTCTTGCCTTCGAGGTCCCGCCGGGCATCGAGCTGCTTTTCCGCCGCCGCCAGAGCGAGAATCGTCAGCAGATCACCGCCGCGCATCCCGGCTTTCATGCGGGCCGTGAAGGCATCCAGGGTGGCCACCAGCCCCAACTCGCAAATCTCCCGAGCACCCTGGATGTGCGGCGCGGGCCCAAGATGGCAGGCTCCGGGAGTCACGCGAACATCCGCGCCCTCCAGGCGTTTGCGGGCCCGGACATTCCAGTAGCGGTCCGAGGGTTCCGCCGCGGCACTCCAGGCCGCGAGGGCTAGCAGGCACCGCCCCGTGGCCTTGGGCCGGCCGAGCATCTCGAAGAGCTCAGCCAGATGGTGAACCACCACAGCCTTGTGACCCACATTGGCCATGTCGCCCGCGACGAACGGAAGCAGCCGAGCGAAGTGCTCGGCGCAGGGTTCCTCCACTCCCAACGCCTCGCCCCAGGCGATCGCGGGATGGTGGTCGCGAATCGCCATCTCCAGATTAGGCCAGTGGCCGGAGCCCTTGCCGATGGCCTGCAGGCCCCGGGATGGGGAGCTCCGGGGCTCCTGGGCGAAGGCGTGAAGCTGGGTGGCCACCAGCCGCAGAAAATGCGATTCCGAAAGGAAGTCTTTCAGTCGAAGAACCCCTCGCAGACCCAAGAGCCCGTGGGGCATCTGAGGCAGATGGCCCTCCCAGTCCACCCAAGGTGTCAGGTAGTTCACCGCCTCGCACACGACGCCCCGAGGACCTTCGAGCCCGCGGATTCTCGCGGCATAGGCAGGAAAGAAACCATCCGTGGGATGTTCGAGTTCGTGCAGCCATCGGGTGCTTGGGTCCATGTGTAATTCCTTCACCCCTGGATGCCCCAGGCTTCGCAGACTCGACGATTCCAGTGGTGTTCCCAGGCACGCTTCCAGACCAGGGTGCCTTCCTTGATCCCGGATTCCTTCAGGCGCGAGGTCAGTCCCTCTTGCATGCCGTGGGCCATGGGCCCCAGGGCCGCTTCGGCCAGGGCCACGAGGGCGCGGTGGGCCTGGCGTTCCGCATCGAAGTGTTCCAGGTAGCCGGGACTGTCGGGCGACGGCGCCGAAGCCCGCAGGCGCTGCCAAGCCTCAAAGGCAAGGCGGGCTCTTGGGTCCGAAGCCAGAGGCTCCTGCACGGTCTCCCAACCCTCCACGGCTGCGGCTTCGGGTTCGGCGCGGCGCAGGGCGGCCCGCAGCTTCACGGCCTTGGCCACATCCCGCTCCAGGTGCGCCAGGGCCACGAAGGTGCGGGGCTTGGCCCGCTTCGCCCGCCGGGCGAAATAGGCCTCCAGGGCGCCGATCACGGCCTCGGCCGGAATCTCCTGCGCGTCCCAGGCCTGAAGCTGGGCGAAGTCCTCACGACTCAGGAAGGCACTGCGGCCATGCAGATGGTAGGCCCACTCGGCCTCGATCCAGTCGAGCTCCTCCCGAGAATAGGGCATCCGGGTCAGTCCCTCAGCGCCGGGGGATCAGAAGCGTGCCGTCCCGCAGATGCAGGGCTTCGCCATCAAAGGACAGGACTTCATCGGGAACGACCTCGGCCCGGGCCATGCCGCGCAAGACATAGGCGCCCTCGCGTTTCAGGGCGCCGTCGCGGCCGAAGATCTTCACGCGCCAGCCCAGTCCGTCCCGGGCGCCAATGACGACGAAGACGCCATCCTTGCGCTTCCCTACGAAAAAGGATTCAGCAGGAACATTCGCGGGCCGAGGGGGCACGCGACCGCAGCCCAGCACCAGCATGACCACCACCAGTGAAACCCAGAGCCTCATTCCGTCCTCCAATTCTTTGGATTCTAGCGCGCCGCGCTATTCTGGGGTCATATGGGAGCCATTCGCGATCAGATCCGATACAAGAGCCGCCGGGAGATCGACAAGCTCCGGGAAGCGGGCCGCCTAGCCGCCAATGCGCTGCGGGTGGCCGCCCGTGCCGCGAAACCGGGCGTCACCCTGCTGGAAATCGACAAACTGGCCGAGGCATACATTCGCAAACATGGCGGTACGCCCAACTTCAAGGGCTACCACGGATTCCCGGGGACCCTCTGCACCTCGGTGAATGACCGCGTGGTCCACGGCATCCCCAACCGTTACGCCATGCAAGAAGGCGACATCATCGCCATCGATTGCGGTGCCAAGCTTGACGGTTTCCACGGCGACACCTGTCTGACGGTGGGCGTGGGCCAGATCAGCGCAGAAGCTCGGGACCTCCTCAAGACCTGCCAGGCAGCCATGTTCCTGGGCATCGAATACTGCCGCGTAGGCTACCGCCTGGGCGACATGTCCACCGCTGTGCAGAAATTCGCCGAGGAGCGCGGCTACTCCGTGGTGCGTGAATACATCGGCCACGGTCTGGGGCGGGAACTCCACGAGGACCCGCAGGTGGTCTTCGCGGATCAGCGGCCCGGCACGGGTTTCCGCATGGAGCCGGGCATGGTCATCACCATCGAGCCCATCCTGAATCTGGGCACACAGCGATGCCTGGTGGAGGCGGACGGCTGGACGGTGCGCACGGCCGATGGCAAATGGAGCGCCCAGTTCGAGCACGCCGTGGCCATCACCAAGGACGGCCC
>CAIPUA010000255.1 GCA_903868115.1 uncultured Holophagaceae bacterium
ATCTCCTGAGACGGTATTGGAGGCGACCCGTGCCGCCCAAAAATATGGAATGTGCGTACGCTATTATATGATTTTGCTTAACCGTGGAGAAACTGCAGAAACGATTAAACAGAGCATTGGTTTAATCAAGGTTGGCCGGCCAGAAATATATTATTTTAGCAATTTGGCGTTTTTCCCAGGCACCGAGGAATGGGCTGTGCTTTGTGAGCAGCAGGGCTTCACGCCGGACATATTCTTTAGAAATGATTTTAAGGAACTAAATGTCACCACAAACAGACACCAGGAATTTCAAGATGTTTTTCTTCAAGTAGTCTGTGACATCGGCGCATTTTATGGTTTCCGCTATTCCGTTGAAGAACGAGAAGCGGTCGTCGAGCGTTTGCCCAATTTGCACAGCGTCCATGTTGAACTGGCAAATGCCTATTTCCGCGCTGGGCGGCTCGACGAGGCTGAGTCGGCGTTGAATCGCGCCGAGGAGCTAGGCTTCCCGATTGATGACATTATCTACAACCAACGCGCCTGTATAGCCTTGGCTCGTGGCGAGGTCGCCAACGCTCTTATGCTGCTTGAACGTGCATGCCAAGACCACTCCACCCACATCGGAATGGGAAATCTTGAAAACTTGAGAGTTTGGGCGAATATCCCGCTTAATGATCGCGGCAAACCACCGTTGCTCAACGATTCTGTCTTGGCACTAGATTTTTATAGAGGGTCGAATTTACCGAAGCAGTTCCAGAATCTGCCGCTGGGACTGGCTGAGGGGGGAGGTTTCTGACTGATTCAGGATCTGAAATTTGGTGAGGTTCACCACCTTGCCCGCGAGGTCGGCATCCTGGACCTGACTGTAGGCGGCGGTGCAATTCTCTGCCTGGATCGCGAGGGCGTTGGAAACGGTCCTCGACTGCTGCTGTGAGGCGCCCAGGTTGGCCCGCAGGGTACCCACCACATTCAGCGCGGCCGTGATCTTGCCGGCGGCTGCGAGGGCGTTGGCGGCGGTATCGAGTTTGTCCGTGCCTTGGGTGAAGGTCAGGATGTCCGCCGCGCCAGCATGGGGGCCGCTGAGAGCGCCAACCTGGAAGGTGATGTTGGTGAAGGGACCCACGGGCACCACCACATCGCCCGAGGTGAAAATTTTGGAACCATTGAATCGGGTGCTCGAGCCAAGGTCTGCGAGGGTCGTGAGAATGCTCTGGAACTCGGCGTTGAGGTTGGCGCGGTAGGTATCGCTGAGGGTGCTCGTTTGCGCCTGCAGGCCCAGTTCGGCGGCGCGGGTCAGCAGGTCGGTCACCCTGTCGAGGGCTCTGTCCGCCGCCTGCAGGAAGGAGGCGGCATCTTTGGCGTTGCGCTTGCCCTGACCCGCGATGCGGATCTCGGCACCCAGTTTGTGGATGAGGCTCAAACCTGCGCCCTCGCCCGGGGCCCCGCTGAGACGGTGGGCCGCCGTGAGGTGCTCGATCGTCAACTGAAGGCCGCTGTCCGTGGGGGCCAACTGTCGGCTCGCGCCCAAGGCAGAAATGCGATTGAGAGCAGGCACCACCACATCCCTCGTCAAAGAAACTCAGTCCTTATCCTTGCCGCCCCCCAGGATAGCCTTGAAGCGTCTGAAGATGCCCCCGGATTCCGACGGGTCGACATCTTCTTCGTTCAGGTCGATGTCGGGAGGAATGGCTACGGAGGGATCCAAGGCCAGGGCCTTCTTGAAGCAGGCCTTGGCGTTCGCCCTGAAACCCTTGCGGTGGTAGACCTCACCCATGAGCGCCCAGGGCTCGGCGGCCTTGGGTTTCAAGCGCGACGCGACCTGGAGGGCCTCGATGGCCCGAGTGGACCAGGCCGGATTAACTAGGCGGTGTTTGCCCAGCAAGAGCCAAGGTTCATAGGCCTGTTCCGAATCAGGATCGAGCTGCACGCTCTGCTCAAGCAGGCGGATGGCTTCCACGGTGCGTTCCTGGGCCAGCAACAGCTTGGCCTTGACGAAAAAAGTCTTCGCGCGAAGGCCAGGATTTTCGCCACGGGCTTCGACCTCCTGCAGGGGGATGGTAGGAATCTCCGCGTAGGTGGGGAACGCGACTCCGGGCGCAGCGTCATCGGCCTTGGTTTCAAATTCGGGCCAGGGTGACAACTCCAGCGGCGGAAGCGACAGTGGCGGGCCGGGGGAAAGCATCTGGGGCGGCGGACGCGGAGGAGGAGGAGGAACCAGAGGTGGGATGATGGGTTCGGGCACGGTTTGCAATTCAGGGCCCGAGGGCAGCAACTGAGGCATCACGCCCTGCGCAAGGACCAGCGCGCCCAAGGCCCAAAGTGTCATCAGCAGGCGCGCGGCCTCGCCTTCTTCAAGATTGCTGAGGGACAGGAAGGTCTCGAAGCCTACGGGTTCGCGCCCCAGGAAGGACAGGGCGTACGCGGTTTTGGGGGTGAGCGGCAGGTCACTCAAGGACGCGAGCAGGTCCGCATTCGCCTCCCAGCGCCATTCGCTTTCCTGAAAGAGAAGATCGCAGAGGCCTTCCCCGTTGTGGGCCTCCAGGAAGGTTTTCCAGACGAACTGTCGGTGGTTTACCTGGAAACGCAGATCCTCGCTCAACTGGAGTTGCAAAGCCCCGGGCTTCCACTCCATCTGAATGATGGGATGTTCGAGCGCATGGATCATCACCTGTTCCTGGAGCGTGCGCAGGTGCAGGTCGCGCTCTTCGGTGGACATCAAGCCCCACTGGATGACCTTTTCCCCAAGCCTGAAGCGTTCCTCGTTGGCCAGCAGTTCGTTCAGCGCCTTGAAATCCAGGATTCCCTGGCGGAGTAGATAGTTCCCGAACTGCTCGCCGACCACATCGCTCTGCAGGTAGATGATGCTGCCGTCCACCCAGTACAGGCGCCGACAACCGTCATTCTGCTCGAGGACGAGCGTGCCCTCGGCCTTCTGCTGACAGAGCGTGCCCATGATGGCCGGCAGGATCTGGGGGGGGGCCGGCCGGGTCACAGGCTCTCCTTGGAGGGAATTGATGGGTCAATCATGCAACAAATCCTGGTATTGACATGTGAATTGCCATCCTTGCCTTGGCCTCGCGAGGGGTAGACCTTATTCTTGGGCGTGCTTTCATTTTGCACTGAATGCGGTGACTCGATGTTTGAAAAACTTGGCAGGTTCCAGATCAAGCGGCTCCTAGGACAGGGTGCCATGGGGGAGGTCTACCTCGGCCTGGATCCCGCCATCGGGCGCGAAGTGGCCATCAAGACGATCATTCCCACGGTCTCCCAGGGCGACGAAGCCAAGGCCCGTTTTGAGCGGGAGGCACGGGCGGCCGGAATCCTGAATCATCCTCATCTCGTTACCATCTACGAATTCGGAGAGGACCAGGGTGTCCTCTTTATCGCGATGGAATATGTCCGGGGCCACGATCTGGAGGATCTGTTCCGCGACCAGGCTCTCTCCCGCTCCGAGGCCCTCGAGGTGCTCGCCCAGGTCTGCGAAGGCCTGAACTTCGCCCACCGCAACGGCATCGTGCATCGCGATATCAAACCCTCCAATGTCCGGGTAACCCAGGATGGGAAGCGCATCCATGCCAAGGTGATGGATTTCGGTGTGGCCCGGGTCAGCAATTCCGACATGACCGCCACGGGCATGGTGATGGGCACCGTCAGCTACATGGCGCCTGAGTACATCCGCACCGGCAAGCCTGATCCCCGGTCCGATCTCTTCGCCATCGGCGTGATGCTCTACGAGGTCCTCTCCGGCCGCAAGCCCTTCTCGGGAGACACGACGCCCACGATCCTGTACAAAATCGTCAACGAGCCCCCGGATCCCATCGATCTTCAAAGCATCCAAGGCATCAGTCCGGCCATTCGGATTGTCCTGGATCGCGCCCTGGCCAAGAATCCCGATGAGCGCTTCCAGACCGCCGACGATCTTGCCAAGGCTCTGCGGGCCGCCAAGGATCCCACCTGGCAGGGCGACGTCGAGGAGGCCACCTCCCGCCTGGCCGCCGCCCCCACGGTGCCCGTGCCTCCCCAGGCCATGCCGCCCGCTCCGCCGGCGCCCTCCACACTCGTCATCCCTGCTGCCCCTGCCCCCCCACGGCTACCCGCCCCGCGCCGACCGCCTGTCGGACTGCTCCTGGCCGCTAGTCTCGGCGGACTGCTCCTGCTCGGCGGCGCTGTCTATGGGGGCTTCAGGGTCTTCGGAGCCCGGACGCCTGCCGCTGAACCCGCCACGGGTGGCATGGCCGCGAGCGCCGAAGGGCAGGCGTCCGCTAATGTTGCCCAATTCTCCGCCTCGTCCGAGAAGCCTGGACCCGTGATCGAACCGAGCGGTGGATCCCCGAAAGGCACCGTGCAGTCGCCTAGCCGTCCGGACCCGCCCCAAGGGCAGGCTCAGGGCCAAGGTCCGGAGCCCTCGAGCTACATCCCCCGCAGCACACCCGCACCCAAGCCCCAGGTGCCTCCGGAAGAGCACAAATTCGCACCGGAGACCCTCCGGCAGATGGATGTGCCGGAGCGCAAGAACCTAAGCAACCTGAGCATGAGCGAGGCGATCCAACTGGCAGACAAGGATCCGAGAC
>CAIPUA010000256.1 GCA_903868115.1 uncultured Holophagaceae bacterium
ACAGCAGCTCAACTGTGACGATGAAGAGTTACATCGTAGGAGGGGCCGAGCAGGCCCGACCTGCCATCGACGCTCTGGAAGCACGGGTGACCCAGCCTGAACCACTCCCCATCAACATCACCCCTCTGAGATGGACCGGCACCACCCAAAAAGGCCAAGAGTAATCCAGCGCGGTGAGTTTGAAGCCCCGTGGTCGGCAGATCGACTTCGGGGCCTTTTTGCGTTCGTCCCCCACCTCAATGGGGGCAGGGGTATTGGGACCCTCAATGACAAAATCGTGTGACAACCGCGCAGTCACCCCAAAATAGCCTTGACCCACAAGGCCATTTCGCACTACGGAGCACGATTGGAAATAGTTTAATGGAGTGATCCATTCGAGGGTTCGAATCCCTCACTCTCCGCCAGTAAAACCCCCGATACCACTTGGTCTCGGGGGTTTCTTTTTGGGGTGGATCCGAACCTCCAATGACCCCCGAAAAGTGCCCGTATCTCACCGGTATCTAAATTTGGATCATCCGGGAATTCCGGGGAAGGCTGAGCGGATTTTGAGGAAGAAGTAGGCATCGTCGCGGTAGCCATAGCCTATGCGTTTGAGGAGCTTGATCTTGTTGTTCACGCCTTCGATCAGGCTGGTGTGGATAGCGAATCGGCAGTGGGCGAGGATTCCATCGAGTCGCTTCGCCAGGTTCTCGGCGAAGGTAATGAGCGGGGCGATTGCGCTGCTCCGAGCGCGGTCCAGCCAATCGTTCCAAGCTCGCCGCGCCCAGCCCTCCCGCTTGTAGTCCCAGAGCTGCTTGAGGTCGTCCTTTAGCAGGTAGACGGTCATCAGGGCTTGGTTGGCCTCCAAGAGTTCGTTGAGGCGGACCTTCGCGCCGTCATCGGGCAGGTTCTCCCAATTCCGCAGCAGCAGCCACTTGGCGCCCTTCACTACCTTGCGGGTAGCCTTGTCCTGCTTAAGCCGGTTAGCTTCGTCCACTCGGACTCGGTCGATGACTTCACGACCGTATTTCATCACGACATGGAAGAGGTCGAACACCACCTCGGCCTGAGGGCACTGGGCTCGGACCTCGCCTTCGAAGGCGGCCGACATATCCATGCCAACGGCCTGGATGCGCCTGCATCCTTCCTCGCCCAGCATTTCAAAGAAGGGTCGGATATCCTCGCGGCCACGTCCTTTCCCGACCCACAGCACCCGCTTCGTCAGGCCATCCATCACCACCGTTGCGTAGCGATGCCCCTTGCGTAGGGCGAATTCATCGATGAGCAGAATCGTCACGCCGCTGAAATCGGGCTCGCCCAGTTCGGCTTCCATGGCGGCCTTGTCGATGGCCTTCACCGCATCCCAGCGCAGGCCGAAATGCTCAGCCACATGCTTGATCGCCAGAATCTTGCACAGCTTGGCCACGCTCTGCGCCATGCGCCTGGTCACCCGGGCATAGGGTGCCAGCCATTCCACCCGTTCAACCCTGGGACCACATCGGGGACAGGCCACCCGGCACCGATTCACCAACAGCTTGGTATCCGCTTCGAAGCAAGGGAGGTCGCGCACCCATCGCTCATGCCAGTCATGGATCTGGTGCACCTTCCGCCCACAACCGCTGCATCGGTGAGCCCGGTTCCCGCGAGGTCGAAGCTCAATCCACACTTCCGGTCTCGGCCCTTTCTCCCCTGCCTCGAACCATTGCACTGAACTGACGGCATACCCTTCCCAAGCACCCACGCGGGCCATAGACTCCATATTCAGCAACGGCGGCCTCCTCCACTTGTTTCTTCGCAAATCCAAGTGAATCAGAAGCCGCCGTTGCCCTGTCTATCTATCCCTCAATTCCCGGAAGATCCCTAAATTTACTGGAGCGGTTTCCCGCTGTTCGGTGGCCAGATTACTTCCCCAGGTCGCACACCCAATGCCACCACACGCCGCGCTCGTTTCCGGCATCCAAGGATTCAGGGTGGGAGAAAAAGCAGTCAGTGATTTGGTGGACTGGCGATCACTGACTGTCCACCATAAGTCTGAAGTCCAGGATTCCGGAGTGCGCCAAGCGCAGCTACCGCCAGGGGAGGAAGCAGTGTTCAACCCATTCACAAGGCCCGAAATTCCGATGCTTCGCGTCCTGGATGCTGATGGTCGCATCACCGACGAAGAGCGGAAGCCGCCCCTTGGGGACGAGGATGTGCTTGATGCCTATAAGCGCATGTTGTTCGCGCGGACAGCCGATGCCCAGTGCATTTCCTACCAGCGCCAGGGACGGATGTATACCTACCCGCCCAATTTGGGCCAGGAGGCCATCGCAGGCGCCTTCGGCCGGGTCATTCGCTCAGAGGATTGGCTGGTGCCGGCCTTCCGAGAACTGGGTGCCTGGCTCCAGAAGGGTGTTCGCATGAGGGATATCTTCCTGCTCTGGATGGGCGTGGAGGAGGGCAACCGCATGTCTGACGCCCCCCGGATGCTTCCACCTTCAGTGCCCATCGCCTCCCAACTCCTCCACGCCGTGGGCATCGGCAAGGCCATGCGCTATCGCAAGGAGGAAGCAGCTGTTTTCGCCT
Source organism: uncultured Holophagaceae bacterium (assembly GCA_903868115.1). Taxonomy (GTDB): domain Bacteria; phylum Acidobacteriota; class Holophagae; order Holophagales; family Holophagaceae; genus JAYREN01. The sequence goes on from CAIPUA010000256.1 coordinate 2,545, forward strand.
TCGTGGGTGATGGTGGCACTTCCACAGGAGATTTCCACGAGGCCCTGAACTTTGCCGCCGTCTGGGATGTGCCGGTGGTCTTTGTCATCCAGAACAATCAGTACGCCATTTCTGTACCTCTGCGTATGCAGACCCGTTCGAGGAGGCTGGCCGACAGAGCTGATGGCTTCGGGATCCCAGGCATTCAGGTGGATGGCAACGATTTCTTCGCCCTCAGCACGGCTGCCATGGCAGCGCGCGAGTATGCCATTGAGAAGGGACCCGTGCTCGTGGAGGCCCTCACATACAGGCGCGGGGCTCATACAACCTCTGACGATCCGAGCAAGTACCGCGCCCCAGAGGAAGAAAAGATCTGGGAGACCCGGGATCCTCTGCGCCGCCTGCGGCTCTATCTGGAGTCCAAGGGGCTCTGGCGAGAAGAGGACGAACGAGCCCTGGTGGACATCTACAAGCAGGAGATCGACCAGGAATTCCAGATCGCCGAAGGCTATCCCGCCACCAGGCCTGAGGATATCTTCCGCCATGCCTACCGCGAAATGCCCGTAGACCTGAAACGCCAGCAGGCAGAATTCGAGAAATACCTAAACTGGAAGGAGCACTACCAATGGCAGTCATGACAATGGTGCAAGCCATCCAGAGTGCCCTAGCCGTCAAGCTGGCCGAGGATGACCGGGTGATGGTGTACGGTGAGGATGTGGGCGTGGAAGGCGGCGTCTTTCGCGTGACCCAGGATCTCCAGAAACGTTTTGGTGCAGATCGCGTGTTCGATTCGCCTCTGGCGGAATCCGCCATCATCGGCACAGCCGTGGGCATGTGCATCGCCGGATTGCGCCCGGTGGTGGAAATCCAGTTCTCCGGCTTCATCTTTCCTGGCTTCAACCAGCTCCTGACCCATGTCGCCAGGTACAACAACCGAACCCAGGGACGCTATTCCATGCCCATGGTGGTGCGCACGCCCTACGGTGGCGGCGTGCGTGCCTTGGAACATCATTCCGACAGCGAAGAAGCCTATTTCGCCCACACACCGGGCCTGAAGGTGGTGATCCCCGCCACGCCTCATGACGCCAAGGGCCTGCTCATCAGTGCCATAGAGAGCGATGATCCTGTCATTTTCATGGAACCCAAGCGCCTTTATCGCGCCATCAAGCAGGAAGTCTCTGAGGAATCCTTCAGCATCCCTTTGGGCAAGGCCAAGGTGGTGACCGAGGGTGATCACATCACCGTAGTCAGCTACGGCGCCATGGTCCGGGAGGTCCAGAAGGCCATGGTCTTCGCGGCCAAGGCAGGTATTAAGGTGGAGCTCATCGATCTCCGCACCATCTACCCCCTGGACCGGGAAACCCTGGCACGCTCAGTCAAGAAGACGGGTCACCTTCTGGTGGTGAGCGAAAGCCCCTCTTTTGCCAGCGTGGCATCGGAAATCATGGCTGCCGTCAGCGAGGATGTCTTCCTGTCCCTAGAAGCCCCTCCGGCGCGACTCACAGGGTTCGACACGGTGATCCCACTACCTCATGGGGAGATGCTCTATCTCCCTGAGCCTGAGCGGATCTTTTACGCCATCAAGAACTCTGTCGAATACTGAGGACCTGATATGCGCTACGTCTTCCAGTTTCCCGATATTGGCGAAGGCATCGAGGAAGGCAAGATCCTCGAGTGGTTCGTTCGCCCGGGACAAGCAGTTAAAAGCGGCGACCCCTTGGTCAAGGTGGAGACCGACAAGGTGGTGGCTGATATCCCCACTCCCAAGGACGGCACCATTGCCGCCACCTTTGGGCGCGAGGGCGAGATCATCCATGTGGGAGATCCTCTCGTGGAACTCGACCTGGAAGGCATAGCCGGGATGGAGGCCCAGCGTGTGGCTTCAGAACCGGTGACTCCTCTCAAGACCCAGGTACCTGTCCAGGAAGAAGGCTTTGGAGTGGTGGGGATCCTCGAAGTCGCCGGGGACCGGGCTGTCCTTTCAGCTTCAGCAGAAGGCCTTGACGATGTATCCAAGCTAGCCACTGAATCTCGCAAAGTCCTGGCGACTCCCGTGGCTCGCGCCATGGCCCGGGAACTGGGGCTGGATATCCACATGATCCACGGCACAGGCCCCGCCGGGCGGGTGACCAAGCACGATATCCAGAGCCATCGCGGCCCCGTATTCGGCCTGCACGCTACCGTTACGCTAGGCTCCCCTGCACTGGAACCGGAGGTTTCCTATGAGCCCCTGACGCGCATCCGCAAGACCATCGCCAAGCGCATGAGCGCCTCCAAGCAGACAGCCGCCCATATGACCCTGTTCTGGGAGGTGGAAGTTTCAGAACTGGTTGCGCTCCGGTCCAGGCACAAGGCAAGGACTGCGATCGCAGGTGCGAATCTCACCTATCTTCCCTTCGTGGTGCGGGCTGTTACGGCAGCCCTCAAGGAATTTCCCCATTTCAACAGCGTGCTGGATCTGGAAAACGAGCGGATCGTGGTCAAGAAGCACTACCACATTGGCATTGCCGTGGACAGTGAGGCTGGTCTTACCGTCCCTGTGATCCACGATGCCGACCGTCTTTCGCTGGTGGAGCTCGCTCGCGCCATCCAGGTGGCGGCCGAGAAGGCCCAGAGCCGGGAACTGACGCTCGAAGACCTCAAGGGTGGCACCTTCACTATCACCAATTTTGGCGCCTTGGGCGGTTCCTTTGGCGTGCCTGTGATCAACTACCCTGAGGTGGGCATTCTCGGTGTGGGCCGCATCGCAGAAAAGCCCGTGGTAAGGGATGGCGCAATCGTGATCGGCCAGATGATGCCCCTTTCTCTTTCAGCTGACCACCGCCTGATCGACGGCGGAACCGCCACCAGATTCCTCCAGGCCGTGGCGGCTCGCCTCAGCGACCCGTCTTCCATGCTTTTTGACTAACTGACTCTTTTGACTGACATGCTCTTCGATTGAAAAGGATTCCCCAATGGCATACGACCTAATCGTCATCGGCGGCGGACCGGCAGGTTATGTGGCCGCACTCCGGGCCGGCCAGGTGGGCTTCAGGACCGCCCTCGTCGAACGAGAAGCCCTGGGCGGCATGTGTCTGAACTGGGGCTGCATCCCCACCAAGGCCCTCATGGAGAGTGCCCGCCTATACCAGCGAATGCGAAATGCCGCTGCCTGGGGCATCAAGGGCGTGGCTCCTGAAACGCTGAGCTTTGATTGGGCTGCTGCCATAACCAGGGCTGAAGGTATCGTGCAGAAACTCGAGCGCAATATTGCGTCCCTGCTCAAGAAACACGGAGTGGAGCGGATCGAGGGCGAGGCTACCATCAAGGCTGCGGACATGGTTGAGGTGGACGGCCGCTTGCTCCAGGCCAAGGCCATCCTGATCGCCACGGGATCCCGTTTTGATACTTCCGGTTTGCCCTTGCCCGCCGAGCGGGTTTGGACTCCAAAGGATTTACTGCGCCAGACCTCCCTGCCGGGCACCCTTGCCGTCCTGGGCCAAGGGGGCGCCGCCGTGGAACTGGCCCAGCTCCTGCGCCTGACGGGGCACGAAGTTGCCCTCCTTTGCCCCGATGATCGTTTGCTGCCAGAGATGGACCCACTCCTGGAAGCCGCTCTGGCGGAGCGCCTGCGTGGGGATGGTGTGCGCCTTGAGATATCATCCCCGATCGAAGGCTATGACGGCGATCATGTGATTGTTGCCGGTCACCATATCCGCGCCGGGGCTGTGATTGTGGCCACCAAGCGTGTGGGAGTGCTCCCGAAGAGCGACGTGTCCCTTGGAGCCGAGAATGGCTTCCTCTGGACTGATGCGAACCTGGAGACCAAGGTTGCCGGTATTTACGCTGCTGGCGATGTCACAGGCCGGTCCAGTCTGGCCCATGCGGCTTCCGCCCAGGGGCTGTATGTGGTCAACCGGCTCAAGGGCCACCGGGCACCTATTAGCCTTGAGCGTTACCCTCGCAACGTCTACGCCATGCCTGAGGCTGCTCAGATCGGCCTCACTGAGCCGGAGCTCAAGAGTCGAGGCATTGCTTACAAGGCGAGCTTCTTCCCTCTCAGCGCCAACGGCAAGGCTCTAGCCGAGGGGCAAACTGACGGTTTCGTGCGCATCCTGGCAGCCCCTGGCACTGGGGAGGTCCTGGGCGCGCAGATCATCGCCGATCAAGCCAGCGACATGATTGCGGAAGCCGCTGTGATGATGCGCATGGAAGGCACCATCTTCGATCTTGCCCAGACAGTGCACGCTCATCCCACTGTTTCTGAAGTGTTCCTGGAAGCCTCCCTGGCCGCCGTGGAATGGCCGTTGTGATGATAAATGTCAGGATTTTGCGTTCTCCCTTACGCCCTGCCTGACGCCTCCATTCTGGAAGATCTTCAGAGCAGGTACCGGGCCTTGGCTTGGGTACCTCCAGGACCTGCAGTTGTGCTCGGGTGCAGTTCCAAGCTCGAGCAGGCAGTGGAGGAGGAACTTGCGATCGAGGACGGTATTCCCGTCTACCGTCGCCCCAGTGGGGGCGAAAGCATGTTCCTTTCCCCGCAGATGGCGGTCATTTCTCTGGTGCTGGATCTGGAAGGTCGCCCCTTGCCGCGCACTCTTTTCAAGGCCACGGGCGAGGCCTTGATCCGGGCCATGGAAAGCTTGGGCATCCGCGATGTGGTTGTCCGGGGAACTTCGGACCTAGCCATCGGCGAGCGTAAGATCCTGGGCTCGGCCATCTACCAGAGGGGGAGTCGCCTCTTCTACCACGCTGTGCTCAATGTGGCTGAGGAATCAAAGCGGATCCAGCGATACTTGCGCCACCCGGTCCGGGAACCCAAGTACAGGGAAGGACGACGCCACGAGGACTTCATCACTTCACTGAATGGCGCCGGGTATTCCATTTCCCCTGAGGATTGTCGAGGGGCTCTGGCAGAAGCCTTCGCGCATAGCCCTCTGGGCTGACACCCGTGACGCGGCCCGGTAGGCCTCGGTGGGTACGCCCACACAACACCGCAGCACTGGAGAACTCAGGTCAAGTCGGCACGGCGCCTAACCTGGAAAATTTTCCTCGCTCTCGCCGGGGTCATCCGCACGGTAGGGAACGACTGTCTCCCGGACAGCCCACTGGATGGCAGCCACCGTGCGTGGACCGACGCCGCTCACGGCGAGCAGTTCGGTCTCGGAGGCGGAGCAAACGCGCTCGACGGTGCCAAAATCATCCAAGAGGGCCTTGGCCCGAGTGGCTCCCACATGAGGCAGGCTGGTGAGGATGTAGAGTTGGCGGGCGCGCTTGCCCTTGGGGCGCCAACCGGGACGACGAGTTGCGGTGTGTGCGCCCTGGCGGAGTTGGCGTGCCGCGAAAAGAATGATCCGGGCCGTTTCCCCTTCATCCTGGGCACGGAGGATCTGGAGTCCGAAGATCACGCCCAGCGTGAGCAGGGCGCCCTGGATGGCTTCGCGCCGCAGCTTCGAATGGTGCCAATCGGCGCTGGTACCTTCGAGGATGACCAGGGCACGCAAGCCGCTGGCCGCCAGTGCAGCGGCCTGCCGGAAGAGGCGGCCATCGCAGAGGCTGGTCAGGAAATCGGGAATCCGCTTGCGTTCCACGAGCAGGCGACCTTCGATCAGATAGTCGCCGACCTTGAGCCGTTTGCGGATGACCCGAGCGTCTTCAGCCGCCTCCAGGAATCCGGCGACTCGGGAGCGAAACTCCCGGTCATCCACGAAGATTTGCAGGGGCGCTTCGTGCATCACAGGGCCCGGAACAGTGTCAGTACCCGCACTTCCGCCGCGCCACCCGATTCCAGTGCCTGAGCGCAGCGGAGCAGGGTCGTGCCCGTGGTCCAGACATCGTCCACCAGCAGGATGATGCTATCCAGCACGGGAGCATCGGCGCGGAGCGCCACGGATTTCTTGGCAAGGCGCCGTCGCTGGGTCTCGGTCCGACTGGCCTGGCGGCCCGAGAAGATGGCCTTGCGGAGCGCCCGAACCACGGGCTTGTCGAGGCGCCGGGCCAGCAACCGCGCGGATTCCTCCGCCAGATCGAAGGCTCGGAACCAGCGGCGATGGAGGGCCGTGGGCGCCCAGGTCACAAGGTCGACATCCGCTGTCCATTCCGGAAGGGTCGCTGCCTGCACGCGTCGAAGCAGGGCGCCCTTCCAACCCAATTCGCCCTCCTTGATGCCGGGAACCAGCAGAGCCCCGAAGGGTGGGCGGCCGCCATGATAGTCCCAGAGCGCATCGCCCAGGGACCAGGCCACCGGCTCGGGACAGGGGGACTCGGTCTCGTGAGGCAAGGCGCACTGGCGACAGCGGTGCTCTGGAAGAGAGAGTAGCCCCTCCCAGCACCGCCCGCAGAGACCGGCCTCGGCCCGAACTCCAAGAGGGCCGAGACAGCCCCTGCAGGCCATCGCCCCACCCAGGAGGCGGGGGAGCGCGGCACGGTGCGTAGCAGCTTGCATCCATGGACCTTGAAACGCACAATGGTGCCACGTTCTATGGCCAACCGTTCCCTGTTGTCGAGCTTCGCTCCCGGCGACAGTGCAGGTGAAAGCCGTGGGCCCCACAAATTCTGAAAAATCACCCCTGGCTGCCTCATAGGACAGAACGGAGACCCCGATGTCTGGATCCAACACCACACTCTCCCAACTCTTTGCCCGCAAACCCCTGGCCATGCTACTGGACGAAGTCAAGGGCGAGAACCGGCTGCGGCGTATCCTTGGCCCCGTTCAGCTTACGGCCCTGGGTGTGGGCGCGATCATTGGCGCAGGCATCTTCGTCGCCACCGGCGCCGCAGCCCACAACATCGCCGGCCCCTCACTGATGGTGTCCTATGTGATCGCCGGCATCACCTGCATCTTCGCGGCCCTCTGCTACGCGGAATTCGCGGCCATGGTGCCGGTGGCGGGATCGGCCTACACCTACGCCTACGCCACCCTGGGCGAACTCTTCGCCTGGATCATCGGCTGGGATCTCATTCTGGAATACTGCGTAGCCAGCGCCGCCGTAGCCACCGGATGGTCCGCCTACTTTCAGAGCGCCATCAGCAAGGTGGGCATCCATATCCCTAAGCTGCTGAGCGAGTCTCCCTGGAAATATGATCCCGCCTCCGGTCACCTGGCTGCCACAGGCAGCCTCATGAATCTGCCCGCCCTCCTCATCGTGGCCCTGGTGGCCGCCGTACTCGTGAAGGGCATCCAGGAGAGCGCCAGCTTCAATGCGGCCATGGTGGCCATCAAGCTGGCGGCGGTGCTCTTCGTCATCGGCGTGGGCGCCTTCTTCGTCAATGCGACCAACTGGCACCCCTTCGCACCCTTTGGGTGGACCGGCATCAGCTTTTTCGGGCACCATGTGGCCGGCCAGGTGGATGGCGGCGGCGCGCCGCTGGGCACGATGGCGGGTGCCGCCATCATTTTCTTCGCCTACATCGGCTTCGATTCGGTCTCCACCCACACGGAGGAAGCCAAGAATCCCCAGCGGGATGTGCCCATCGGCATCATCGTCTCCCTGGTGCTCTGCACAGTGCTCTACATCGCCGTGGTGGCCGTGCTCACGGGAATGGTGAAATTCGACCAGCTCGATATCAACGCACCTGTGTCCATCGCCTTCAAGCAGGTGGGCATCGGTTGGGCCGAAGGCCTCATCGCCACCGCAGGCGTGGCGGGTATCACTTCGGTGCTGCTGGTGATGATGCTGAGCGGCCCCCGCGTCTTTCTCGCCATGGCCCGGGACGGTCTGCTCCCCAAGGCCACCTTCGGGGATGTGCATCCCAAGTTCCGCACGCCCTGGAAGTCCACCATCCTGGTCGGCCTCTTCGTAGGCACCCTGGCGGGTTTCCTGCCCATCGACGCCCTGCTGCACCTCGCCAATATCGGGACGCTGCTCGCCTTCGTGATCGTCTGCGCGGCCGTGCTGATCATGCGCAAGAAGCACCCCGAGGCCGAGCGCCCCTTCCGCTGCCCCTGGGTGCCCTTCGTGCCCGTCATGGGCGTGCTCAGTTGCCTCATGTTGATGTTCTCCCTGCCGGTGGCGAACTGGTGGCGGCTTTTCGCGTGGCTGGCACTCGGCTTCGTCATCTACTTCGCCTACGGCCGGAAGCACAGCGTCATGAAGCACCACCAGGACGCCCTTGAGGCGGGCGAGAAAAAGTAAAAAATGGTCCACGGATGAACACGGGTAAAAGCTTTCAGAGGTGGATGTCATTCCTGCTTGACTGCTGAGAAGGCGGGAGACGGAACCGGCAAACTGAAATCACCAGCCACGAGTGCAAACAGGTTCAATTCAGGTCCGCGTTTTCCACTGCTGAAGATTTTTTTGTCCTTTATCCGTGTTCATCCGTGGATAAATTTTTTTGGGGGATTCCGATGTTCAGGGACCGCTGGAATGATTTGACGCTCTCCAAGCGCTGCGACTGGATCGATCAGCTGCGCGGCTGGGCGGTCATCGTGATGATCGAAGTTCATGTGGTGAATGTGTGGCTGCAGTCGGGCCTGCGCCCGGACTGGTTGAACTATCTGAACGGTCTCGTGGCGCCCAGTTTCACCATGGCTGCGGGCTACAGTCTGGCGATCTCCACCTTCAGGATGGACGGCACCTTGCGTCCCTTTTGGCCCGACACGGCCAAGCGCCTGGGGTTCATCCTCCTCTGTGCCTACGCGCTGCACGCCCCTGGGCTGACCGCGGCGGACTGGACGGTCATGAACACTGCCCAGAAGGCCAGGGAGCTCTTCAAGATCGATGTGCTGCAGTGCATCGTGTACTCCCTGTTGATCCTCCAAGGCTTGGCGCGGCTCGTGCGGAACCCTCGGATCTTCACGGGACTCGCCCTGGCGATCGCGGTCTTCGTGCCCCTCGTGTCGCCCCACCTGTGGGCCACAGGCGTGGCAGACGGCATCTGGCTGCCCATCCGTGGCTTCTTCAATGGCAATGCCGACCGGGGCGTACAGGCCCTCTTTCCCCTCTTTCCGTGGATCGCCTTTCCCGCGTTTGGTGCTTTCCTGGGGGGCCTCTATCGGCATCTGCGCGTGGAACCCGTTGCTGGCAAGGCCCGCTGGAGTGAACCGCGCTTCCTCGCGGGGTTGGCGATGGCCGGGCTCATCCTGCTGCTCTGGGGCACCGCCCGCCAGCACGCCTGGCTCTGGGGCGGCCAATGGCTCCAGCAGAACGGTGTCTGGATGCTTCACAGCGCCTCCGGCGCCTTCACCTACGGCGAACTGGTCACGATCACCAACACCACCTTGCCCAGCGTGGCGGGTCGTCTCGGGTGCATCCTCCTGGCTGGCGCAGCCATGGGTATGGTGGAATTGCTCCGGCCGCACTGGAAGGGGCCCAATCCCGTGGAAGCCGCCAGCCGGGAATCGCTGCTGCTGTACATGCTGCATCTCAACCTGATTTTCACGGTGATGCTGACTCCGGCAATGGTCGGTCTCACCGGCTGGGGTTGGGGCAGTCTGGGTTGGGCGGGCACCTTCCTGCTGACCGTCGTCATCATCGGCCTGAACCTGTGGGTCGGCATCGCATGGCAGAAAGTTCGGAAGACGCCCGATTTCATGCGGAGCCTCCAGCGCAAGGCCGTGGCCGTAATCGGCGTGTGGTTCGTGCTGGGAGGATGGTGGTCCTTCCGGCATTTTCTTCAGAGCCCTGAACTGGCCAAGGAACCTTACCTTTTCCTGAATGCGGCCCGCATCCGGAAGGGCCTGCCGCCGACGTCGGACGGCCTGAGCCGGGACCCTCTGGAAGTCGTGCGCGAGAAGGCCCGCCGGAGGCTCAAGCTCAGCGGCGATGAACAGCGGATGCTAGAATCCCGTCCGTGAGCGACCCTGCCATTACCGTTTCCCCCTCGTGGCTGCCCGTGGTCGCCGGTGGGCTGATCCTCTATCGCGGTGTCATGGCGTGCCTGCTCGAGGCCTTCCATGCCCTGCCATCCATTCAGCGGCGGTTGCTGCTGGAGGGAGAGGCCATTCCGAATCCCCTGCTGGCGAAGCTCCTGGAGCGACCTCACGCGCTGGGGCTGGGCATCGCGCTCTGGAACCAATCCCTCCTCGTGCTGCTGCTGGTTCTGCTGTGGCCCGTTCGTCTCGCCCTTCCGGGCGGCATCTGGACCTTCGTCACCCTGATTCTTGCCTATGTCTGGACGATGGATCTCGCGCTTCCCACGCTGCTCACGGGGGCTGCTCCTGCGGCCTGGATTCTCCGTTTCTTCCCTTTCTACGCGCCCTCCCACCGCATCCTCGCCCCGCTCATCGCGCCCCTGGCCCGCTATGTCGAGCGTCAGCGGGAGGCCCAGGATCGCGCCCGGGACGCAGTCGACGAGGAACCCAGCGATGATGCCGTGACGGCCCTCCTCGAGGAAGGTGAGGCCGAGGGCATCCTCGAGGAGGCAGACCGGGAGCTGATCCGCAATGTGGTGGGTTTCGGGGATACCGTGGTGCGCGAGGTGATGACCCCCCGCACTTCCATTCAGGCCATCGACGCCGCCGCAGACTCCCAGGAAGTCTGGGCGACCTTCCGGGCCAGTCGCCATTCGCGCCTGCCGCTGGTGGCCGGCACACCGGACGAGGTGTTGGGCGTGCTGCTCCTCAAGGACCTCCTGCAGACCGAACTGGGTCAAACGCTGGACCTTCGCGCGCTGGCCAAGCCTGCCCTCTTCGTGCCCGAGAGCAAACACACCCTCGAACTGCTCCGCGAAATGCAGCGGTCCCGCAACCAGATGGCCATCGCCGTGGACGAGTTCGGCAGTGTTTCGGGCATCGTCACCCTCGAGGATCTGCTGGAGGAAGTCTTCGGCGAAATCCGGGAGGAGCACGAAGCCTTCGCCGAGATCCAGGCGCTTCCCGATGGATCCCTGCTCGTTGCAGGGCAGGTCCACATCGAAGATCTGGAAACGCGGTTGGGCGTTCAGTGGGCCCGCGAAGGCTACGACACCGTGGCTGGACTCGTCATGGCCCGCCTCGGCCGGGTACCCAATCCCCTGGAAAGCGTGGAGGCTGCGGGAGCCCGGTTCACGGTCCTGGCCATGGACGGGCCGCGGGTGCTGCAGGTGCGGGTGGAACGCTTGCCTCAGACCTGAGCCGCGTAAATATCCACGGGCAGTTCAACATGGAAGGTGGCGCCCTCGCCGTATCGGCTCTCCACCCACACGCGGCCGCCGTGAAGTTCGACCCGCTGCTTGACGATGGACAACCCCAGCCCCGTGGAAAATTCGTTGCCGGTGGGTTGGGCGCTGAGGCGCTGATACAGGCCGAAGACCAGCTTCTTGTCCTCCTCCGTGAGCCCGGGTCCCTGGTCCTTCACGCGGAAAAGGACCTTATTTTCCACACTTTCCAGGGAGACCCACACAGCGCGATGGGCGGGCGAGAACTTGATGGCGTTGCCGATGAGGTTGTCCATGACATCCCGAACGCGGGCCGCGTCGACCTGTGCCACCAGGGGTGCTCCGCTCGGGATCTCGCAGCGCAGGCTGAGCTGCTTGGATTCCGCGTAAACGCGGTTCTCCTCCATCACTTCCAAGGTGAGGGCCGAAAGGTCGATCGCCTGGAGGTTCATCTCGCATTGGCCGGTTTCGGCGGCGGCGAAGTCCAGCAGGGCTTGGATGATGCCCAACATCCTCTGAATGGACTCACGGATGCGCTGAATTTGTTTGCGCCTGGGGCCAACGGACTTCGGGTCGTCCGCGGAATCGCTGAGCTGGTCGGCCAGCAGCAGGATGGTGGTCATGGGATTCTTCAGATCGTGGGCGGCCACCGCGAGGAAGCGGCTCTTGAGTTGATTGAGCCGGCGCAGTTCCTCGTTGGTGGATTCCAACCGCACGAGGTAGTCCTTCTCGTTGTCTAGAAGCTGTTTGCGCCGCAAGCAAGAGGAGAGGCGGGCGCGTAGCAGCGAGCGGTCGATGGGCTTGGGCAGGTAATCATCGGCGCCGAGCTCAATGCATTCGCGGATGGCCTTGGCCTCGTTCAGGGCCGAGAGCATGATCACGGGGATGTCTCGGATGCCAATTTCCTGTTTGAGGATGGTGAGCGTCTGAATGCCGTCCAGCCGGGGCATCATGACATCCAGCAGAATGGTATCGAAGGCTCCCGTCCGCACCTTCTCCAGGGCTTCGAAGCCGTCCTGGGCAACTTCCGTGGTGAGCCCTTCGCGTTCCAGCATCCGCGAGAGGGCCTCCCGGTTGGTGTCCAGATCATCTACTACCAGGACATGTCCATGGAGCGGTGTCATGGTCGGTCTCCTAAATAGGCTTCGATCTTGACGAGCAGCCGGGCGAACTCCACGGGCTTGGTCTCGTAGTCCGTGCAGCCCGCATCCAGGGCCCGCTTGCGGTCGCTGGACAGGGCGTGGGCCGTGAGGGCGATGATGGGGACCGCTTGCATGGCAGGGTGCTGCCGCAGGCACTGCGTCGCGGTGTAGCCATCCATGGTGGGCAGGCTGATATCCATCAAGATGAGGTCCGGAAGTTCCGCCAGGGCCATGGCCACGGCGGCTTCTCCGTCCTCAGCGAAGATTACGGTAAACCCTCGTCTCTGCAGGAGGCGGGCCAGCACATCGCGGTTCATCTCGTTGTCTTCGACCAGGAGGATCTTCGCCATTTAGCGCCCCTTCCTGTCGCCGTTCTGGCTCTGTCTAAGACTCTGCAGAGCGAGGTTCCGAACGGCCCTCAGCAGATCCTCCTTGAAACTGGCGCCCTTCTGCAGAACCTGCTGAACGGGTGGGCCGACGAGGCGGTCCAGGTCCTCACGGGTCAAGTCCTTGGCGGTCAGGACGAGGATGGGAATGCCCCGGAGGGCCTCCTGGCGCTGCATCGCTTCGACCAGTTGGAAGCCATCCATCTCCGGCATCATCAGGTCCAGGATCACCAGGCTCGGGTGTTCCAGTTGTAAGTGTTCCATCGCCTGGAAGCCATTCCGGGCGGTACGGACCTCCCAGCCCTCGGTTTCCAGCAAGCGGGCAAGAGCGTCCAGGGTGAGTGGGTTGTCCTCCACCAGGAGCAGGGGCTTACCGGTGGGGCTGAGCCCCAGCCGACCCAGGACTTGAATGAGCTGGTCCCGGGAGACCGGTTTGCACAGGTATTCGGAAGCCCCGAGTGCGAAACCCCGCTCGCGATCGTCGAGTATGGTGAGGAGCACCACCGGGATGTGGCGCAGTTCGGGGTCCTCCTTGAGCTGGGCCAGAACCTGCCAGCCATCCTGCCCCGGCATCTTGATATCCAGGGTGATCACTTCAGGGTGCAGGGTGCGGGCAAGGTGCAGGCCTTCGGTGCCATCCTGGGCGACGGCGACCCAGAAGCCCTCCTGAATCAGCATCCGGGAGAGTCCTTCGAGCATGACGGGGTCGTCGTCGATGATGAGGACCTTCCGCTGCTGCCCGTCCGGGTGGGCCTTGAAAAGGGAATTGAGGACCGTATCCAGACCAGGGGCGCTGTGGGGCACCCGGAGGGTGAAGGTGGAGCCTTGCCCAAATTCGCTGACAACGGTGAGCTCTCCATCCAGGATGGAGGTGAACTTCCGGCTGAGGGCGAGCCCCAGCCCCGTTCCGCCGAAACGGCGGGTGGTGCTCTCATCGGCCTGGGTGAATTCGTGGAAGACCCGCTGGACCTGCTCCTCGGTCATCCCGATCCCAGAATCCTGGATCTGGAAATCCACGAAGGCACCATTCATCGCAACCTTTAAGGCGATCGTTCCGGCCTTGGTGAATTTCGCGGCGTTGTTGAGCAGGTTGTACAGGATCTGGCGAAGCATCCGAAGGTCGGTGTGGATGCGGGAGATGGAGGGATCGCACTCGACGGACAGGCGGTTGTGGTTCTTGGCGACCAGCGGCTGGACGGTGTTCTCGATTTCTTTGAGGAGGAGGGGCAGGTCGCAGTCCTCCAGGTAGGCGCTCATCCGGCCCGCCTCGATCTTGGAGAGATCCAGAATGTCGTCGATGAGGGAAAGGAGATGCTTGCCCGCCGCCTGGATCTTGCCCAGGTCGGGCACGAGTTCGCCCATGCCGCGCTCCCGCACCTCGTCGGACAGGAGTTCGCTGTAAAGCAGAATGGCGTTGAGCGGCGTCCGCAGTTCGTGGCTCATGTTCGCCAGGAAGGTGCTCTTGGCCCTGTTGGCTTCCTCAGCCTTCTCCTTGGCCACCAGGAGTTGCGTGTTGGCCTTCATCAACTCTTCGCTGCGCTGGGCCACCTGTTCCTCCAGGTGCTCCTGGTAGTCCACGAGTTGGGCATCCCGGCCCTGAATCTGCGAGAGCATATCGTTCAGAGAGGTCGTCAACACGCCGATCTCACCCCCCTGCAGACGCTCCAGGCGGATGGAATAGTCCTTCTCCTGGCTGATTTTCCGGGCTGCGGCCGAGAGCAGCAGAATGGGTTTCGTCACCTGGTTCTGGAGGACATAGGAAGCCAGGAGCACCAGGCCGAAGACCAGGAGGGCGATTCCGGCCAGCACGCCAGCCGCCGAGATGAAGCGGGCGTTGATCTCTTCGAGATCGGAACGGATGAAGATGGTGCCCACGAAGCGCTCGCCCTTATAAATAGGGCGGAAGAATTCGAGGGAGTCAACCTTGAACTGGTGGAATTCCCGGGCGGGAGGGTTCGAGGGGAATGCCGTGGCCGGGTAATTGGCAGGGTAGCCCGTGAAGAATCGGCCGTCCCGGTCGTAGGCGCAGGCGGCCCGGATGTGCTTGTTGGACTGGAGACTGGAGAGGGTGTTCGAGGCCGAGGTTGGCACGAGAAAGTCCAGGTCCGCATCGATGGACTTGGAGGTGATCTCCGCATAGGTCCGCACCGTCCGTACCAGGGATGCGCGGATCTGCATTCGCTCAAAGGCCAGGAAGGCGATCGCGCTGACCAGCACGGACAGCCCGGTCACCAGAACCAGCAGCAGAATGAGCCGGCGCTTGAGCGAGAATTCGTGGGAGAGATGCAACACGGTCGGGGTTCCTAAGTGGTCACTCGATGATCTTGGCGTTCTTCAGGATGTGGGCGCTCACTTCGAGGCGCGAGAGTCGGCACGCGGTCCGATTCACTTCCAGGCCGATGCGGCCCCGGTCCAGGACCAGGTTGACCATCACCCCCCGCCGGGCGAAATCCGGCGAGGCGCCCATGGTCAGGATCGGACGATCCTTGACCCTCCGAAGAATTTCGTAGAGTCGCTCGGACTCGGATTCGCAGATGAAGAGAACATCGCAGGTTTCGATGGCGCGTAGATTATTAAGGTAGAGCACTCGACCCTTGCGGGACTGCGGTTGCCCTGGCGTGAAGAATGCGTCCAGGTGACTCCCGAAAGGGGAGTCGCCCACCACGCCGATGACCAAGGGTCGGCCGCTCTGTCCACTGTCCGCCGGCCACGTAATGTATTCGGGCAGAAGACTCAAGATGCGAGCCTTTTGCTGGAACTCCCCCGTGGGATTCGCAGGGGCGGGCTGAGCAAGCAGCACCCCAGCAGGGGCCCAGGCCTCAGCATCACCCCCGAAGGCCTGAGGCCGAGCTAGTAACATCAGGCTCGCAGAGGCGGCGCGTAGGAAGGGAGACATCATATGGGGAAAATCCAATAGCACCATCCTATCGACAGGAAAGGGAGGATGGCTAAATTCTGCGGCGTCAAGCTTCGGTCCGGGGGTGCTTGAGAAGTCGGCATGGGCGGAATGTGAATACTCAAGTCCTTTCCGGAATGTTTCGATGTAAAAAATCGGACCCCGTGCGATAGTTCAAGGAGATTTTTCATGCTTCGTTCATTGGTGTGTACGCTTGAGTGCGCGGGTCTCACCCTGGGCCTGGCAGCCCAGCAGGCCCCCCTCACGGTGGGTGTGGCCAAGCAGGACGCCCTGCTGGACCTCCTCAACACCCCTGTCGAAAGCGCCTCCAAGCGAAGACAGAAATCCACCGAAAGCCCCCAGGCCATCGAGGTGCTCACGGCGGAGCAGATTCGCGCCTCCGGGGTATTCCGACTCATCGATGCGCTCAAGCTCATGACCAGCGTCCAGGTCTTCGAATTCGGCAAAGATGTCGCGCGTTTGACGATCCGCGGGACGGTGGCCAATGCCTCCATGAATAATGTACAGGTCCTGGTGGATGGGGTTCCCCTCTTCAATACCGAGACCTACTATTCGGTGCCCTTCAACCTCATTCCGATTCCCCTCGAGGCCATCGAGCGCGTGGAGGTGGTGCGGGGTCCCAGTTCCAGCCTCTATGGGGCCAATGCCCAGGTGGGGGTCATCGCCATCACGACCAAGACCAAGGAGGGAAATTCCCTATGCCTCCGGGGAGGTGCCGCCGAGAATGGCACCTTCAACAGTCAGGGTTTCTTCAGCTATGGGAATTCCCAATTCACGCTCGCCGCCGCCTTCGGGGGCAGTTCCCAGCGTGATTCGGGCATTTCGGAACGGGTGCTGGGCGGGACTCGCTGGGTGGATCCTCAGGATCAGAATCACGCCTCCCAGGTTTTCCTCCGCCCGGAAGTGGTCCTGGGCGAGGGGCGGATCTGGGCCATGTATGCCAAGGCCGCCACGAGGGTGGGCCCCCAAGTTCAGGAAATGCCCACCGGAGAGAAGCTCTATCAATGGTCCTTCCTGCAAAGCAGCACGGAAGTGGCCCAGGTGGGGTGGTCCCAGACCTGGACGCCGGTCTTTCGCACCCAACTGAAGCTGAATCGCAGCCACCTGACCCCGCTCAGTGTTTCGGCCATGGCAGTGGTACCGGGAAGTCCCGTCTCGGCGGGCACGGTGCCCTACCTCCAAAGCCTCGATCCAGGCCTGAACTCCAACTACGACATGCTCGACACCACGATCGACCAGGCCGTCCTCCAAGGCAATTGGGATCCCTCCGAGGCACTGCATTTCGTCTTCGGCTTGGATTCAGCCAGGATGAAGGCCCTGAAGGCGCCGATCGTCGGCGCCCCGGCGGACAGCCAGGACTCGGCCGCGGGAGGCTTTGCGTCCATGGACTGGATTCAGGGTCCTGCAACGCTCTCCCTGGGAGCCCGGGTCGAAAATGAGACGCTGGGGGGTTCCCGCATCAGCCCTCGGGCAGCCTTGGTGTATGTCCTGCCGGAAGGCTCCGTCTTCCGGGCGGGCTACTTCACCTCCACCCGCAGCCCTTCCGTGTTTGAGGTCAAGCAGGCCTTGCCCCCCATTCCGGGGCGTCCCGCGCCCATCGGCAATCCAGATGTGAAGCCCGAAAAATTTGATAACTTCGAGATCGGTTTTCGCAAGAACTTTGCCCGGTGGTCCCTGGATTTCACGGCCTACCAGATGAACCTCAAGAAGGTCATTGGCCCCGAGCCCACAGGTGTCATCGTGGGGGGGTTCCCCCAGACCCAATTCAGGAATAGCACGACCAGCCTCGTCAACAAGGGGCTTGAAGTATCCGCTAAGGGTGAACTCGCACTTGGGTGGCTCCTGGGTTTCAATGCGGCCGCTGTGGATTTCCAGGATGCCTTGGGTATACAGCAATCCTATTCGTCGAAGCTCAAGGCCAATCTGTGGACCCGATACCAGTACAGGGATCTCCAGGCCTATGTGGCCCTGCAACACACCGGAGCCTACGCCATCACGAACGCGGAAGACTTCGCCGGCCCCAGGGAGGACGCGCCAGCCAGACTCCAGGTGCATTTCAACCTGAGCTATGCCTGGAACCACCACTTCATGGTTTCAATCTACGGCATCAACGCCGCGCGGGCCTCGGAGGAAAGCACGGCCGGGAGCACCAACAACAATTATCTGATCCGCTTCGTGCGTCGGGAGATGGGCCTCCAGGCCAGCTATCGGTTCTGAGCTGGAAGGCGGCTCGGCACCCTACGCCTCCGAGCCTTCCACCCACACCGAGAGCAGTTGGATTGAAACGCCCACGGCGGCGGCCATCCACTCCAGCGAAACCCATTCCTGCACCGAGTGGAAGCTCTGGCCGCCCGCGAAAACATTGGGCGTGAGGATGCCCATGAAGGACAGCCTCGAGCCATCCGTGCCGCCGCGGATGGCCTTGCGCACGACCTCGAGCCCCTGGCGCCGCACCGCTTCCACCGCAAAGTCGAGCACCTTGGGATCTTCGGCGATCTTGTAGCCCATGTTGCGGTAGGACTCCTTGATCTCCATGGAGATGCGGGCTCCGGGAAAGCGGGCCTCGACCCGCTCGATCACGAGGCGCAGGGCGTCCTCGCGGGCGTGCAGCTCCTCCTCCGTGAAGGCGCGGACCAGCAGTTTCACCTCGGCCTTGGTGACGTCGCCCTTCACATCGAAGGGATGCAAGTAGGATTCCCGGCCGGCCGTGGTCTCCGGAAGATGATCCAGGGCGAGACCTTCCACGATGGCCGAGGCTACGCGTGCGGCGTTGATCATCACGCCCTTCGCGTAGCCGGGATGCACATCGTGGCCCTTGATGGTGACGATGGCCGTATCGGCGCAGAAGGTCTCGTCTTCGATCTCGCCAAGATCGGAACCATCCAGGGTGTAGGCGTACTGCGCCCCGAAGGCCGCCACATCGAAGTGCTCAGTGCCTCGACCCACTTCCTCGTCCGGCGTGAAGCCGACCCTGAGCTCCCCGTGGAGAAATTCCGGGTGGCGGCCCAGCCACGCGAGCATCGTCAGGATTTCCGCGATACCCGCCTTGTCATCGGCACCCAGCAGAGTGGTGCCATCGGCATGCACCAGCGTGTGCCCCACGCAGCGGGCCAGGGCCGGATTAGTGGCCATGGGAATCGTTTCGCCCGTGGCCGGCAGCGGGATATCGCCACCCCCGTAGGCCTGGATGAGCTGGGGCTTCACGCCACCGCCGGGCGTACCCGCGTAGGTGTCCAGATGGGCCAGAAAGCCCACCACGGGCACCTTTCCTGCGGCAGGATGCCCGGCGGGCAGGTTGGAGGGCACCGTGGCGAAGACATAGCCCCATTCGTCCATGACCGCATCGGCGCAGCCGAGAGCCTGCAGTTCGTCCACCAGCAGCCGCGCCAGATCCTTCTGCTTCTCCGTGGAGGGAAAACAGGTAGCGTCCTCATCGCTCTGGGTGTCCACCTGCACATAGCGGAGGAAGCGCGCGAGCAGTGCCTGTTTCTCGGAAGGATCGAGGGTCCAGATCGTCATGGGAGCTCCTGTGCCCACCAGTATGAAGCAGCCCGCTGCGTTTGCGCGGGGTCGCCACCGAAGAGACTCGCTTCGATTGTTCGTGAGAATTCGCATCCACCTACGGCGTCAACCTGCGTCCCAGCCTTCCGCCGCGCGAAAGCTGTGGTAGCGCTCGGTTCCCAGGATGATGTGATCCGCCAGGGGCACGCCCAGGGATTCACCCGCGGCGCGCAGGCGTTTGGTGAGTTGCACATCTTCGCGGCTGGGCGTGGGATCGCCGCTTGGGTGATTGTGAAAGGCCAGGGCCGAGGTGGCCCCGAAGCGCAGAGCTTCTCGGAAGAATTCCCGGGGGCTGATGAGGGTGCCGGTGGCCGTGCCCTGGCTGAGGATCCGCTCGGCGAGGAGTTCGCCTTTCGCGTTGAGGGCGAGCAGCCCGAAGCGCTCCTCGGTCCAGCCGTGGCAGCGGTTGAGCAGGAAGGCACCGGCGGCCCGGGGCGAGGTGATGCGCGGCCGCACGGCCCCCCGCTGGCTGCGTCGGCAGAGTTCCGTCGAGGCCCAGAGCTGGCATGCGCGGGCGGGACCCAGCCCGGAAAGCGCGGTCCAGTCCTGGAGGCCCAGCGACAGCAGGCCGGCGAGGCCGCCCGCAGCGCCCAGAATTTCCTGGGCCAGTTCCACAGCGCTGCGCCCCTTCTGGCCCGAACCCCAGAGCAGGGCCAGCAGTTCGGCATCGCCAAGTTCCTCGCCGTGGCCCGCCATGAGGCGTTCCCGGGGGCGCTGTTCCGGTGAAAGATCTGCCATTTTCATCAGACTCTCGTCCATGACTTGCGGGCCGCCCGCCAGCGGAGCAACTGCAAATGCCCGTGGCCCGAGAGCCTCATGCAAAGAGCGTCCGTGCCATCGTTCAGGAACCAGGTGGTCGCGGTGGCCGTGTGCCGCGGGGTGATCGTCACCTTGGCGTGGGCCTCGCCGGTGGTGCCCGCCACGACGGGTGCGTCCATCCCCGGGGGCAGCGGAATCTGGGCAGGCTTGCCCCATTTCACATGACTGGGGAGCTTTACGGGCAGCACATCGGGCCCCAGTTCAGGCTGGCCGAGAGCCACGATGACATTCGTGCCCTTGGCCCTGGCCAGATGCATGGCCTGCATCACGGCGGCCGGAATTTCCTGCTGGACGCAGGTCAGCTCCATCTGGGGAGGCTGCGTCATCGAGATGCCCACTGCCGAGAGAATTCCGACGATGCCCATCACCATAGAGGTCTCCACCAGCGTCACGCCCTTCTGGACGCGGGTGCGGAGCGAGGCCGTCTGCGAGGTCGAGAGGACTTGCTGGAACGTCGTGATTGCGCGCATGGTCCCTCCTACTTCCGAACCGGCGCGGGCCGGCTGGCAGGAGCAGCACCCACGGTGAGATGCGGCTTGAGGCGCGCGAAGCTCTTTTCACCGATCCCTTTCACGTTCATCAGTTCCTCGAGCCGGAGGAAGCCGCCGTGCTGCTTGCGGAACGCGACGATGCGTTCGGCCGTCTTGGCGCCGATGCGGGGCAGCTGCATCAGTTCGGTGACGGTGGCCGAGTTCAGGTTGACCGCGTGTTGGGGGGCCCGTTCGGCTGCGGCGACGGGGATGGCCAGGGCAAGGACCAGGGCCAGGGATTGTAGGGACTTCATCATGGTTGCCTCCTGTGAATGGCAACCGTTCATAAGCCAGACCTGGGCCAAATCGCAACGTGTTTATTTACAATATATTACAGTAAATTTTTCAAATTTTTTGTAATATATTTTTGACAAATTTGTATAATTTTCTATAACTTATTTTATATCATTAATTAAATTTGTTGCAATTTTTTATCAAAATTTTGAATAGTTTACTTAAAATATTTTGATGTTCACGCCTTCGAATAGACTGCCGCATGCCTGCTTCCGGGGTAAAAAAGGGTGGACCTACCCCCATGCGTCCAAAAAGGCGTCATCCTTTCCCCTCTCAGCGTGGCTTTCAATACCTCGCGATTGGGTTGCGCTTTCAGCCTCGCGGAACAGAATCGTTTTTCGTAGAGTGGAGCATGATCAAAAGAGTCCGAGTCGAAGACCTCAAGCTTGGGATGTACATCCACGATCTGAATTCCGGGTGGATGGACCACAACTTCCTCCGCAGCCGCTTCATGCTGCGGAAGGAGGAAGATCTCAAGAAACTCCAGGAGAGCAAGATCGGGGAACTCTACATCGATACCGTCAAGGGCATCGATGTGTCGGATGCTCCGACCCTGCGGGAAGTCGAGGTGGAGATCCAGGCCAAGGTCCTGGATCTCGCGACCCGGAGCCACAGCCTGCCCTCGCAGACCACCCATGCCGAAGAACTCGCCATCGCCCGCGACATTCAGTCCGAGGCCAACGAGGTCATCACCAGCATGCTGTCGGATATCCGCCTGGGAAAGCAGGTGGAAGTCGAGCGGGTCAGCCCGGTGGTCACGCACATCACCGACTCCATCCTCCGCAACCCCGGCACCCTCATGAGCCTGTGTCGTCTCAAGGAAGGCGACAGCTACACCTTTCAGCACTGCGTCAGCGTCGCCACGCTTCTGGTGGCCTTCTGCCGCTACATGGGCATGGAAAAAGAGCAGCTGATCGAGGCCGGCATCGGCGGCATGCTCCACGATGTCGGCAAGATGCGGGTGCCCGATCACATCCTCAACAAGCCCGGCAAGCTCTCGGATGAAGAATTCGCGACCATGAAGAGCCACGTCACGCTCGGCCTCGAAACCCTTCGGCAAACCCCCAGCATCTCGCCGTTGATGATCCAGATCGCGGGCGAACACCACGAGCGCTTTGAAGGTACGGGCTATCCCCAGAAACTGCAGGGCTACGAAATCAGCCAGCTGGGCCGCATGTCCGCGGTGGTGGACGTCTACGATGCGATCTCCTCCAACCGCATCTACCACAAGGGCATGGAACCGGCCCTCGCCCTGCAGAAACTCTTCGAGTGGAGCGAACACCATTTCGATCCGGAACTCGTTCAGCACTTCATCCAGGCCATCGGCATCTACCCCGTGGGCAGCCTGGTCATGCTCGATAGCCAGCGGGTCGGCATCGTCGTGGAACAGAGCGAGAAGGGGCTCCTCTTCCCCATCGTGCGCATTCTCTTCGATGCCAAACACCGCAAGAAACTCGAGCCGAAGGACATCGATCTCTCCCAACCGCAGTACGGTGGCGATCACATCATTGGCAACGAACAGCCCGAGGACTGGGGCATCAACCCCTTCGACTACCTCACGCTGGACATCGGGGTCTGAGGCAGCGTTGGTTTGTTGACCGGTAGCAAGGACCTACTTCACGTCCGCAACGACGGCCTGGAGCACCTTCTTGGTGGCGCGTTCCTGCGCGAACAGGACCACCTTCAGGCCCTCGCGGCTGATGACCGCCCGCCGGACAGGGAACTTGAACCCCTTGAAGCGGGTGGAGGTTGTCTCGAACTCCGTGAGGTAGGCGTCCGTGGCCTTCTCCGACGCGGCCAGATCGAAGGCAGCCGTGGTCGCGGAGGGATCGAGGGTCGCTAGGTCACGCACTACCATTTTATGGACCAGGAGGCGGTTGCCCCCCTTGTGCTCCTGCTGGCCTTGCACGAGCGCCACTTGGTAGTCCACGCCCTGAATGGCCTCGCCCAGGTCGAGGGTGGCCTGCACTCGATTGCCAGTCCTGGTGGCGCGGAGCTTCAGCGCCGCGCCGGGCGCGGCGTCGACCTTCTCCACAACCTTCCCGGAGAGCTGCTTGTACTTTGTCTCGGCCGCGCTCCGACCGCCGCCACCCGTGAGCTTGTCCTGGCCATCGAACAGCACAGTGGGCGTGCTGTTCACACCGTAGTAGTCCTGCCGTTTCTTGGTGGCGGGGTTCATCATTGGATCCGGTCCCGGAATGGGGAGGTGGTATTCCAGCACCACCAGGGCCGTCTCCGGGAAGGACTCCAGAAGCCCATCGACAGCGAAGTCGGCGGCCACGCAGGGAGGACACTCGGAACCGGTGAACAGCTCGGCCAGCACGGCCTTGCCCTTCCAGGCGGAACCGGGCTTGAAGGGCGCCGGGTGGTAGGGCAGTGCCCGACTCCTGGCCTCGAGCATCGCGTCGAAGCCATCCTCCTTGCCATTCAGCCTTCCGTAGGCCGCCTTCGCTCGCCGCAGCCCGTCCTTGTGATTCTCCAGCGCCGCACCCAGCAGGGCCTCATAGGCCTCCTTGGGACGGTTCAGCGCCTCAAGCACATCGCCCCTCACCAGGAGGTAGGAGGCTCCGGCCGGGCCGCCTGCCTTCGTGAAAGCATCCAGGGAGATCAGGGCCTTTGCAGGCTGTCCGGCGTTGACCTGCGCCTGGGCGAGCAGCAGGTCCATCTCGGCGACGCTCCCCGGCAGCATGCCGCGAAGCCGTTCGCTCATCCCGGCGAGCCCGGCCTGATCCGCCAGGCCTTTCTGAGCTTTGTCCCGGTAGTCCTGCACGATCGCCTGGACCTTGGCCTTGTCGAAGGAGGCCGCCTTCGGGTGGAAGAGGATCTGCCGCGCGAACCTAAGGACCACGCTGATGCGCCCAGCCCCCTTGGCTGTCTCCATCTCGGCCTTCTGCAGAGCGAGGACTTCGTCCAGGGTAGCGACAAGGGCCACGCGCGCGGCGAGGATCTGGCCATCGATCACCTGCGTCATGGCGCTGTTGGGATAGGCCCCCTTGATCCGCTCCAGTTCCTTGAGCTTGGCAGCGGGCTCCTGCAGCGACATGGCCGCCTGGACCTCCTTCAGTTCGGGCGGCGGTGCATTCTGAGCCAGGGCCGGCAGCGCCAGGCAGACGGCCAGGACCGCCGCGGCGAGGCTTCGAGGGAGGGACAGGGGGCTGGATGGCATAAAGGATCTCCTGGTCCTGGCGACAGCGGCCCACGGACCTACTCCGGAAATTATCCACAGGTCAGGCTGATCCCGGCGTCACAAGCTCTATCGAATGTAAAGTTCCCTCGAGGTTCTTTCCCCCCGCCCTCCGCGCCTCTGTGGTTCCAGTTCTTTCTCTTTTTTGTTTCTTCATCCCCCGCTGTATAGCAACTCAGAAGGGCAAGAGTCTGAAGGAGACGGGCGAGAGCCTCGCCTTCGCCTGGGGACGCCCCTGGCTGACTTGGACAAGCAGGCCCTCCGCCACGCGAGCCCTTTGGCCTGGGGATCTCTGACGGTAGGCTGAAGGTAGCCTTCCTTTGAGGCCGAACGGATGCCCACCATGAACGAACAGACCGCTTCCACCACCAAGAGCCTGCACTTCATCGAGGAGATCATGGAAGCGGATCTCGCCTCGGACAAGCATGGCCAGCGCATCATGACCCGCTTCCCACCGGAGCCCAACGGCTACCTGCACATCGGCCACGCCAAATCGATCTGCATCAATTTCGGGCTGGCGAAGAAATATGGCGGCAGGACCAACTTGCGCTTCGACGACACCAACCCCGTGAAGGAAGACATCGAGTATGTGGATTCCATCCGCGAGGATGTGCAGTGGCTGGGCTTTGATTGGGCCGGGGAATACTACGCCAGCGACTACTTCCACTTCCTCTACGACTACGCGGAGTATTTGATCTCCCAGGGCAAGGCCTATGTCTGCGACCTATCGGATGAGGAGATCAAGGAATACCGGGGCAACTTCTACAAGTCCGGCACGGAGTCCCCCTTCCGCAACCGCTCGGCAGCGGAAAACCTCGATCTCTTTCGCCGGATGCGAGCGGGGGAATTCCCGGATGGCGCGCGCACGCTGCGGG
>CAIPUA010000257.1 GCA_903868115.1 uncultured Holophagaceae bacterium
CGGATGCCCACACCGAGAGTGATCGTCTCGTTGGACTCCTTGATGATGTCGTCCTCCATGGTCACGGCGTTGGCGAGCTTGTACTCGAAGTACAGATCCGCGTAGTCACCGCCCTTGGCCAGGGCCGTCTGGAGGACCTTCATCATGGTCTCGCGCGACACCCCGAAGCGGGACTCAAAGACCTGGGACCCAGGAGCCGGAAGGGTGCCGGCCATCAGGCGGTCGTGGAAGAGACCGGAAGCGGCCATGACTCCCAGGCCGGTCCCAGTGAATTTAAGGAAATCGCGTCGATCGATTTCGCCTGGCATGCGTGGCTCCTCCTCATGGAGATGATGGTCAAAGGGGTGACGCTTGGATACTGCGGAGTACTCGCGAAGGTTTAGTGACTGTGCAAATTATTGAATCGTTGAGACCCCGGGGTTGAGTAGCCTAGGAACATGAACGCGCGCATCCTGCTGGCCGATGATCAACCGGATATTCGGGAGAGCCTGCGTCTGCTGTTGAAGTCTGAGGGGTTCAAGGTGGACACTGTGGCGACGCCTGCGGCGGCCGTGGCCGCAGTGGAAGCGCTGCCACCGGATCTTGTGCTCATGGACATGAACTACGCCCAGGACACGACCTCGGGCCAGGAGGGCCTCCAGTTGCTGGATCACCTGAGGGCCCTGGAGCCCGAACTGCCGGTGGTGGTGATGACGGCCTGGGGCAGTGTGGAACTGGCCGTGGAAGCCATGAAACGGGGTGCCCGGGATTTCGTGCCCAAGCCCTGGGAAAACACCAAGCTCCTGGCAACCTTGCGGAGTCAGGTGGAGTTGGGGCAGGCACTGCGCCGGGGCCGGCGCCTGGAAGCCGAGAACAGGGTGCTTCGAGGCGACGAACTGCCCCTGATCGTGGCGGAGTCCAGACCGATGCAGGCCCTGGTGGCCTTGATGGCCCGTATTGGCCCCTCGGAGGCCAGCGTTCTCATTACCGGCGAAAACGGCACGGGCAAGAGCCTCCTGGCGCGCACGCTCCATGTCGCCAGCCTCCGCTCCGGACAGCCGTTCATTACCCTCAACGCGGGGGGTCTTAGCGAGGGCGTGCTGGAATCGGAGCTTTTTGGTCACACGAAAGGCGCCTTCACGGACGCCAAGGACGCCCGGGTGGGGCGCTTCGAACTGGCGGATGGCGGCACGCTGTTCCTGGACGAGATCGGGAACGCGCCCATGAGTCTGCAGGCCAAGTTGCTGCGGGTGCTGGAGACTGGGGAATTCGAGCGAGTGGGCTCCAGTCGGACGCTCCGAGCCGATGTCCGCGTGATCTCTGCCACCAATTCGAACCTAGAAAACGAAGTGCAGGCTGGCCGTTTCCGCCAGGACCTGCGCTTCCGCTTGAACACTCTGGAGTTGCATGTGCCGCCCCTGCGGGAGCGCATCGAGGACATCCTGCCCCTGGCCGATATCTTTCTCAGCCGCCATGCCTGGCGCTACCGTCGCCCCCTTGTGGGCTTCGAGCCTGCCTCCCGGCGCATGTTGGAGGCCCACCCTTGGCCGGGCAATGTGCGCGAACTGGATCACGCGGTGGAACGCGCGGCGCTGATGGCCAATTCCAACCGCGTGGAGCCGTCGGATCTGTTGCTCGCGCCGCGCAGCGCCTCCAAATACCTGGAAGCGCTGAGCCTGGAAGAGATGGAGGCTCAGCTCATCCGCAAGGCCCTGGCCTGTTACCGCAGCGCCACGGCAGCCTCCGAAGCCCTGGGACTCTCCCGCAGTGCCATCTACCGGCGAATGCAGAAGTATGGGATCGAGGCCCCATGAGGCTTTCCCTTGAGCGGCGCCTGCAATGGACCGTGCTCCTGGGGGCCCTGCCCCTCCTCGTTCTGGCCCTGGTGCTGCTCTTTCCACGCAGTGCAAAAATCCAGGTCTGGATTTGGATTCTCGCGTTGGGGTTCGCCGCCTTCGTGGTCTGGCGCGCCGCTCTCCATGTGCACGCTCGCGTGCTTCATCCCCTGCAGACTCTTTCAAATCTATTGGCAGCCTTGCGAGAAGGTGACTACTCCTTTCGGGCGCGCGTGGAGGGCCCTAAGGACGCGCTGGGGCAAGTCTTCGGAGAACTGAATACCCTGTCGGAGCTCCTGCAGCAGCAGCGCCTGCGGGCCATCGAGGCCACGGCTCTGTTGCGGGCGGTGATGGCCGAGATCGATGTGGCGGTCTTCGCTTTCGATAGCTCCGGTGCCCTGCGGCTGGCCAATCGGGCCGCTGAACAACTGCTGGGACGCCCCGCGGAGGGCCTTCTGGGTTCTACCGCGGCCGAACTTGGACTCGACACGGCCCTGGCCTGCGAGGGAGAACTCCTGGATATTTCCTTCCCGGGGCGGGAGGGGCGCTTCGAAGTGCGGCGCGCGGAATTTCGCCAAGGAGGACATCCCCATCACCTATTGGTCCTTTCGGATCTCACGCGGACCCTGCGGCAGGAAGAACGCCAGGCCTGGCAAAGGATCATCCGAGTCCTGGGCCACGAGATCAACAACTCCCTGGCTCCCATCCAGAGCCTCACCTCCAGCATCGGCACCTTTCTTGAACGGCGAGGAGAAGACTGGGAACAGGATGCGAGACAGGGACTGTCTATCATCCATTCCCGAGCCCAATCCCTGGGACGGTTCATGGATGCTTATACTCGGCTCGCCCGGCTCCCCGTACCTTCGAAGCGAAATACTCCCATCGACCCCTTGGTCCAGAAGGTTGTGAGCCTTGAGACCCGGGCGCTCGTTGCGATCCAGGCTGGCCCTCCGTCCGAGGTCTTCCTGGACCCCGACCAGTTGGAACAGGCCCTCATCAACCTGCTGCGCAACGCAGTGGAAGCCGGTGGCCCCGTGACCATGGGCTGGAGAATCGAAAGCGGTTGGCTGGAATTCAGCATCGAGGACAGCGGCCCGGGACTGCCGGAAGGTGGCAATCTCTTCGTCCCCTTCTTTACCACGAAGCCCGCTGGCACCGGCATCGGTCTGGTCTTGAGTCGCCAGATTGCCGAGGGTCACGGTGGCAGTCTCTTCCTTGAGAACCGCGCCCAGGGCGGCGCGCGGGCAAGACTCAGGGTTCCGCAGTAATGCATCAATGAAAAGCAAGGACCGCAGGTTTCCCCGCGGCCCTTGCTTTTCGTCAGTTCAAATGTTCAGGGATTGCGCTTTTTCAGGGAGGTAGCGACCTTGACATCGCCGCCATCCAAGCCGCCCCATTCGGGCTTCACGGCAGTTTCCTTCTTGGCTCGGTCCGAAGCGACCCGAACCTGATCAAGCACTTGCACGGCCACCTGGTAGGGCGTTTCCTCGTCAATCTTGACGAAGACCTTGCGCATGCCTGCGGGCTGCAACTGGACCACGGGGGTCAGTCGGTTGGCAAGTTCCCCAAGTTCCATGGCCTCGCTCTGAAACTTAAAGACATAGGCCTTGTTGTCCGCGGTGGGATCGACTTCCACGACGAGGGGAGGATTCTTGGGATCCGGCGGCGTGGGCTTGTCCATCTTCACCACCTGCGGCACCACGACAGGCATGGACTTGGACATGCCAGGCACCATCACGATGAAGATGATGAGCAACACAAGCACGATGTCGATCAGCGGTGTGACGTTGATATCGGACTTCGCGTGGCCGCCGCTCATTTCTTCTCCTCTTTGGCCTTGTCTTCGCTGGTGACGATGGAAGCCTCATCGGCACCGCCTTCACGACAGATCTGGAAGAGCTGATCCACATGTTTGTAGGGCAAGTCTGCATCCGCCTTGACGAATACGCGCCGGTCCGACAGGAGGTCCGTGGAGGCCTTGATGTATTTGACCAAGGCGGCACGACCCTCATCCGTGGTCATATCCCAACCCCTGACACCCTTGCCTTCGCGCTTGGCGTTCTCGTCATCCAGTTGGACGAATCCCGGGACCACCAAACCATCCTTGGATTTTTCGTGATCGCGGCCGAGCATCAGGTTCAAGTATTTGGCGCCTTGTTCGACTCCCTGTTTTTGAGAGTGCTTGGAAAGCGGCAGCTTCACTGCGGCGTTAACAGCGGGCGTGATCACGATGAAGATGATCAGAAGCACCAGGACGATGTCCACCAGGGGCGTAACATTGATGTCCGACTTTACGCCGCCGCCCTTACCGCCAACATCCATACTCATAGGTTTCTCCTCGAGTTGGGCGCAGGGGGCTTGATCACCCCCCGGCGCGGGTGGAAGGGAACTTAGTTCTGGCTCTCCCGACGGATGAACTCGTCGATCATCTGGGAGGCCGCGTTGTTGATGTTGGTGATGGTCTTGTCCTGCAGATTCGTAAAGTAGTTAAAAATCCACACGGCGGGGATGGCGACGATCAGGCCGAGGGCGGTGGTGCCGAGGGCCTCACCGATGGAGCCGGCTAGCGCGTTGATGTCGCCAGCGCCCTTTTCCTTCAGGGTAGAGAAGACAGCGATGATGCCCCACACGGTGCCGAGCAGGCCGATGAAGGGAGAGGCGGAGGCGATGGTAGCCAGAGTGCCCATGCCCTTCTTGAGGAGTTCGGTCACTTCGGCGGTGCCGCGGATGATGGCGCGCTCGACGGGCTGGATCACGTCGTGATTCTCATGGAGGGCCTTGAGCTGCTTCTCATACTGGAAGATGTCCAGACCGTGCTTCAGCACGAGAGCGATGTGGCTCTTGTTGTGGGTGGTGGCGGCGCGACGGGCGGCTTCGAAATCACCGCGACGCAGGGTGTCCATGAAGAGCTTGAGAAACTTGCGGGAAGCGGTGTTGCTCTGGGCATACATGATGCCGCGCTCGATGGACATGTAGACCTGGAGCGCCAGGAGAAAGAGCAGAATGACGATGATGCCCTTGTTGAAAGGCGTGGCCGCGGACCAGATTTCCCGAGGGCCGAAGGCACTGCCGGACAGCAGACCGAAGTTGACGGTATCGAGGAGGAAGTTCATTGGGTTTCCTTTATATGAGTGAAGGAGAAGGTTGACGAAGGCAATCGGGCCGATAGGGTGGGCCCGAGGTATTCAGGTCAGGAGCGCAGTTTGAAGGGCATCGTCAGCTTGAACTTGGCGGTCTGGGGAACGCCATTCAGCATGGCCGGCTCGAACTTCCACAGCATGGCGTAGTTCTCGGCGGCGGGGCGCAATTGGGGAGGTCCCTCGAGCGCCACGGCCTTGATGGGCACGCCATCGACGCCGATGGTGATCTCCACCACCACCGTGCCTTGGATCTTGGCGATCTTGGCGAGGGGCGGATAGGGAGGCGCGGGGGGCTGATACTTGATCTTGATCTGGCTGAAGTCGAAGTCCACGACCCGGGTGGTGCTGGAACCTACCACCGCCATGCCCGTGCCACCGACGCCACCACCGGCCACAGCGGGGCCACCGGCGCCCACCTGGCCACTGCCCGCATAGGCCATGGAGAGATCCCGCGTGGGTAGTTCCCGCGGAGCGATTTCAGGCACGATGTCCTGGTTGGTGAGGGGAGGAGGAGGCGGAGCGTCCTTCATCTCCACTTTCGGGGCTGCGGGACGCGCGGCAGGCGCCGGGGGTGGAGGTGGAGGTGGAGGTGGAGGCGGCGCATCTTCCTGTTCCTGCAGATCGATGCCGACCGTGGCCTTGACCACGTTCTTGCCCATCTGAGTCTGGGTCGCCAGGAACCAAGCCAAGCCGCCGAATACCGCATAGCTGGCCAGAGTCAGAGGAATGGTCACCAAGGGATTTGCGCGGTGGAGGGAATCATTCCCTTCCGACAGCGACGGCCGATAGACCAAATCCTCCAGGCTCTCCGGAGTTCCCCCTTTCGGAGGAGGGTTGGGGTTGGGGTCTTTGCTCATGCGACTCCCGTAGAAAAACATGCGTGTTGAGAAAAAATTGGAGCCGAACCCGCTGGAAGGCTGGTTCGGCTCACGAACAAACAAGGAAAGAACTGGGACAGGCCCAGCGGCTAAGATGACAAGCGGACTCCACGGCGTCAAGCCCTGAATCCTTCTTGAACCCACAATTGGCGCCGTTTCCCGCATTTTTTCCATTTGTGTGACACATGTCCGCCGCCCTGTCTTTTTTTCGTGACCCTGCAACAAAAATCTTCGGAATCGTCATGCCTCTGTCACAACCTTTTCGTTTTGATCGGGAATCCGGATTTGCGGAATCCCCCTCGATGGCACGCGCGGGTCGTTTCGCAACTCACCACGGGGCCGTGTCCACGCCTGCCTTCATGCCCGTGGGTACGCAGGGGACGGTCAAGGGCATCACCCCCGCCCAACTCGAGGAGATTGGCCCTCAGGTCATCCTCGGCAACACCTATCACCTTGGCCTCCGCCCCGGCGATGCTCTCGTGGCAGAACTGGGCGGCCTCCATGCCTTCATGGGCTGGAAGGGTCCGATCCTGACCGATTCAGGCGGCTTCCAGGTTTTCTCTTTGGCATCTCTTCGTCGCATCTCGGAAGAGGGCGTGGCCTTCCGGAGCCATATCGACGGATCCAGCCACTTCCTCAGCCCCGAACGAAGCATGGAGATCCAACGGAACCTTGGCTCGGATATCGTGATGGCCCTGGACGAATGTCCCGCAGGTCGCCTGGAGCGCCCCAAGCTCGAAGCCTCCATGGCTCGCACCACACGCTGGCTTGAACGCTGCCGGGAATTTCCGCTGGCAGAACACCAGGGCCTCTTCGCGATCAACCAGGGCGGAACCCTTCTGGATTTGCGTAAGCAGCATCTGGAAGAGATGCTTGAACTGGACGCGCGCCATCCGTTCCAAGGCTTCGCCGTGGGCGGACTGAGCGTCGGCGAGCCCAAGGAGGAGATGAACGCCACCCTCGCGGAATTCGTCCATACCTTGCCCGAGGACCGCCCCCGCTACCTCATGGGCGTCGGAACGCCCGAGGATCTGCTCTTCGGCATCGAACAGGGCGTCGACCTCTTCGACTGCGTGCTCCCCACCCGGGAGGCGCGACATGGCCGCCTGCTCACCTCCAGGGGCCGGGTCAATATCAAGAACGCCCGGCATCGGGAGAGCCCACAGCCCCTGGATCCTGATTGCAGCTGCTACACCTGCAGGACCTTCACCCGGGCTTATCTCCATCATCTCTTCCGGGTGGGGGAGCTTCTAGCTTCTACACTCAACAGTATCCACAACCTGAGCTACACTGTAGGGCTCACCCGCGCCGCAAGGCTGGCCTTGCTGGAGAACCGATTCCCGGACTTCGCACGCCGCACGCGGGATAACTGGCAAACCGAGGAGCCCTGAATGCACCTAGCACTACTTCAAGCAACTGGAGCCAACCCTATGATGATGCAGTTGCTGCTCATCGGCGGCATGGGAGCGCTCTTCTACTTCCTCCTGATCCGCCCCCAGAACAAGGCCCGCAAACAGATGGAGGAGCGCCTCTCCAAACTGAAGGCTGGCGACGAAGTGCTGCTGGCTTCCGGTTTCTTCGCCACCATCGACCGCGTCGAGGACAAGTTCATCTACCTGAAGCTCGGCACCACCGTCGTCAAGGCGCGCCGTCAGGCCGTCGTGGCCCTGGCCGGTGAACCCGCTCCCGAGCAGAACTGATCCGTATCACCTTCGGACCGGCGGGGGGACATTCCCCCCGCCTCCCCTGTTGGAGCAACCTGTGACCAAGCGGAGTTTTTGGCGCCTTGCCGTGACGCTCTTCATCTGTGGCGTCTGTGCATTCTTCTTCCTTCCCCTTTCAAAGGTCCGTCTCGGCCTTGATCTCAAGGGCGGAGTCCACTTCGAGCTGGAAGTCCAAAGCCACGAGGCGCTGGAGGCGGATCTGCGCGACACCGCGGACCGCCTGCAGGATCGCCTGAAGGAAAAGGGCCTCGCCGACGCATCGGTCCACCTCGATGGATCCCCGCGTCCCATTGGCGTTCGGATCGAGGGCGTTCCTGCGGACCAGAAGGCTGTCCTCGAAAAAGTGACGGGCACCTTCGGCGGCTTCGACACGAATTTCGACGCTCAGGGCGCCCTCATGGTGCAAAAGGCTTCCTACCAGAAGCTCCTGAAAGAGGATGCGGGCAAGCGGGCACTCCAGATCATCGAAAACCGCGTGAACCAGTTCGGCGTGGCCGAGCCTGAAATTACGGCCAGCGGGGCCGACGGCAACCGCATCGTGGTCGAATTGCCCGGCGTGGGCGAAGCAGAGCGGGAACGCATCAAGAACCTGCTCTCCACACCCGGTCGCCTCGAACAGCGCCTCAAGTCCAAGCTCGACCCCACGGGCTACAAGGGCTTCCCCACCCGCGAAGCCGCCTTGACCTTCTTCAAGGGCCAGGTTCCGCCCAACACCGAACTCCTCCCGGAACCTGAGAGTGAGCGGGATCTGCGCCGTGCCGGCAAGGATGTGGCCGTCAAGGGCAAAGTCGAGGAAAAGTTCAAGTCCTGGCACCTGGTGGAAACCAAGGTCTATGTAGATGGGGGCGATATTTCGGATGCCCACCGCGCCGTCAACCCGACCACAGATGCCAGCGAGATCAACTTCACGTTGAACCGTAAAGGTGCGGACGATTTCTCCACCCTTACCGGCATCGCCTCCGAGGAGGGTCGCCTCATTTCGATCGTCCTGGATCGCAAGATCGTCAGCAACCTCTCGTGCAAAGAGAAGATTCCCGGTGGTAGCGTCCGCGTGAGCGGCAGTTTCACCAAGGAAGATGCCGACGACTTCGCCCTGAAGCTCAAGAGCGGTGCCATGCGCGCCTCCATGAAGTTCTTGGAAGAGAAGTCCATGGGCCCCAGCCTGGGCGCGGACTCCATCAAATCCGGCGTGCTGGCCGCGCTTCTGGGCTTCGGCACGATCATCGTGGGCATGCTCATCTACTACAAGTGGTCAGGCCTCAACGCCATCGTGGCCCTCACTGTGAACCTCATCGTGATGCTCGGCCTTTTGGGCTCCTTCAACGCCGTCATCACCCTGCCCGGCATCGCGGGCTTCGCCCTCACCCTGGGCATGGCGGTGGATGCGAACATCCTGATCTTCGAGCGCATCCGGGAGGAATTGAAGAACGGCAAGAGCGTGGCAGGTGCCATTCAGACGGGCTTCGACCGCGTGTTCTGGACCATCGTGGACAGCCATGTCACCCAGCTCTTTTCCGCCATGCTCCTCTTCATCTTCGGCACCGGGCCCGTGAAGGGATTCGCCGTGACGCTCACGGTGGGCATCGTGGCCTCGCTCTTCACCAGCATCTACATCAGCCGTTTCATCTATGACTGGATCCTGGAGCGACATCCCGGGACCAAGACTCTCTCCGTCTGATAGGCCGATCCCATGCGCATTTTCGACAATCTCCCTCACATCGACTTCATGAAGTACAAGGCCAGGGCCTTGTCCATTTCCTGGGGCATCATTCTCATCTGCCTGGTGGCGGCTCAACCATGGAAGGGCTCCGAAAGCCATGTAAAGCTCGGCATGCAGTTCACCGGCGGCATCGATATGCAGGTGCGCTTCAAGGGCGATGTCCAGCAGGACACTGTCCGCGCGGCGCTCGGAAAGGGCGGTCTGGCCGATGCCGCGGTTGTCTCCTACGGTGCGCCGACCGGTTTTCGCGACTACTCCATCAAGGTGAAGGCCCGCAAGGGACAGGACGAGAAGGATTCCACGGCCCAGATCAACAAGATCCGGAACATCCTGCGCGCCCTCGACCACACCACATCAGGAGATCCTCGCCTGGACCTGAACACGGAATCGGCTCTGGCCCTCACGGACCAGTGGATGAAGTCCAATCCCCTGAACATCCAAGGGGATGAGACCGCCCTGCGCATCGCCTACGAACCGCTGGTCAAGAAAATCGTGGACGCCCGCGACAAATCGGCCCTGCTCACCAGCTACAGCCAGCTGCCTTCGGATCTGCCCAAGGTACTCGCCGACCTCGTCCAGAAAAACTACCGGCTCGGCGGCCTCGCCTTCCAGAAACAGGAGAGCTTCTCCCCCAGCATCTCCGGCGAGTGGACCCGCAAGACCTTGACGGCCGTGGCCTGGGCCCTGGGCGCCATCATGATCTATGTGATGCTCCGTTTCACCTGGAGCTTCGCCGTTGGCGGCATTGTCTCCCTCATTCACGACATCCTGATGGCCGTCGGGCTTTTCACACTGTTCGGCTTCGAATACTCCGTGCCGGTGGTCGCGAGCTTCCTGATCCTCATCGGTTATTCCATGGCGGACACCATCGTGGTCTTCGACCGCATCCGCGAGAACAGCCACAAACCCGAATACCGCAGGACAACCATCTCCCAATTGGTAAACGACTCCATCAACCAGACCCTGAGTCGGACGATCCTCACTTCCTTGTCCGTGCTCTTCGTAGCCATCTGTCTCTTCGTGTGGGGTGGCCCGGCCCTGCGGGATCTCAGTTTTCCGCTGGTCATCGGCGTCATCACAGGCACCTACAGTTCCATCTATATCGCCAGTCCCGTGGTCGTCTACTGGGAGAAGTGGTTCCCTCGGCAGGACAGCCTGAAACAAAAACACGCCTAAAAATGACGGCCTTCGGGTCGTTATTTTTGATCGCAGGACCCGCAAGGGGGCGTCACGGTAAGATGGGGGCACCAACCCATAACCAGGAAGGCCCTATGCAGAGACTTAAGGGTAAGGCTGTTGTCGCCCAGGGGGGTGGCCCCACTTCTGTGATCAATCAGAGCCTGGTGGGCGTCGTCCTCGAGGCCCGGAAATACCCCTTCATCACCCAGGTCTACGGAGCTCGGTACGGGGTGCGTGGGATCATCCACGAGGACTTCGTGGATCTCTCCCAGGCCACCACCCACAACATGGAAATGGTGGCCATCACCCCCTCCTCCGCGCTGGGTTCCACCCGGGACAAGCCTGATGAGGCCTACTGCTCCCGCATGGTGGAGGTCTTCCAGAAGCACGAGGTCCGCTACTTCTTCTACATCGGCGGCAACGACTCCGCCGAGACCTGCCGCATCGTTTCCAACTTTGCAGAGCAGCGAAGCTACGATCTGCGGGTGGTGCACATTCCCAAGACCATCGACAACGATCTCCTCGTGACCGACCACTGCCCTGGCTTCGGCAGCGCTGCCAAATTCGTGGTGAGCGCCTTTGCGGGCCTGGACCTGGACAATTTCGCGATCCCTGGTGTGTTCGTGGGCGTAGTCATGGGCCGGAGCGCCGGCTTCCTCACCGCATCTTCCGTCTTTGCGCGGCGGTGGCCCCACGACGGCCCCCACCTGATATATGTCCCGGAAGCCTCCTTCGACATGGAACATTTCCTCGGGGATGTCGACCGGGTCTACCAGGAACACGGACGCTGCGTGGTGGCCGCCTGCGAGGGCATCGTGGCCGCCGATGGTGAGCCCATGCTCCTCAAGCTCACCAAGGACGAGGAACGAGATCCCTTCGGCAATGTGCAACTCTCCGGCCGCAGCACCCTTGGCGATGCCCTCTCGGATGCTATCAAGAGCCGCCTCAAGATCCAGCGCGTCCGCTGCGATACCTTCGGATACCTCCAGCGCTCCTTCCTGGGGGTGCTTTCCGATGTGGACTCCAGCGAGGCCCGGGATGTGGGCGAAACCGCTGTGCACTTCGCCGTGCACCGGGGCCTGAACGGCTCCGTGGCGATCCGCCGCACCGGGGACTATTCCGTGGACTACTTCGTGACGCCGCTGGACACCGTGGCCGCTCACACGAAGACCCTGCCCCAGGAGTTCATCAAGCACGGCAACGATATCGACGAGTCGTTCAAAAACTACTGCCGCCCGCTCATGGGCCCCCTGCCCCAGTTCGACCGTCTCATCGCCCCCAGCGTGGAAATCACCAAATCCTAGGCAAAGCGTCCGGACCCCCGGGCGCTTTGCCAATTTCCGCGCAGCGATTTTAAGCCCAGGCGCACTCGCAGGTGAAGTGCCGCAGGAACTTGGGCTGCTTGATGAGCTTCACGCCGCGAATACTCCTGGCGTTGATCTTCACCTCGGCGATGACCTCGGCAGCATAGTCGAAGTGGGACTGGGTATACATTCGCCGCGGGAAGGCCAGGCGCACGAGTTCCATGGAATGGTAGGTCTCGGTGCCGTCCTCAAGGCGCCTGCCGAACATGACGGAACCAATCTCCACGCCCCGGATGCCGCCCTCCAGGTAGAGCGCATTGCAGAGCGAACAGGCGGGATACTGCTCCACTGGCATATCGGGCAGGACGGTCTTGGCATCGATGTAGACCGCATGGCCACCCGTGGGCTTCACAAAGCCCACACCCGCAGCCTCCAGCTTTTCGCCCAGATACTCGGCGGTGCGCAGGCGATAGCGGAGGTAGGACTCATCCATGCCCTCTTCCATGCCCACGGCCAGGGCCTCGAGATCGCGCCCCGCCAAGCCGCCGTAGGTGGGAAAGCCTTCGGTGAGGATCAACATGTTGCGAACGGGGTCCAGCCATTCGTCGCTGCGCAGCATGATGAAGCCGCCGATGTTCACCATGCCGTCCTTCTTGGCGCTCATGGTGCAGCCGTCCGCGTAGCTGAACATCTCCTGGCAGATGGCCTTGATGCCGGTGTTTTGATAGCCATCCTCCCGCAGCTTGATGAACATGGCATTCTCGGCGAAGCGGCAGACATCCATGATGAAGGGCTTGCCGTACTGCTTGAGCAGCTGAGCGTAGGCGCGGATACTGGCCATGGACACGGGCTGGCCGCCGCCGGTGTTGTTCGTCACCGTGATCATGCCAAAGGGAATGCGGTGGCCTTCCTTCTTCAGAATTTCTTCCACGCGTGCCAGATCGATGTTGCCCTTGAAGGGATGGATGAGACTGGGCTGGAGGCCCTCGGGGATCACCAGATCCACGGCTTCAACACCGTTGAATTCAAGATTGGCGCGGGTGGTGTCGAAGTGGCAGTTGTTGGGTACCAGATCCCCCTTCTTGCACACGGCCGTGAAAAGCACCTTCTCCGCGGCCCGGCCCTGGTGGGTGGGAATGAAGTGGGACATCCCGGTGATGTCCTGGAGGACGGCCTCCAGACGGAAGAAACTGCGGGCTCCGGCATAGCTCTCATCGCCGATCATGATGGCGGCCCACTGGGCGGAACTCATGGCACCGGTGCCGGAATCCGTCAGCCAGTCGATGAGCACATCCTCGGCGCGGAGCTTGAAGACATTGAGTTTGGCCGCTTCCAGCAACGTCTCTCGCTCTGTGCGCGTGGTCATGCGGATGGGTTCGACGGATTTTATTCGGAAGGGTTCGATGAGGGTCTTGGGCATGGTTGGCCTCTTGCGTATTCGGATGGGATGGGGAAAAGATTCCACCACGATTGCCCCCAGGTTCGAAAACAAATTCGACTCCGGAAGCACAGGGCTTCGACTAAGACAGCGCCTTTCCTCTTCCTTCCGGACAGGCCGAGCGGGCCTCGTGTTCCGCCCGCCGCTGTTTCCTCCGACCCTCCGGCAGCATTCCGGAGCCCTTAGCGTTCGGCCAGGAGTCGAAGCCCCTGAAGGGCCCGCTCCATGGACGGAAATACCGGCAACCCGGCACCCTGCAGAGCCTGGCGGTAGGGTTCGAAGATGGGTCCACCCTCCACGGCCACGCCGATCCGCTTGCCACTTGTCTCGGCCACCGCGGCGAGAGCCTCCGCGAATGCCTGCATCCGGTCCGGGTCCCGGGTCTCGAGCCGCATGGTGAGGGGCACCAGTCCCACAAGCACCGTATCGGCGGCGGTGGCGGCCACCAGCTTGGCGCTGGCCAGATAGGCCGCCTCGTCGGCCATGGGCGTCAGGTCCAACGGTAAATGGGCCGCGACGAGATCCTGGAGCTTGTGGTCGATCAGCAGGACCTTGAGCTTCTCGGTTTCGGTCGCGTCCAGGCTATGACCCCGCACGGCACCTTCCAGAAGGTCCGCACTGACGACGGATTCGTAGCCCGCATTGGTCATCACGGCAACCCGACTGGGCTTGCCGTGGGGATACGCGCTGAGCCAGGAGAGGGCCGCGTCGTACACGGCCATGCTCTCGGCCACGATGACCCCGGCCCGCTTGAGCAGAGCCTTCTGCAGTTCCCAGTCTCCCGCCAGGGCACCCGTATGACTGCTGGCGGCGGCCTGCCCTTCGGCGCTGCGCCCGCCCTTGTACAGCACCACCCATTTGCCCGCCCGCCCCAGTTCCTGAGCGGCCTTGGCTGTGGCAAGGAGATCCCCCGGCTGGAAGCCTTCCACGTAGGTGGCCACCACCTTCGTCTGTTCGTCCTTGCCCAGCGCCGCAATGAAATCCGAGAGACGGACATCGATCTGGTTGCCAATGGAGACGCCGTAGCGCAGAGGCAACTGCGTCGCACAGGAAAGGCGCGTGATGAGGAAGGCTCCGCTCTGGCTGACCAGGGAAAGCGAACCCCCCTTGGCCATGAAGGGCAGCTTCACCTCGGGAATGAAAAGGGTGTTCAGATTGCCTTCGGAACTCAGGAAGCCCAGGCCGTTCGGCCCCACCAGTGCCGGTGTCCAGAGCCCCTTGGCCCGGCGTTCCTCCAGCAGCCGCACCACCCGCTTGCCGCGTCCCTCGCTGTCGGCTCCATCGCCGACGCCCCCCGGTACCAGGTAGACGACCGAAGCGCCGCCACCCTGCTCACAGAGTTGCTCGATGGCCTGGACCGTCTGGGCCGCAGGCAGGCAAAGGATCAGCATGTCTACGGGCCTAGTCGCCAGATCCTCGATGCCATTGAGACAGGGCAGACCGGAGATTTCCTTTTCGCCAGGCTTGATCGGAATAATGGACCCGGCGGGCAGCGTGGCGCGCAATAGGTTGTCCAGGATCATGCGGCCCGGCGTGCCTTCCCGGGCAGAGATGCCGGCCAGGGCGATGCTGCGGGGCTTCACGAGCAGTTCGAAGAGCCGTTCGGGAGCAATGCCTGCGGACGAGGCTGGCCTTTCGGGCTTGGTTTCGCAGGTTCCCACACCATCCAGGGCAACGGGGCGGCCGCTTTCGTCGAGAACGACGGGATTCATCTCCAGCAGGGTGGCGCCTTCCTCCTCCAGCAGGTCCACCAGCTTCCAGAGTCCCTGGAAGAAGGTCATCAGCCGGGTCTCATCGGTCAGGCATTTCCCCTGACGCATGGTGCCGAGCCAGGTCCTGCCGAGCCAATGGGCCTTGAAGTCCGCCAGGGCCTGCTCGGGCGATGTCAGCGCCACGGGCCAGAGGAGGGGCCGAATCTCCTCGCCCCAGGCATTGGTGAGGACACCACCGATACCCACCACGAGAGTCCAGCCCGCATCGGGCGTCTTGCGGAGCGCAACCAGCGCCTCACAGGGCATTCCCGAAACCTGCTTGAAATCCACGCGGCGGGCCACGAGGGTTCCCACATACTCGCCATGCACACTGCCCTCGGCCTTCATCCGCTCGTGGTGGGCCCAAACGGTGGCAGGGTCGAAGGAATCGAACTTCACCAGACCGAGATCGGACTTGTGCCAGACCTCGACCACGGTGCCTTTGATGACGATGTTCTGTCCCTCTTCGAATCCGAGTTTTTCCAGGTCCTCTCGCTCCCGGACCACCCCCCATCGATCGATGGCGAGCCCGACCTTTTCCAGGAGCTCGTAGGCATGGATCTCATGGAGGAAACGAGCACTCATGGAGACTCCTGTCAGACCCCGAGGAGGGCGAGGACTCTAGGAAGTATCACGGACGGGCCGTGTGGCGAGGATCACACGCCTGTCTTCAGAGGAAGGCGGCTGTGGCCCTTCTGGCCCCCATCACCCGCCCCAGCTAACCCACCCGGCTCTCCCGGGAATCTCCCGGCGCGAAAGCTCCCGTGCCGGGGGATTCCCGCGGTGGAGTTCCGGCAGCCACTGGGCATGGGTCAGAACCCGGATCTCCCGGTCCTTCAATCCGCCCAGAAAGGCCTCGAAGACCGGGGCCAGCGCTCCACCCTCCACCTCGGTGTGAAGAGCATAGACATTCAGGGCCTCATCGCGGAGCAGGCTGAAGAGGCGCGCGTTGACCTCGTGACCACCCAGCCCGTCCAGCCCGAGGAGTTCATCCATCGTCGGCAGCGTCGTGGGGATCTGGAGCGTCTTGAGGGTCCGACCCTTCACGATCGGATAGAAAGGCTCGGTGCCCCGGCAATCCCCCGCGTAATCCAACCGAAAGGCTTCCTGGATCTCGAGGGTCGCATCGTTGGACCGCCAGGCCGGGCTCACCGCCCCCCGCGCCGGCTCGCCGAAGACCTCGGCGAAGGCCCCGTGGGCCCGGTCGAACCAGTCCTGGAGCCAGGCGCGGGACTTGCGGTCCAAAAGGTCGTGGTATTGCACATGGTCCCAGGCATGAAGGGCTACCTCGTGACCCGCCTCTCGGGCGGAACGCATCTCCGTCGCGGCGCGTTTGAAAATGATGGGGGCCGGCAGGAGCACACCGTACAGCATCGTCTTGAATCCGTAGAGTTTCCCGGCCTGGGTGCGCCGCATCTTGGCCAGAAAGCCTTTGCGGAAGATGCGCCGGATGGCCTTCCCAGAGTTGTCGGGCCCCATGCTGAAATAGAAGCTGGCCCGCATTCCATGGCGGTCGAGCATGCGGAGCAGCGCCGGGATGCCTTTGATGGAACCCTCCAGGGTGTCCACATCGACGCGGAGCGAAAGAGTCTTCATACGGGACTATTGGGCATTCCGCATGTTCTCGGAGCGGTCCGTCCTCCGCGCCTGGATGAAACGCCGCAGGGCTTCCCGAGTCTGGTCGGTCATGCAGCCCAGGACAAGGCCCAGGCGGGTGGGCAGGGCATCCTCGTCCAGCCATTCCAGGTGACGCACATTGCCCGTAGTCCGCAGTTTGATCCCTCCGGGCAATTCCGTCTCCACTTCCACTTGGGCATGGAGATCGACGCGCAGCCGCTCGGTGAGCCCGAGTCCCATGCCAGTTTCCGTGAGATTGAGCAACTTCGCCGGAAAGACCCGGTCCTTGAACTCCAGGGTGGCATCCAGGGGCGGCAGATCCGGCGTCGCCACGCGCACATCTCCGCGGCAGTGCACCTCCATCTGAGCCTGGGGCCAGTCGACCCGCAGTACCGGCGGGAAGAGGGTATCGGACTCCCCGGCCAGAATGGGCTCGAGCATGCGGGTCTGGAGCGAGAAGATCTCTTCCCCGAGAAGGACCGAGACGGCCACCACCATGCCTTTCGGAGGAAGCTGGTCCCGGTGCTTCGCGCCGCTCAGCTGGACCGAAGCCCCGATCTCGAACCCGGAAATGTGGAGATCCCCCAGGAGCCGGACGCTCCCAACGGCCCGGATGCTTGCGGAAGCGCGAGACGCCCTGGCCCGCTGGAGCAGGCTCTCTATTTCCTGCTGACTCAGGTTCCTGAATTCAGACATGCGCTTCCTTTCAGATCCCGTGCAAGAGCCGTTCGGCGAGATTCGGATGGAGCCCCGCGGCCCGGATGGTTCGGGCCGCGCCCGCTTGGTCGTACTCCATCCGATGCAGGCGCACTCGCTTCCGCTGCGGATCGTAGCTGGCGAAGCTGAGCCGCGCATCCCGGTCCCGGGGCTGTCCCACGGAACCGGGATTGATTAGATAGCGGCAACCTTCCCGCAGTTGGAACCACTGGCCTGCCTCAAGGTGAACCCAAGTGAGGGCGCCCCGACCCGGGTCAAATTCGAAGCCCCCCGGGAGATGGGTGTGACCATAGAAACAGAGCTGAGAGGAGAAGCCTTCAAAGGCCTGCAGGGCTTCTCTCGGGTGCAGCAGGTAGGCGTCCTCGTCCAAGGGAGAGCCATGGGCAATCTGGTATTCGTCACCCACCCACTGCGACCCTTCGGGCATTTCCTGGAGGAAGCGCAAATGCTCCCGGGTCAATCGTTCCCGGGTCCAGGCGGCCGCCATCCGGGCGGGAAAG
This sequence comes from uncultured Holophagaceae bacterium, assembly GCA_903868115.1. Classification (GTDB taxonomy): domain Bacteria; phylum Acidobacteriota; class Holophagae; order Holophagales; family Holophagaceae; genus JAYREN01. Next base: position 17,783 of record CAIPUA010000257.1, read on the forward strand.
CTGAAGCTGGCATCCTCTTGGGGTCTGGCGCAGGCCCGATCATGGTTGCCCCGCACCAGACTCCGCGGTTTCAGTTCCTGAATGCGATCCAGCACCTGGTTCGGCTGGGCTCCGTACCCCACCAGGTCGCCCAGGAAGACGAAGCGGGAGACCGCGCGCCGCTTGGCATACCGAAGCACCACGCGCAGGGCATGGAGATTGGCGTGAATGTCCGAAAGGATGAGGTCCATGGGGAATTTCAAAAAGTGTCGCACGATCCCGCCCTCGGGCGGCATTCCTTGAGAAGGCGGGTTTCCCGAGTCGGGCTCTGGGATGGCTGAAAGAGATCTCTCATTGTAGACACAGCGCTGCGAAGGGTCGTCACAACCAGGGAAAAAAAATCGAGCTGCGGTTCAGAATGGCACTAGGCGATCCGCCAGTTCCTCCGGGCTCCGCCCCAGCGGCAGCAGCATCGGAGCGACTGCCCAATGCATCATCCGGGCGCGCCATCGCGCCATGAAGAGGGTGCGCTCCGCGGCCAGGGGCCGTCCCGAATCCAGCGCGATGCGTTCCCAGGCAACGGCGGGATTCTCAGCGATCCAGAGGACCTGGAACCCCGCCTCGCGCACCCGTCTCCGGATCTCCGGGCTCTGCCAAGCGCCCCCGCCCAGGGCCACCACCTTCGCCGTTGCGAGCAGCGCGGGCAGAGCCGTTTCCTCCAAGCGGCGGAAAGTCGCCTCGCCCTCCTCGGCGAAGAGCTGCGTGATGGATTTGTGGGTCGAACGCGCCACCTCCTCATCGAGGTCACCGACCGACAACCCCAGCCGACTCGAGAGCGCCCGGGCCAGCGCGGACTTCCCGCAGCCGCTGCCCCCGATCAGAACCACGCCCAGGCCTGCGCGGAGCGGCGGCCTCACCCGCCAGCGCGCAAGCTGGGCCGTCCAGAGCAGGTCTGCCGGAGATTGGGCCCGCGCGATTTCACCCACCATGGCGAGGCTCTCGGCCCCGGCCTGGAAGCAAGCGTCCGCGTCCGCCAGGGTGAGTCCCCCGATGGCCACGGGTGCCAGACCCTGACTCCGAAGGACCGCGCAGCCTCGGCGCAGCCCCTCGAGTCCAAGGGGTTCAGCGCAATCCCCCTTCGTCGAAGTTGCGCGAAAGGGCCCCAGGCCCGCGTGGTCGCAGGCCGGATCCACGCTGCCCCATTGGGCATCCCCATGCGTGGAGGCCCCCAGATGCAGCTCGCCCAGCCCCGGCAGGCGCCTCGCCTCGGTCGGGGGCAGATCCTCCTGCCCAAGATGCAGCCCCCAGGGAGAAAGACCTTCCTGAGCGGCCCGAACCGCGAAATCCGCATGATCATTGACACAAATCAGGGGCCAGCCGCCATTTCGAGCCGAGGCCTCCAGGGCCTGCCTGAGTTGCGTCCATTGCTCGATCGCGCCGAGGGGCTTGCCCCGGAACTGCACCAGCGGAAAACCAGCTTCCCCAAGGCGGCTGATCTGTTCCGCCAGTGGCCTCGGGCTGCGAGCATCCGTAATGGGATAGAGCGGCGGGAGTTGCAGCATGGTTTCAATATAGTACCGCCGTGCTCTTGGGAAGGCAGGGAAGATCGGATGTCGCTTGATTCGGTGCGGTTCCACCGTCACACTGCCGGGAGCCCTTTTCCATCGGGTGATGGAACTTACATTGGATTCTGGCCAGCCCCTCCAGCTCGTCGGCATGGCGCTCCTGCGGGGGCTGGTCGATGAGTCTGCCCTGCGGGAGGCGCTGGGCTCGGATCAGGCCCTGCTCGAGGCTCTGAAGGCCCAGGGCAGCCTGGATGCCGAGGATCTGCAGGATCTCGCGCGACTGGTGGAGGGCGAGTCCCATGAACAAGCTCGTGGCCCCGAGACAAGCGATCCGCCGACCCGGCCCTTTCCTTC
>CAIPUA010000258.1 GCA_903868115.1 uncultured Holophagaceae bacterium
AGTTCCACCGCCCGTTCCTCGTCGTGGTGGGCGAGATTCAACACCAGTTCTCCCAAATCGTAGACGATGGTTTCTAGACAAAAGTGCAGTCCCTGGCGACCGGCGATCTTTCCGTAGTGCAGCATGTGCTGGGCCGCCTCGTGCATGCGGGACGGATTATCGTGAAAGGCTTCGATAAGGAGTCGGTAGTGGTAGGAGAGGTTCTGAAAACGGCGGAGATCCTTCTCCTCGATGGCCTCCCTCATCAGAGTATTGAAGGCCATGATGTGCAGTTCCACCACTGGATCCCGCTGTAGCACGGAGGCTAGGCGCGCTGTATCGACCATCTGGCCGGCCAATTCGGCCATGATCTCGTGCTGCCGCTTGGTGGCGCCCTCCATCACCTTCAGGGTCTGGGCCAGCACATAGGCTTCGGGCCAGATCCCTTCGCGGACGAGATATTCCTGTCCCTCCATGGCGAGGCCCGGGACGAAGAAGGGCTGGGAGGTCCGCCAGGCCCGGGTGCCGCTGCCGATGATTTCCGTCAGCAGCGCATTCATGGACTGGAGGGCGAGCAGCACCAGCTGGCGGTCGCCCCGGGCCATGCCGGTGAGGGCGATGTTCGTCACCACATCGATGGTCTCAAACAGGTCGTGGACATTCTGCCGGGGGCGCTTATCCCGGTTCAACTCGTCCAGGCTGCGGGCGCCTTTTCGGGTCAGCATGGGCATGAAGAAACTGGGGCGCAGGAACTGGCTGATGCCGTAGAGGTAGGGCAGGGCTCCCGCCAGGACCGTAAGGTAGATGACCGCGATCAGGACGACGATGATCTGGCTGACGAGGTGTTCCTTGGGGAAAAAATGCAGCGACATCGTCAGCGTATGGCCTGCGACGAAGACCAGCATCCCCACGACGATCAGGGGATGGGTGACATAGAGCTTCACCAGTTTCGGCGTGTAGAGGTTGGCGGTCAGGGGAATGATCAGCGCGATACTCGTGGTGGCCACGGCCATGAACTGGTTAAAGGCCCGACTGGCCGTGGAGATCCCATTGGGCTCAAAGTCCTGGATGCTGCCGTATTGCACCGCGAGGATCGCCGCTACCACTGCAAAAAGCAGACAGACCAGGGTGAAGAGGGAAATCTGGCGATTGGTCCAGGACTGGCGGATATGCAGATTGCTCATGGGGCACTCTTCGGCAGGAGGCAGGACAGCTTTGAATTTGGGCGAAGTTTAGCCTGGAGCGTGCGATTGGTCCCAGCCAAAAAGAGGGGTCGCACCGAACGGGCTATCGTGGTGAAATAATTTTTTCGCCCGATGGAGGGTCCGCGCGTCCCCTCCAAGCGGCTTGTCCCAACGATGCCGACGGAGAAACAACCATGGCCGTCAACCTCAAGGGTCGTAGCTTCCTCACCCTCATGGACTTCACGCCCTCCGAAGTCCGCTATCTGCTCGACCTCAGTCACGATCTGAAGGCCAAGAAGCGGATGGGCGTCTTCAACTACCTGCTCAAGGGCAAGAACGTCGTTCTACTCTTCGAGAAGGCCTCCACCCGCACCCGCTGTGCGTTCGAGGTCGGCGCTCTCGAAGAAGGCGCCCATGTCACCTTCCTGGATTCCAACAGTTCCCAGATGGGCAAGAAGGAAAGCCTGGAGGATTCCGCCAAGGTCCTCGGCCGCTTCTACGATGGCATCGAATACCGCGGCTTCAAGCAGGAAGTGGTGGAGTGCCTGGCCAAGCACAGCGGCGTGCCCGTCTGGAATGGCCTCACGGATTCCGATCACCCCACCCAGATCCTGGCGGACTTCCTCACCATCGAGGAGCACTGCGCCAAGCCCCTCAACAAGGTGAAGCTCGTCTTCTGCGGCGATATCCGCAACAACATGAGCTACGCCCTGATGTACGGCGCCGCCAAGACCGGCATGCACTTCGTGGCCCTGGGCCCCGATAGCCTGGCGCCCGATCTCAAGGTGCTGGCGGCCGCCCGTGAAGCCGCCAAGGAGACCGGCGCCATCATCGAGGTCTGCAACGACATGAAGACCGCCGTGAAGGGCGCCGATGTGCTTTACACGGATGTCTGGGCCTCCATGGGCGAAGAGGCCCTGATTCCCGAGCGCGTGAAGCAGCTGACCCCCTTCAAGGTGACGATGGAGATGATCGAAGCCACCGGCAACCAGGATGTGCTCTTCCTGCACTGCCTGCCCGCCTTCCACGACTTCGAGACCAAGCTCGCCAAGGAGCAGAAGGAACTCGGCCACGATATCCGCGAGGTGACCGATGAGGTCTTCCGCAGCCGCCACAGCGTCGTCTTCGACGAGGCCGAGAACCGCATGCACACCATCAAGGCCGTGATGGTCGCCACCATGGCCTAAGGCGATGTTCAATCGAGCCTTCCCCGAAAGGATCCGTATGAAGCACCTCTTCCGATTCCTGGCGACCGCCGCGCTGGTGACGACTGCTACCCTCAGCCCGCAACTCAATGCCTGCACGAACATCCTGGTCACCAAGGGCGCCAGCAAGGACGGCTCCACCTTCATCACCTACGCTGCAGACAGCCACAAGCTCTATGGCGAACTGTATTTCAAGGCGGGTGGGAAGCACCTGCCAGGTGCCCTGCGAGAAATCCGCGACTGGGATAACGGCACCAGCTGGGATGCCGGCCGCATCCTGGGCTACATCAAGGAAGCGCCAGTCACCTACACCCGCGTTGGCAACATGAACGAGTTCCAGGTGATGATCGGCGAAACTACCTTCACCGGGCGCAAGGAGCTGGCTGGCCCCAGCGGTATCGTGGATTACGGCAGCCTCATGTACATCGCCCTGGAGCGGGCCAGGACCGCCCGCGAAGCCATCGAGGTGATCACCAAGATCGTGGACGAATACGGCTATGCCAGCACTGGCGAGAGCATCAGCATCGCCGATCCCAACGAGGCCTGGATTCTCGAGATCATCGGCAAGGGCAAGGGTCAGAAGGGTGCCGTGTGGGTGGCCTGCAAGGTGCCCGACGGGACCATCAGTGCTCACGCCAACCAGGCCCGCATCCGCCAGTTCCCGCTCAACGATCCCAAGACCGCTCTCTACAGCAAGGATCTGATTTCTTTTGCCCGGGAGAAGGGTTTCTTCAAGGGCGAGGACAAGAATTTCAGTTTCGTGAATGCCTATTGCCCCGTTTCCTTCGGCAGCCTGCGGGGCTGTGAGGGGCGCGTGTGGAGCATCTTCAACCGTGCCTGCCCGTCCCAGAAAATCAGTATGGATTACGTGAAGGCCGTGCCGGGTGCCCAGCCCATGCCGCTCTTCGTGAAGCCCGACCAGAAGCTCGATGCGCACGATGTCATGGAACTCATGCGCGATCACTTCACAGGCACGGATTTCGACATGACCCAGGATGTGGGTGCCGGCCCCTACAAGCTGCCCTACCGCTGGCGCCCCATGGGCTTCAAGGTGGGCGATCAGGCCTATGTCCACGAGCGCGCCATCAGCACCCAGCAGACGGGCTTCTCCTTCGTGGCTCAGGGCCGTTCCTGGCTGCCCAACCCCATCGGGGGCGTGCTCTGGTTCGGCGTGGACGACACCTACTGCACGGTCTATGTGCCGATTTACTGCGGCATCAAGGAAGCCCCCAAGGCCTTTGCCGTGGGTACCGGGAACTTCGATGCCTTCAGCTGGGAGAGTGCCTTCTGGACCTTCAACTTCGTGAGCAACTACACCTACAGCCGCTGGAGCGACATGATCGTCGATGTCCAGAAAGTCCAGCGGGAATTGGAAGGGAAATTCCTCGCGGACCAGGATGAGGTCGATGCGACCGCCAGGAAGCTCTTCGAGCAGAGCCCCGGTCTCGCCAAGGACTACCTCACCCAATACAGCGCCAAGCAGACCGACCTCACCATGGCCCGCTGGAAGAAGCTGGGCGAGTTCCTCATCTGGAAATACCTGGATGGCAATCCGAAGAGCGACAAGGGTGAAGTCACTCATCCCGCGTATCCCAAGGACTGGTACGAGCGCATCGTCAAGGAGCGCGGCGAAGTCCTAAAGGTGAAGCCGGTCAAGGGCGTGCCCGAGGAAGAGTAGCTTTTCATCGCCGTTCAGCGCGGGGCTGAGGCTGTGTGCCTCGCAGGAGCCGAGGCTTGCACACCGATAAGAGCCGCCAGCCCCTCAGCTGCCGCTGTTCGCGCCACCGCCAAAGACCTTGACGCCCTTGGTACCGGAAGGCGGGGCCTGGTCGCTGATCTGGAGGCGCCCGTTGGCATCGACCCACTGAAAGAGAGTGCTGCCGGGGCGATCCTGGCCGGCCCCCTGGCTGGTCTGCTTGGCTTGGGCCGCAACAAGTGGCTTCTCCTCCACGGCAAAGCCACCATGACCCTTCTTGAGCAATGCCATGGAGCCTGCGGCCTTGGGATCGGCCTGCACCCGCTTCCCGGTGTAGAGGTCCATCACCTTGGGCACATAGGCCCGCGTCTCGCGGAAGGGTGGGATGCCGTTATGGCGATCCACCGCGCCTTCCCCGGCGTTGTAGGCGGCGATGGTCTTGGTGACATCGCCCTTGTAGTAGTCCAGCAGCCACCGCAGATACTTGGTTCCGCCGGAAATGTTCTGTCGAGGATCGAAGGGGTCGACCACCCCGAAGCGTTCCGCCGTGGCGGGCATCAGCTGCATCAAGCCCAGGGCGCCGACGCGGCTGCGGGCCTTGTAGTTGAAGGCGCTCTCGGCCTGGATGATGGCCCGGGCCAGGAAGGGATCCACATTCGAGGCCTTGGCGATTTCGTCCACCATGGCCAGCAGTTCGGGGCTGCGTAGGACCCGCGCCATCTCCTGACGCGTGACCGCGAGGCGCACATGCCCCACGCCTACATGTTTCAGCGTGAGCCCCTGGCCCTGCAGGTAGCCGGGCGGGAGGTTGTTGATCACCACATTCCCGTTGCGGTCGTAGTAGGTGTAGAGGTAGGTGGTGCCGCGAGACGCCTTCGGCGCTCCGGCCGCAAGACCCAAGGAGACCAGAGCGAAGATGATGGAAGCGCGGTGGATCACGACCCAAGGATACAGCCACCGGGATCGGCGTGCCGGAAGGCGATTGAGGGGCGCCCCAGGGGCCTCCTCAAAGCCCTTCGAGGAAGGCCTCCACCTGCCCCCAGTTCCGCGTGATCGGAAAGGGCGGCAGGGCCGCGCGGATCTGAGCCGCGTAGCGCTTGCCGTTGGGATCCTCCGTGGGCAGCATCAGGCGCGGATCCAGGATGCAGACCACGCCCTTGTCGGTGCGGGTGCGGATCAGGCGGCCGATGCCCTGCTTGAGTTTGAGAGTCATGGCGGGTACCTGGATGCCCACGAAGCCGAGACCCTGGCGGATGGCGTCGGCCTCGCGGATGCGGGCCTGGAGCACGGGATCATCGGGGGGGGCGAAGGGCAGGGCCGTCACCACCACCAGGGTCAGGGCGTCCCCCGGTAGGTCCACGCCCTGCCAGAAACTGGCGAGGCCCAGCAGCGCGGCGTTGGGGGTGGCGCGAAAGCGGTCCAGCAGGGCGTGGCGCGTGAGGCCTTCGCCCTGCACGAAGAGGGTCATGCCCGGCAGGGCAGCTTCCAGCCTGGGGCGGAAGGCGGCGAGCATCTTGCGGCTGGTGAAGAGCAGCAGAGCCCGGCCCCGGCTGGCGCGCAGCAGGCGCTCCATGGCCTCCAGGCTGGCCTCCACCCAGGCGGGCTCGCCCACGCCGTCCCGGCCTGCCTTGCGTTCGGGCATGCGCGGTGGCACGAAGAGCAGGCCTTGGCTTTCGAAGTCGAAGGGACTTTCCACCTGCTCGGCCCTTGCCGCTTCCTCGTTGTTCAGGCCCAGGCGCAGCTTCAGACCGTTGAAACCCTTGCCGTCCCGCAGCGTGGCGCTGGTGAGGATCACGGTCTCGAAGCCCCGGCGCAGATGCTGATGGAAGAAGGGTTTCACATCCACCGGGTTGGCCTTGAAGAGCACCGTCTGGGGCCCTTCGCGACTGAGGGTGCTCACCCAGCCTTCGGGTTGGGCGAAGATCTGCTCCATACGCGCAAAGGCGGTACCGATGCGCTCCGCGAGCTTGCGCCATTGCATATCCTCGGGGGCGTCGCCCTTCTGGCGCAGGGCGAGGCGGCGAGCCTCCTTGTAGGCCGCCTGGCCAGCCTGCACCCAGGCGCCCACGGCATCGGCCAGATCGGGCAGGCTCACCCGCGTGTCCTCGAACCCGAAGGTGCCATTTCCATGGGGCACCAACATCAGCAGCGTGTCCCAGGCCTCCTGCCAGGGCAGCAGCAGGGCATCGAGCGCCACACCCTCGGGTTCCCGGCCGCACTCTGCTTCCAGGTCGCGGAAGAGCATGGTCATGGCCCGGCTGGACCAGGCTTCGCTGCAGCTTTCGGTGAGCTGCTCCTCGATTTCGTGGGCCTCGTCCAGGATGAGCATGGGCGCATCCGGCAGCACCTGGCCGAAGGCGCTCTCGCGCAGGACCCGGTCCGCCAGGAGCAGCGCGTGGTTCACGATGACGAGATCGGCCTCGGCCACCTGCACCCGCAGCTTGGTGAGGAAGCAATCCTCGTAGCGCGGGCACTGCTTCCCCGTGCAGCGCTCGACGCGGGCGTTGAGGCGGTCCCAGAGTTCCGATTCGCCCTCGCCGTAGCGGCCCAGTTCCTCGCGATCACCGGTTAGAGTCTCCCGGGTCCAGAGCGGCAGGGCTTGCCAGAGCCCGAAATCCTGCCGGGCGAGTTCCGTGGGTGGGTTGCCTGCCATGGCCTCCCAGGCGGTCCTGCAGAGATAGTTCGAGCGGCCCTTGGCGAGGACCGCCTTCACCTCCGTGCCCAGGATCCCCCGGGCTCGGGGCAGATCGTCATCCAGCAATTGGCGCTGAAGCTGCTTGGTGCGCGTGGCGACGAGGACGGGATGGCGCTTCGCAGCCAGGGCCGGAATGAGGTAGCCCAGGGTTTTGCCCGTGCCGGTGCCCGCCTCGATGGCCTGCAGCAGACCGTCCGGCCGGTTCTCCGCGTCACCGCCCGACTGTCGCCAGGCGCCGAAACGGGCCTCGCCTTCCTTCACCGCATTGAAGACCAGTTCCGCCATGCGCCGCTGCCCCGGCCGTTCCTCCGCCCCCGGAAAGCAGCTGAAGATGCGGCCCTCGGGTGGCGCGAAGGTGCGGTCCATGGGATGCGGCATCCTCCCAGGATGCCTCAGAGAGCGGAAAAAGGGCGAATTCGATTTGCCTCAATCACGACTAACTAGCCGGTCCGGTCTGGTTGAGCGATCGCGCTACTCAAGATACGAAACCCGACGGACCCTCTGGCCGATTGGCGGTGGCTGGAAGGCGACGAAGCCGCTCTCGCACCATCGGACCCAGCGCCAGTGGGGATCTTCCAGCGGGCCAATCGTTCGCGGCGCAAGAGCGGCCACCCGAGAACCGCAAACAGGGTCAGTCCGGCCACTGGTTAGGCCCACAGTGGATTGAGGGCTAGGTGCGAAACCCCCAAAGCAATCACCTACCCAAAACTCCTTGGTTGATGGAACGAGAATTGTTGTTCTGCTGTTGGAAGTGCCGCCCAACGAAAGAAGTTAGGCGCCGCCGCGAGCTTGACACGTGAGATGTTGACATGTACATTAACTGGTACATGTTGGAAGGACTCACATGAACGCCATGACCTATACGACCGCACGAGCGAATCTCGCTAGCACCATGAACCGAGTTTGCAACGACCACGAAGCGATGATTATCACCCGTAATGGTGAACAGGCCGTGGTTATGCTCTCGCTTGAAGACTACAACGCGCTCGAGGAAACGGCCTACCTGCTGCGCACGCCGCCTAACGCAAAGCGCCTGCTCTCGGCGGTGACACAACTAAACGTTGGGA
>CAIPUA010000259.1 GCA_903868115.1 uncultured Holophagaceae bacterium
GGCAGCTGGTTGTAGCTGACATTGATCGTCCGCGTGCGCTGGACGGCCTGGCCGGTGGTGCCCCTGTTATCCGTGGCATCGATCGTTATGTTCGCCGACGCGGAAGTGGCGGTGAAAGAATCCGCATAGACATGTTTCAGGCTCACGCCGGCCCCAGCCAGGGTGCTGGTGATGGACTTGGATTCCGTCTGGCCATCGCCCCAGGCAATGGTGTAGGTCACGGCATCGCCGTTGCCATCCTGAAGGCTGAACGCCAGGGTCACTTCCTTGGAGGTGTAGGCGCTCGAGACCACCGTAGCCGGTTCCGTGACCGTAATGACAGGAGTCTGGTTGACGTAGGCGGCGTTGACCATCACGGAGCTGGGGTCCGAGGCAGCCCCCGTGTTGCCAAGGCTGTCCTTGACGGCGACCTTCACGGCATAGGTGCCGGCTCTGGCAAAGGTGTGTGAGATGGCACCATCGGCGGCCGCGGCGACCAGGACCTCCGGAAGGGGCAGGGTGCCGTCTCCGAAATCCCAGACATAACTCTTGGCCGTCACCCCCGACAGGAGGCTGGCTGCATCGTAGGAGGCCCTGAAGATGTAACTCTCGGCGGGGGCAACCTGAAGAATGCCCTGGGGGGCCGCAATGGTCCCTGTCGCCAGACCATACACGGGTATGCTGACCGCAACCGTCGCCCCGACTGCGCTGGTCAGACCCAGGTTGTCGGTGGCCTTCACGGTGACGGTGAAACTCGTGGCCACGCCCGCTGTGCCCGTGAAGGTATGTTTGGCCGTACCAAAGGGATCTGTGGAGGTCAGCACCGTGACCGGAGACGAACCGTCCCCAAAGTTCCAGGTAAACGAGGTGATGTAGGCTCCTGGGTTCGGGTCAACGGCGCTGGCCGTGAAGGTGATCTCGTAGCCGGATTCCGAGGTGAAGGAGGCACCCGGCGAGATGACGGCCACCGTGGGCGTATTAACGACGGGGATCGGGGTGGACGAATTCACCACCTTCTCGCCCCCGATCCCACACCCAGTGAGGCCGAGGAACAAGAGCAGAACCCAAACGAAACTAGCCCAAGGTGCCCTGAGTCGCGAGGACATGTGGAGACTCCTAATAAAGGACTTGACCCCTACACGGTAGGCTCAATCTCCGCAATTGCCAAGAATTTCATCCCCCGATTGAAGTCAGTCCGGAAATTATTCCAGATCCAGGTTCCGCACGAATTGCCTGACCAGGGCTTCGAAGCTCGCGGCGGCGGCGGCACCGGCCTCGAGCACCTCGGCATGGGTGAGGGGCTGGGGCAGCATGCCGGCGGCCATGTTGCAGAGACAACTGATGCCCGCGACCTTCATGCCTTCGTGGCGGGCCACGATGGCCTCGGGCACGGTGCTCATGCCCACGGCGTCGGCGCCCCAGGAGCGGAAGGCGCGGATCTCCGCCGGGGTCTCGAAGCTGGGGCCGGTGACAGCCAGGTAAACACCCTCCTGGAGGCGTTGCCCCGTGGCGGTGGCGGCGGCATGGATCTGGGCGCGCAGACCCTTATCGTAGGCCTCGGTCATGTCCTGGAAGCGAGGGCCGGGCTCGATATTGGGGCCGATCAGCGTGTTCGTGCCCTGGAGGTTGATGTGGTCGCTGAGCACCATCAGCTCGCCCACCTTGTAGTTCCAGTTCACGGCGCCCGCCGCGTTGGTGTGCAGCACGGCCTGCACGCCCAGGCGGCCATAGAGGCGCATGGGGGCGGTCACGAGGGCCATGGGATTGCCTTCATAGAAGTGGAAGCGGCCGGCCTGGAGCAGCACCTTGCGGCCCTCCAGTTCGCAGAAAAGCATCTTCCCCGCGTGGCCCAGCACGGTCTGCTGGGGGAAGCCCGGAATCTCCGTGAAAGGGATCGGCGTGCCCGCCTGGGCTTCCTGGCAATGGGCCAGTTGACCCAGGCCGGAACCCAGCACCAGGGCGATCTCGGGAACGAAGGGGGCACGGGCCTTCAGGGCCGCAAAGGCGGTGCTCAAATCCATGTTCGCATCCTCGTTCAGGGGGCTTGTTGATCGAGCTTGAGGGTGATCACAAGGTCGGCTTGCAGCGTGTCGGGGCTCAACAGGCGAGCCTGGATGCCCTGGGAGACCACCGTGGTGCTGTTTCCCGAGAGGGCGGGCAGGCGGATGGGCGCTGTTCCGGCACTGAAGAGGTACTGGAGGCCCCCGATGGTGACTTCCACCACGGCGCCAGCCGGGATGGGCGAAGGCGTCGAAACGCTCAGCTTGTAGATCCGATCGCCGCTCAAGGTGAAACGCGCGGTGAAGACCTCGCCCTTCGAGAAGTTCGGGTATCTGTTCAGAAGGTTTCGATGGGCGTTGGCCATGCTCAGGGTGAAGGAGGGCAGCGCTGCGGTGAGGGAATTGGGGTTGGCCCCCCAGTCCGCCATGAAGCCGGCATCGGAGGGGACGAAGGGAACCGGTAAAGTAGGCCGCGGCCAGGTGAGACCGAATGGCGTGAGCAGACTGGTGAGCGTCGCATCCGGGAAGAAGGCGAGGAGATCCACGGTGTCGGTGGTTCCCTTGGCCTCCTTGAGCCGCGCGATCTGGCCATAGACGCTGGCGATATCCGTGACATAGGTCGCGGTGGCGGTGTCCTTGGGCAACACGATGGCGAAGAAGCGGCTGATGGCCGTCTGGGTGAGGGTCGCCCAACCGGTGGGAGTGTCGGCCACGGGGGTCACCGTTGTGCCGCTGGCCTGAAGATTCAGCTTCCAGGCAAGCGCCGCCATATTGGCCGCGGAGTAGGCACCGGTGCCAAGGCCGCTCGTGACGCGGATATCACGAAAGCTGACGCCCCCGGCGGTGGTGTCTGCCAGATACGGGGACTTGAGCAGGACGGCCGCAATGGCTTGGGAATAGCCTTCCAGCAGGGCCATGTCGGGACGAAGATCCTGCAGATCGGAACGGTCACTCAGAGGCGTCGTGGGCAGGAGACTGGTGAAACGCTGGCTGACCATCCAGTTTCGCGCGAAGAGGGGAAAGAGCACTCCTTCGTCCCAAGCATCGTCGTTGGCGGCCACGCTGCGGATGAACCCAAAGTAGACAAGCCCGGATCCATCGAAGGCATGGGGGTAAACGGTGCGGTCATATTCGATGAAGCTGGGTTGGGCGACGCTGGAGGCCGCGTCGTAGTGGAGGTAAAGGCTGTACCCAGGCGTAGGATCCCCGAGGGTCTTTCCGAAGGTGTAGGCGCTATCAAGAATGGCCGCCACCCGACTGCCGGTACCCGAAGTCTCTGCCACCGCATTGGGCGCCCAGGTGACGACCGGAGAACCGCCCACGGTCGTGGTGGTCTTGGTGATGGTGTTCACCAGGGGGGCCTTCCACCAGGGCGTTGTCACATCGACCGCGAAATCCACGGTGGCATTAACTCCGAGGGTGGTCCCGGGGGTTGGATCCCCGGCAGGAGTGAGGCTGCCCCCGGCATTCTTTCTCAGGAAATAGAGGGAGCGGTCCGCAACAGAGTTCATGTCCGAGAC
>CAIPUA010000260.1 GCA_903868115.1 uncultured Holophagaceae bacterium
GCTCCGGCCTGATCTGGCAGGAGGCCCTGGCCTGGGTGCAGGCCAGGAACGCCCAGAACTACCTGGGCCACAGCGACTGGCGACTGCCCAACGCCAAGGAACTGCAGTCGGTGGTCGACTACGGCAGGGCGCCCGTCACGAATGGATGGGGCAATGTGGGGCCAGCCATCGATCCGATCTTCCACACGACGAGCTTCGTTTTTGCCGCCGATTCCGTCACGGACTACCCCTATTTCTGGTCTTCCAGCACCTACTACCCAGGCACGGGCTTCGCGCACAGCGTTGCATTCGGTCGGGTGATGTCTGTCCCACAGTCGGACGGCACCCAAATTGACACCCTCGGGGCCGGAGCCATGCTTTCGGGCCCAAAGTATGACAACGGATTTGATTGGTCGGGCGGCCTCGGACCCTCCCCAAGCGGGATGGTCCATCTCAGCAACTTCGTGCGACTGGTGCGGAACGCTTCGTAAGGCACCTACTTGTGCTAGCTTAGGGGCGTGTCTGTTCCTCTCCGAATCGCGGTGGCCGAAGACGAGCCCATGAACCAGCGGCGCCTAGTGCGCCTGCTGGAGGACTGCGGCTGCGAGGTGGTTGGGAGTTTCGGCAATGGACTGCTCCTCGAGGACTGGGTGCGGGCCGGGCACGAGGTCGATGCGTTGTTCGTGGATATCCAGATGCCGGGCCTGGATGGACTCAGCCTGCGTGCCTCACTGAGTCCCAAGCTGCCCGTGGTGTTCGTGACCGCCTTCGCCGAGCATGCAGTAGAAGCCTTCGATCTGGAGGTAGTGGATTTCCTCCTCAAACCCGTGACGACTGACCGACTCGTGAAGGCCCTGGCCCGCGTGCGCCGCGCGCTGGGCAAGGAGGAGGTCTTACCGGAGGAACGACGGAAGGGTTTCCGCTACCCCGTATTGGTGGGAGGAGGTGTGCTGTTCCTGGATCTCCTGAAGACCACCCATTTCGAGGTGGAAGAACAAATCGTCTGGGCCTTCGCCGGTGAGCGCTTCCGGACCAAGTGGAAGAGCCTGGGTGAGGTGGAAGCCTTCTTCCCTGAGGTGGGTCTTCTGCGCCTCCACCGCCATCTACTCATCCGGCCCGAAGCCGTCCTGGGAATCCGTTCCACCGGCGGTGGCGCACGGGTGCTGGTGCGCATGACCGGAGGCACTGAGCTCGAAGCCAGCCGGGGCGCAACACCCAAGCTCAAGGCACGGCTGGGGCTCGAATAGACATTCAGAGGACAGATTCTGCGGCCTGGGCCGCCTTTGATGCGTTAGGATTCCGTGTTTCCTGTTCCGAAATCCAAGGAGTGGTTCTCGTGGATCCCCGCAAGGTCGAAAAGCTGGTCTCGGAGGTGGTGAGGGAAGTGCTCTCCCGGCGCCGAACGGGGCGGCGTATCGCCCTTGGGTCCGATCACGGGGGCTTTGACCTTAAGACAAGGTTGTGCGCCCTGTTGGAGGGGAAAGGTTTCGCCACCCTCGATCTGGGCTGTCACGGGAAGGCAGCCTGCGATTACCCGGATTTCGCCAAAGCTGTGGCCCAGGCGGTTCTGAGGGGTGAGTGCGCTCAGGGGATCATGATCGATGGCGCCGGCATCGGGTCTTCCATGGTCTGCAACCGCTTCCGAGGAATCCGTGCGGCCCACTGCTACGACATGAAGACGATCCTGAATTCCCGGCAGCACAACAACGCCAACGTTCTTACCCTGGGTGCTGGGGCCAATCCCCCGGATGTGGTGGATGAAATGGTCCTGACATGGCTGGACACACCCTTCGAGGGGGGGCGGCACCAGAAGCGCGTGGACAAGATCGAACCGGACGCCTGATCTCATGGGCGATTAAGTCTCTGTTGGAGCCGAGATGGATGAAAAAAAATTAGTGGATTTGATCACCCAGGAAGTCCTGAAGGCCATCGGGGAGAATGCTCAGGCGCAGCCCTCCACTGGGTCGGCGTCGGGTGGTTTCGACACGGAACTGGCGGCCATGATCGACCA
>CAIPUA010000261.1 GCA_903868115.1 uncultured Holophagaceae bacterium
AGGGCGCCTGGGCCGCGAGGATGCATGCACAAAGGGCGAGAAGGAGGTGGTATTTCATGGGGGATCCAGAGGTAAACGTAAGGTTGATGACCGGCTATTCACGCATAGATGGTTCCGTGATTTTGAAATTTCGCTGCGTGGGTCAGGGTTGTCACAACAGCGGCCCGCAGGCTCGTGCGGGCGAACACTTCCGGAACCGCTCCGGGTAAGGGTTGGTTCAGGTAGGGACCGGCGGACGATCTGGGCGCTTCCGGGGCCTTCTGGGCCTCGGGAGACGATTCGAATTTCTGATTCGTCTCCCGAGGTGTGGAAACCTGGGCCACCAGGGCAGCGGGGAGGAGCAGGGGAAGCAGGCAGCGCATAGTGGACTCCAGGTCAGGCGCAAGCGGAAGCTCCATGGGCCGGTGGATGGCCATGGCAAAGAACGGATTCGTCTTTCCAGGATGACGTTTCAGGTGTGAATCGGTTGGCCCGACTCGCCCAAAGGACAAAGCGGGACAGCGAACGGACATTCCGGTCCAGGGATCCATCGGTTCTGGTCGAGGCGGACATCCCGTCCGATGGGACCTCCGGAGAAAAGCTGGCTTCCGCCGGGCACGGAGGCTTGTCAGGGGACAGCCCGCGGAAAAGCTGCTCCAGCCAGCGGAAATCTGGAGCCGACGAGCGGGTGTTGGGATTCCCTGAATCCCGACCTCCGCTCGCTGCAGTGAAATGACCGCTGGCTGGAACGGATGAGCGGAAGGACAGCCTTGGCGTCATCCTGTTCAGACCCGGGAGATTCCATGCAGCGCAACCGTCCTGACGATCCGCCTGTCCTCTGAACCTCGAACAGGGCCGCTCGTGCGACGATCCATCATCATTCTCCCCGCTGCGATGCCGACTGAGCCGAACCGATGACCTTCCCCGATCTCCTGGAATATCAGCGCCAACATTGGCGCAAGCCCTGGGTATGGGCCATCACGATGGCCATGACAATCTCCCAGTTCGCGACCGACGTTCTGGCGACGCGGTCAGGGAACACGCTTCCGAACTGGTGGCTGGGCTGCTACTTCCTCTGGATCGCTGCCACCAATGCGACCTGCGTGGGTCTGGGTCCCTGGGCCTGGCTCTGGACCGGGAGATCTGAAACCTATCCTAAATTTCGACGAGGCCTGCTTCAGGTGCTTCTCCTCGGCTTGCTCTGCTTCGGCCTTTCCACCCTGCTGGGTCATGGGCTTCAACGTCTCCGCGGACCCTTGCCCCCCTTGGCCCAGCTCTGGCGCGGAACCTATCCCGCCTTCTTCGGCTACATCTCGGTTTTTGGGCTGGTGGGCTTTGGCATCGTGGCATATGCGAAGGAAGTCCAGGCCCGGAACGAGGCGGAGAAGCGGGCCCAGGAGGCCCAGTGGATCCTCCTCAAGGGACAGCTGAACCCCCATGTCTTCTTCAACGCCATGAACAACCTGACCCAGCTCATCCAGGCCGATCCGCCCCTGGCGGAACGGGCGGCCATGGATCTGAGTGATCTCTTCCGCCGCCTGATGAGCCACGGTCAGAGCCATCTCACCCCCCTGCGGGAGGAACGGCTGCTGGTAGAGCGCTACTTGGGCATCGAGGCCCTGCGCCTAGGCACGCGGCTCCAGGTCACCTGGGACTGGGCAGGCCCCCTGGATGAGGTCCTGGCACCGCCCTTCCTCATCCAGCCCCTGGTGGAAAACGCGATCAAGCATGGCTTGGCGCCCCACCCACCCGGTGGTGAACTCCGCTTGTCCGGGAATATCACTCAGGGTCAGGTGTGCATCCGGGTGGAGAACACGGGTTCGCCTCTGAGACCACGGCAGAGCGGCGGCAGCGGTTTGGATAACCTGGAGGCCCGGCTGCGCTTGGCCTTCGAGGAGGAGGGAGGCTTCTCGATCATGTCCACGGACACGTTCACCCGTGCCGAATTGCACTTCCCCGTGCTCCAGGAGGCGAGATGAGTGGCGATGGCATGCTGCGGGTAGCCCAGGCCGAGGATGAGCCCCTGGCCCGGGAGCGCTTGGCGCGCCTGCTCCGGGACGCGGGGTGCGAGATTGTGGCGGAACTGGTGGACGGCCCTTCCCTGCTGGCCTGGCTGCAGGCCGGCCCCAGCGTGGATGCCCTGTTCCTCGATATCCACATGCCCGGCGCCTCCAGCTTTGAGGTGCTGGGGGAACTCGGCGATCTGCCCCTGCCGCCCCTGGTCTTCGTCACCGCCCACCCCGAGCATTCTCTGCGCGCCTTCGATGTGGCCGCCGTGGACTACCTCCTGAAGCCCGTGGAACCGGCGCGGCTGGCCCGCACCCTGCAACGCCTGAGACACGGCCCGGCGCCGACCGCAGCCAAGGCGGAACCCCAGTCCCTTCCGGTCCCGACCCACCGCTTTCCCGCCCGGGCCGGGGAAGGCCACGTCTTCTTGGATCTGCGCCGCGTCACCCACTTCGAGGTCATCAGCGAAGTGGCCTGGGCCTGGGCCCAGGGGAAGAAATACCGCACCTCCTGGCGCAGCCTTGCGGAAGTCGAGGGCGCCTTTCCTGGCACCCCCTTCCTCCGCATCCAGCGCCATATTCTCCTGCGCCCGGCGATGGTTCTCGCCCTGAAGCCCCTCTTTGGTGGCCGGGCGGAAGTGCGCCTGGGAGAAGGCATCGAACTGGAAGTGAGCCGAACCTCGGCGCCGAAGCTGAAGGAAATGCTCGGGATGTAGCCTGAAAAGAAACCTGGTCCAGCGGAGTGCCCATCCCATGCGATTCGAAGGCCAGTCCATCCAGTGTTTCATGCTCGACGGAGGCATCGCCGAGCTGCGGTTCGACCTCCAGGCGGACTCCGTCAACAAGTTCAACAAGGCCACCCTGGCCGAGTTGGCCGAGGTGCTCGGCCTCCTTCAGGCGGAGCCCGGTGTGCGGGGCCTGCTGGTGACCAGCGGCAAGGACTGCTTCGTGGTCGGCGCCGATGTCATGGAGTTCACCAAATATTTTCAAGACCCCGAAGACCAGCTCACCGAATGGCTCCTGCAGGTGGACAGGCTCTTTTCCACCGTCGAGGATTTTGATTTCCCCACTGTCACGGCCATCAACGGCTTCGCCTTTGGCGGCGGCCTGGAATTCACCCTGGCCACCAGCTACCGAGTCATGTCCACCGCGACCCGGATCGGCGTCCCCGAGACCAAGCTCGGGATCTTCCCGGGCTGGGGTGGCACGGTGCGGCTCTCCCGCCTCGTCGGCGCCGACAATGCCATCGAATGGATTGCCCGTGGCGAACATTACGGCGCAGAGGTGGCCCTCAAGGTGGGCGTCGTGGACGCGGTGGTGGCCCCGGACCAGGTGCGCGAAGCCGCTCTGGACCTGTTGCACCAGGCCATGGCGGGCCGCCGGGACTGGAAGGCCCGCCGCCTGGAAAAAGTCTCCCCCCTTCGGCTCAACCCCGCCGAAGCCATGAGGGTGTTCGAAACCGCCAAGGGTCTGGTGGCCGACAAGGCAGGCCCCAACTATCCTGCCGCGGTGGCGGCCATCACGGCCATGCAACAGGGGGCCGCCCTGGGCCGGGATGCTGCCCTGAAGATCGAAGCGGCGGCCTTCGCCCGCATGGCCAAGACTCCCACCGCCTTGGCCTTGGTGAGCATCTTCCTGGGTGATAGATATGTCAGGAAGATCGCCAAACTGATGGCCAGGTCTGGAGCCCCGGTCCAGAGGGCCGCGGTCCTGGGAGCCGGGATCATGGGTGGCGGCATCGCCCACCAGTCCGCCTCCAAGGGCATTCCCATCCTCATGAAGGACCTCCAGGAGCAGGCTCTCGCCCTGGGGCTTTCCAAGATCGGCAAGCTGCTTTCGAAAAGCCTCGAGCGGGGCAGGATGACCGCGACGGAAATGGCCGAGGTCCTCACCCGGATCCACCCGACCCTCTCCTTCGGCGCTTTCAAGGGTGTCGATCTGGTCGTGGAGGCCGTGGTGGAGAACGCGCAGGTCAAGCAAGCCGTCCTCGCCGATCTGGAAGACCAGGTAAAGGCCGACGCAATCCTGGCCAGCAACACCTCCACCATCTCCATCACCCGCCTGGCAGAAGGCCTGAAACGCCCCGAGAACTTCTGCGGGATGCATTTCTTCAACCCCGTGCACCGGATGCCTCTGGTGGAGGTCATTCGCGGCCACAAATCCAGTGATCGGGCCGTGGCCACGACCGTAGGCTACGCCCTGGCCATGGGCAAGACCCCCATCGTGGTCCGGGACGGCCCGGGATTTCTCGTCAACCGGATCCTTTTTCCCTATTTGGCCGGCTTCCTCAGGCTGGTCCACGAAGGGGTGGACTTCCAGCAAATCGACAAGGTGATGGAGCAATTCGGCTGGCCCATGGGGCCTGCCTACCTCCTGGACATGGTGGGCATCGATACGGCCCATCACGCCAATACCGTCATGGCCCAGGGGTTTCCCGACCGCATGAGTAGGACGGAGAAGACGGCCATCGAGGCCATGTTCGAGGCCCAGCGCTTCGGCCAGAAGAACGGCAAAGGCTTCTACGCGTATGTTCCCGACCCGCAGGGCATCCCCAGGAAGGAAGCGGACCCCCAGGCCGCAGGGATTCTCCAACCATGGGTCCGCGTGAATCACAGCGCCTCGATCACGGACCAGGACATCCTCGACCGGATGCTGCTCCCCATGATCATCGAATGCTCCCGCTGCCTGGAGGACAGGATCGTCGACACCCCCGTGGAAGTGGATATCGGCTTGGTCTACGGCCTCGGCTTTCCGCCCTTCCGGGGCGGCGCCCTTCGCTACGCCGATGCGGTGGGTCTGAAGACGCTCTGCCAGAAAGCCGAAAAATACCGCGCTCTGGGGAAGCTCTATGAACCGACCGCCCAGATGCTCCAGCTTGCCCAGGCCGGCCGCGCCTTCTACCAGGATAAATAACCCGTGTTCGAGCGAGTCTAGTTTTCACCCCGACACCGAGCGTTTCTTCGCATAGTGTGTTACCCACTGGAGGCAACATGGCCCAAATTCTTGCGGACCGCAGAGATATCGATTTCGTCCTGCACGAACAACTCAAGGTCGAGGCACTCGCCAAACATGAACACTTTGCCGAGTTCAACCGCAAGGCCATCGATCTGATCGTCTCCGAAGCCAGGAACCTGGCGGTGAAGGAAATCCTGCCCACGCAAGTGGATGGCGACCGCATCGGCGCCCGCTTCGAGAACGGCCGCGTGACGGTCCCCGCTTCCTTCCACAAGGCCTGGAAGGCGCTCCGGGACGGTGAGTGGATGGCCCTCACCGATGCCCCCGAGTGGGGTGGCCAGGGGATGCCCCACGCCGTGGCCTCCGCCGCCTCCGAATTCCTCATGGCCGCCAATTTTTCCTTCCTGATGCACGCCGGCCTCAGCCACGGAGCGGCCAAGCTGATCGAGGCCCTGGGCACGGATAAGCAGAAGCAGCTCTTCCTGAAGAAACTGTTCTCCGGGGAATGGGCGGGCACCATGGTGCTCACCGAATCCGAGGCGGGTTCCGATGTGGGCGCCCTCGCGACCACCGCCACCCCGAACCCGGATGGCACCTACTCCCTCTCCGGCACCAAGATCTTCATTTCCGGGGGCGAGCAGGACCTGACCCGCAATATCATCCATCCCGTGCTGGCCCGCATTGAAGGCGCCCCCGCCGGAACGGCCGGCATCTCCCTGTTCCTCGTGCCCAAGCTCTGGGTGAACGATGACGGCAGCCTGGGCGAGCCCAACGATGTGGTCTGCACGGGGATCGAAGAGAAAATGGGCATCCACGGCAACGCCACCTGCACTCTGGCTTTCGGCACCAAGGGCAAGTGTCGCGGCACGCTCGTGGGAGAGGCCAACAAAGGGATGCGGGCCATGTTCATGATGATGAACGACGCTCGGCTCATGGTGGGCAACCAGGCCCTGGCCTGCGCCAGCCCCGCCTATCTCTATGCCGTGAACTATGCCCGCCAGCGGGTTCAGGGTCGCCATCTGCTCAAGCTGACGGACAAGAGTGCGCCCCCAGTGCCCATCATCCAGCACCCGGATGTGCGCCGGATGCTGATGATCATGAAGGTCTATGTGGAAAGCCTGCGCAGCCTGTCCTACTACATCGCCTTCTGCGGGGACCGCATCGCCACCTCCTGCGACGCGGAAGAAAAGACCAAATTCCAGGGCATCATCGATTTCCTGATTCCCATCGCCAAGGGCTATGTGACCGAGCGTTGCTTCGAGGTGTGCAGCCAGGGGGTCCAGGTCTACGGAGGCTACGGCTACATCCGCGAGTACCCCGTAGAGCAGCTGCTGCGGGATTGCCGCATCACGGCCATCTACGAAGGCACCAATGGCATCCAGGCCATGGATCTCATGGGCCGCAAGCTCAGCCAGAACCAGGGCCGCCCCCTGCAGGACCTCTGCGAAGAGATCCGGACCCTCCTTGCCACCGCAGGCAAAATTCCGCGCACCGCCCCGTTGGCCGAAAAGCTGGAGCCCGCCCTGATCCGACTGGAGGAAGTGGCCCGGCACATGGGCACGACCACCATGGATGGCGATCGGCTTACCGCCGCGGCCCATGCCCACCCGTTCATGGAAGTGTGTGGGGACCTGGTGGTGGGCTGGATGCTGCTGTGGCGCGCGCGGGTGGCCGCCGAAGCCCTGGCTACCGGGGGCAAAGGAAAGGACACCGCTTTCTACGAAGGGCAGATCAAGGGTGCGGAATTCTATGCCCAGACGATGCTACCGGTGACCCTCGGCAGGATGGAGGCCATTCTCTCTGGTTGCAGCGCCGCCATCGACATGCCCGAGGACGCTTTCGGGGGCAAGTAGTTCCGACCGCACTGGAGAGCCAATGGCCCTTGAGCCCTTTTCCCCCGCCACCGCCACCCTGGCGGGAATGCCCGCCCGGCTGCTGTTCCTGCTGATTCCCCTGGTGGGCCTGGGCTGCTTCGCCTGGATCATGGCCCGCCGCATGATTCCCCTGCTCAGGGCTGCGCCGGACCCTCGGCTCCAGCGCGTTCCGGTGCGCATCTACCTCGTCCTCAAGATCTGGCTGGCCCAGTGGCGCCACCCCCGCTACCTGCTGGCCGGTGTGCTTCACATCGTGCTCTTCCTCGGCTTCCTCCTCCTGGCGGCCCGCTCCACTCAACTGGTGGTGCTCGGCTTCGTGGATGGGTTCACTCTGCCCGGGTTCGGCGGTTCCTTCGGAACGGTCTACAACCTGCTCAAGGACTTCGCCGCCACGGCGGTCTTCGTTGCGGTGGTCATCCTCGCGGTGCGCCGGGCCGCCTTTAAACCCGCGCGCTACGAAGTCCCCAAGCATCTGGGCAAGGATCACACCCCCGAGGCCCTGTTCGTCCTGGCTCTCATCGCAATCCTGCTGATCAGCGAGAGCCTGTTTGAAGGGAGCCTCCTGGCGGCCAAGCCTGAAGCAGCCTCTTTATTGACCCTGGCGGGAGGCTTTCAGCGAATGCTGGCCGGGACCTCGGTGCCGACCCTGGCTGCCATCAATCTGGTGGCCTATGCCATCCACGATCTGACCTTCTTTTTCTTCCTGTGTTTCCTGCCCCTGGGCAAGCACTTCCATGTCCTCACCTCGCTCTTCAATGTGTTCTGCATGCGACTGGAGGCGGGCAACATCAAGCCGGTGCGCCATGGGGTTGCCGAGGGTCAGCTGGATGCATTGAAGTCCTTCGGTGTGAAGAAATTTGAGGATTTCACCTGGAAGCACATCCTGGACTTCTACAGTTGCGC
Organism: uncultured Holophagaceae bacterium; assembly: GCA_903868115.1. Classification (GTDB taxonomy): domain Bacteria; phylum Acidobacteriota; class Holophagae; order Holophagales; family Holophagaceae; genus JAYREN01. Next base: position 7,718 of record CAIPUA010000261.1, read on the forward strand.
GGACTGCGGCCGCTGCTCGGACCGCTGTCCCGCTCAGGCCGTCAAGCGGCCCCTTTCCCCCCGCTTCATCAGCATCAAAGGTCGGGATTACGCCTTCCAGCATTACCCGCTGCTGGGCAAGACAAACGCTGGCCCCGAGGCCCTCATCGGTGGCCTCTACAGCGAGGACGAAATCTGGTCCTGCACCACCTGCGGTGCCTGCGAAGAGGAATGCCCCATCGGCATCGAGTACATCGACAAGATCGTGGATCTGCGCCGGGGTATGGTGGACGAGGGCCTGGTGCCCAAGTCCCTCCAGAAGCCCCTGAGCGCCCTGGAAAAGCGGGGCAATCCCTGGGGCAAGCTGGAAAAGAAGCGGGCCGACTGGGCCGCGGGGCTGGGCGAAGGCTTCCGGGTAAAGCTCGCCGATCAGGGCGAGAGCGCCGAGTACCTCTACTTCGTGGACAGCATTTCCTCCTACGACGACCGCATGCAGAAGATCGCCCAGGCCACCGCGCGGATCCTCACCCGTGCCGAGGTGGATTTTGTAATCCTCGGCAAGGATGAAAAGGATTGCGGCCACGAAGTGCGCCGCTTCGGCGAGGAGATGCTCTTTCAAAGCCTGAAGGAACAGAACACCGAGGCCATCCGGGCAACCCAGGCCCGCCACATCGTCACCAGCGATCCCCACGCCTACAACGCCCTCAAGCACGACTACGCCAACCTCCCCCCCGTTACCCATGTCAGCGAGGTCATCGCGGCGGGGCTCGCCAGCGGCCAGCTCCTGTTCAAGCCGGTGGGGGATCCCTCCCGCACTTACACCTACCATGACCCCTGCTACCTGGGCCGCCACAACGGGCTCTACGAGGCGCCGCGGCGGGTCATCGACGGCATCCCGGGGCTCCAGCGGGTCGAGATGCCTGGCAACTGCCGGGACCGTTCCTTCTGCTGCGGCGGCGGCGGTCTCATGCTCTTCTATGAGCCCGAGGAGGAACAGCGCATGAGCGTGGTCCGGGTGGAAATGGCACGGCAGGCGGGCGCGGAGGTCATCGTCACCGCCTGTCCCTACTGCCTGACCAACCTCGAGGACGCCATCAAGGTGGCGGGCATGGAAGGCAAAATGGAAGTCATCGATTTGTGCGAGCTGGTCGACGAACATCTTCTGGCAGCGGATGAACGGGAAAACCGCTGAGAACACCAACGATTGGAGAGAGGTTATGGAAATCCTTGTGTGCGTCAAACGCGTGCCGGACTCGGCCGAGAACGAAATCAGTATCGGGGCCGACGGCGCGGATATCCGTCGCGATGACCTGGTGTACTCGGTCAATGAGTGGGACAACTACGCCGTGGAAGAGGCCATCCAAATCGTGGAACGGGTCGGCGGAAGCGTCACCGTGGTGGCCGTGGGGACTGCGGACGCCGAAGAGGTGGTCCGCCGGGAGATGGCCATGGGCGCCACCCAGGGCCTGCTGCTGGTGGATGAGGCCTTCGAGGGTTCCGATGGCCTGGGGATCGCCACGATTTTGCGGGCCGCGGCCCAGCGGGGCCAGTACGACCTGATCCTGACGGGAGCCCAGGCCGATGACGGCGCGGCCCAGGTGGGCGGCATGCTGGCCGCCTTGCTGGACTGGCCTTATGCCTCGCTGGTCAATCGCATCGAAGTGAACGCAGGCGAGTCCCTTCGCATCGGGCGGGAAATCGAGGGCGGCAGCCAGGAGATCAGCGAAATCGCAACCCCCTGCGTCCTCTCCATCCAGACCGGCCTCAACGAGCCGCGCTATGTGGGCATTCGCGGCATCCGCAAAGTCGCCTCCGTGGAAATTCCGATGCTGGATGCCGCGGCCCTGGGCATCGCCGAAGGGTCCGTGGGCCAAACGGGCGCCAAGGTCCAGCGCGTGGATTACTTCGTGCCGCAGACGGGCCTCGGTGCCGAGATGCTGGCGGGCAGCACGGTGGAACTCGCCAGCCAGCTGGTGGAGATCCTGAAGACCAAGGGAGGGCTCAAGTGATGGTTGCCAAGGTTTTCATTTTCGTTGCCCACACGGATGGGAAGGCGGACGATACCGCCTTCGAACTCGTCACCGCCGCCAAGCGCCTTTTTCCCGGCTGCGCGCCCGTCGCCCTCGTGACCGGGTCCGGCCTGGATGGGGTATGCCAGGAAATGGCCGCAGCCTTGGGTGAAGTCTGGAAATTCGACCAGGCTGCCCTGGCTCATCCCAATGCCGAATTGTTGTGGCCCCTGCTGGTCAAGGTGCTCCCTGCGGGGGCCATGTTGCTCCTCCCCCACAGTTCCCTCGGCATGGATCTGGGGCCCGGGCTTTCGGTGCGCCTCGGGGCGGCCTACCTGCCCGATGTGGTGGGAACGGAAGCAAGCGAGGGCACGACCCTGAGGGTCATTCGCCAGGAATTCAACGGCCAGGTGAGCACTCATCTCCACTGCGATGCCTCCGGGGGCGCGGTGATCACGGTGCGGTCCGGCGCCTTCCCGCCGGAGGCCACTGGGTCCGCCGTGGGCCAGGTGAGCGACCGGTCCGGGGATGCGGAGGGTCTTACGGCCCGGCGGACATTCGTGGAAGTCATCCCGGCGGAGGCCGGCGACATCGATATCACCCGCGAAGAGGTACTCGTGGCCGTTGGCCGCGGCATCGGGGACCAGGAGAACCTGGCCCTGGCAGAGGAACTCGCCCTGGCCATGGGCGCAGCCCTGTGCTGCTCCCGCCCCATCGTGGACGCCAAGTGGCTTGCCAAGTCACGCCAGGTGGGTACCTCGGGTCTGACCGTTCAGCCCAAGGTCTATCTCGCCCTGGGTATCAGCGGGTCGTTCCAGCATCTCGGCGGCATCAAGGGCAGCCCCCTGCTCGTGGCCATCAACAAGAACCCCAATGCGCCCATCTTCCAGGCGGCCAGCGTCGGCGTGGTGGCCGACCTGCTGGAACTGCTGCCCGCCCTGACGGAGAAAATCCACCAGAGCCGCTGAGGCTCCTGGCAGCCACCATCTTCCGCGAGCCTCTTTGCCCTCCGCGCCTTGCGTGAGGAAAGTGCTGTTTCACGCGGAGACGCGGAGAAAAGCAGAAAAAATCGGAGGTTCCCTGAGGCAGACGGGTTCCGTGTGGTCAATCGCCCAGGCCACACCAGGCGCAGGTTCCGCAAAAGATCCTGTTGGTTGTTTTCATATCCTTCTGTGACACAGGTCAGCCCAGGACCTTGGGCGATCCCGACAAGCTGTTCCGAGAGTAGGTGCAGGCGCACAGGTTCGGCTGCGATACGCGCCAGGACACGCTGCTGGACCTGGCGTCCGTCGGCAGCGGGCGCAGGAACTCATTTGGGGCTTGTGCGATGCGTCACAGGTTGGGTCTGGACGCAAATATTTGTCATGCGATTGCCATCGGTGCTACGCTGACCATTGATTTTCAATTGACAGGCCTTGCTTCAATCCATTCAAAGGTTCCTGGCAGGGTTTCACTCTACGAAATTCTGGCCAGGCGGCGTTTCCAACCCCGAGGGGCCTGTCCCCTCTGTTTCCAGGAGAACACATGTCTCGAAGTGTTTTGACGATGGGCCGAATTTCGGCTCTCCTTGCCGTGGGAGCCTCCGTGCTAGTGGCACAGGGCTCGCAGATCGCCAATATCAATGGCGAAGTTGTCACCCGGGATGGGGCGCCGATCGCGGGCGTCATGGTTCGTCTCACCTCCCCCGCCCTGCAGGGCACCCGCGTGGTGACCACCGATGCCAAGGGTCGGTTCGTGGCCCGCCTGCTGCCCCCCGGCACCTACACCATCGTGCTGAACAAGGACGGCATGCAGCAGGTCAAGGCCACCAACACGATCGGCCTGGGCCAGACCTTCGAGCCCCGCTACCAGATGGCTGCCGTGGGTGGCACCGTGGTGGAAGTGGTCTCCAGCGCCGGCGAAATCGACAAGACCGATGTCAAGACCGCCACGAACTACAGTCTGGACAAGGTCGATCGGCTGCCGACCGGCCGCTCCGTGGAAGCCGTGGCCGCCCTGACCCCGGGCGTGACCCTGGGCGTGGGTGGACGCCCGCAGATCCGCGGTGCCATGACCAGCGGCAACCTCTACCTGCTCGACGGCCAGAACATTGCCGATAACGTATACAACAACAAGGGCGTGCGCACGATCGATGACGCCATCGAAGAAGTCCAGGTCATCACGGGTGCCATTTCCGCCGAGTATGGGGATGTGGAAGGCGGCGTGATGAACGCCATCACCAAGTCCGGTGGCAACGAGTTCGCGGGGCAGTTGCGCTGGGAACTCAGCAATCCTCAGTGGAATTGCTACCAGCCCTACCAGACCCTGGGTTCGCTCAGCAACA
>CAIPUA010000262.1 GCA_903868115.1 uncultured Holophagaceae bacterium
AACCGGTGCGGCCGCCGCCGCGGGGGGGGGGGGCATTTGGGACCTCCAATGGAAGTCCTGAAGAGTGTTTTGCCAAAGGACAGGGTGCCCCTTTATGCTCCCCCTGCTCGGAGAGTGCAACAAAAAAGTCACGGTTCTCCAAATTCCCGGGAACCTTTCAACTATTCCTGGCCGATGGCTCTGCCCGGGCCTCGTCAGCCTGGACTCTCGCGGCCTGGAACGAAGGATCGGCCCTATTCGACGGTTTCGAGCAGCCAGGGGCTTGGAGCGACTGGCTGGGCCTGGAGGTTCAGGGTCTCGAGGTAACGCTTCACCGGTACTTCGGCTTCTGCCTTGGCGTACACCGTGAACAGAGTGTCACCCGCCTTCACGGCCTGGCCGACATTGCGGTGCAGGCGGATGCCCACGCCCAGGTCGAGGACATCATCCTTGCTGCGGCGCCCAGCGCCCAGTTCCATGGCCAGGAGGCCCAGGGCGCGGCTGTCCACGGCGTGGATCCAGCCCCCCTGGGCGGCCTTGATCTCGAACACCTGGCCGGGCTGGGGCAGACGGCTGAAGTCGTCGAGGGCGGCAGCATTGCCGCCATTGTGCGTGGCCCAGGAGCGGAAGGACGCCATGGCCCGTCCGGAAGCAACAGCTTTAACCACCATGGCCTGGGCCTCGGCCAGATTCTGGGCGGCCCCTCCCATGACCAGCATCTCGGCGGCCAGCCGGAAGCTCATCTGGGCCAAATCGCCTTCGCCATGCTGGCCCTTGAGGATTTCCACGGATTCCATGACCTCCAGGGCGTTGCCGATGGCCCAGCCCAGGGGTTCTTCCATGCGCGTGATGAGGGCCTTGATCTTCATGCCGTGGGCCTTGCCCACATTGACCATGCTCTGGGCCAGGGCGCGCGAATCATCCAGGCTCTTCATGAAGGCGCCACCACCGCACTTCACATCCAGCACCAGTGCGTCACTGCCGCCCGCTAGTTTCTTGGACATGATGCTGGCGGTGATGAGCGGAATGGATTCCACCGTGGCCGTCACATCGCGCAGGGCATAGAGCTTGCGATCGGCGGGGCAGATGTCACCGGTCTGGGCGCTGTTAGCAAAACCCGTCGCACGGAGGCTCTCCTTGAACTGCTCGATGCTCAGTTCGACCTTGAGGCCAGGCACGGCTGCATACTTGTCCACGGTACCGCCGGTGTGGCCAAGGCCGCGGCCGCTGAACATCGCGCAAGGCACGCCGCAGGCGGCCACAATGGGACCGAGAATCAGGGTGGTCTTGTCGCCCACGCCACCGGTGCTGTGCTTGTCCACTTTCACGCCAGGGATCCCGGTGAGATCGACGCGGTCGCCGGAGTCGCGCATGTTCAGCGTGAGCGCCAGGGTCTCCTCGGTGTTCATGCCGCGCCAGCAGATGGCCATCAGGAGCGCCGCGCTCTGCTCGTCGGGGACGCTGCCCAAGGCGGCGCCCTTCACCCAGAACGCGATCTGCTCAGGCGTGAGCGAACCGCCCATCTTCTTGGTGTAGATCAGATCGTACATGCGCATGGAAGCCCCCAGAGGCTGACGAAACGAACCGGCATTCAGATGCTGGCTAGAACCTTTTCGAAGGAAGCATCGGCACGCTCCTTGAACAGGGCTTTGTAGTCGGCGAAATCCTTCCAGGCCTGGTCCCGATCACCCTTCAGGCGGTGCAGATCCAGGAGAGTGCCCCAGTAGAGCGGCGCCCAGGGCACATCCGGCTTGGCGGAATTCCGGAGGGTCTTCAGGGTGGATGCAACCTCGTCGGCCTGGCCGAGGGCAAGCTGTCGCTGGGCCACGCGCAGGATGGCCCAGGGATCGGAAGCCACGGGAAGTTGGGGCGCTTTCCCCTCCAACTGCAGGTGCCACGAGGCTAAAAGGCCCTTGGTGTTGACGGTCGCCGCGCCAGGGGCGGCCTTCGCGAAGGCTTCCAGCCGAGGCAGGTTCGCTCGCATGCGCTTTTCCAGTTCCGCCGGGGGCACGGCTGTCACGCCGTCACCCTGCACCTCCACGAGGAATTCGGCGACGGCCGCTTCGTGTTTCTCGAGAACGCTCCCGCGCCAGGCCGAAAAACCGAAGCCGCCAATCACCAGCGTGGCCACGATCCCCGCGCCAATGAGCAGGGGCTTGAGAAAGGTGGTCTGGGGATCCTCCCCGCTGGCCAGCTTCTGCTGGAATGCCTGCAGGCTCTGGGCCGGCTTCTGGACCTGGATTTCTTTGCTCTTGTTTTTGGCTGCCATGCGTCGTCACTCCGAACCTTCAAGGATGCCCCAATCGCCCCTGGCACCGCACTTGAAAATGCGCGGATCCCTGATAGTCTGTCTGTTCCCGCCTGGGTAGCTCAGTTGGTAGAGCAATGGACTGAAAATCCATGTGTCGACGGTTCGATTCCGCCTCCAGGCACCAAAAGATCAACTCATTTAGGCCCCGACGCGATCGGGGCCTTTTGCTTTGTGATTCTGGGGTGACTCTACCGTTTCGTTCCCCTTCCTTGGGAAGAGCAGACCGCCAGCCGACAACGACCGTTAAAGCCGTGGCCCCGACTCCACGAAGGTATCGGACCAGAACTGGCCCAGGAACTCCTGTGTCGGGAGCACGAGGATATCTCCGATCCTCTTGGGGGTTGCCTCTTGGCAGACGAGGATGAGGCGCTTCATGCAGCCCTCCTCCGCCAGGGCCTTCAGCCCCTTCAGGTCCCGAGAGGAGACGCTGCTGGTGGCTTTGACATCGATAGCCGTATGGTCGCCCAGGATGAAATCCACCTCGAACGGGGAGGTGTTTCGCCAGTAGTGAAGGGCCAAGCCGGGTTTCCGGGTGTCGATCGAAGCGGGCGAAGGCCGGGATGTTGCGGGTGAGGCCCCCCTGGTTTTGGTCGACGGTATCGTCAATCATCATGGTAATCGTCGACCAAGGCGTCGTCCATATGCTCGTTGCTGCTGTCTGCCCGGGCCTACCCCAGGGCCAGCATGCGCTCCAGGGGCTTCAGGGCCCTCTGGCGAACGCCCTCGTCCAGGGTGATAGCAGGCTGGAGGTCGCGCAGGCAGAGGTACAGCTTTTCAACGGAGTTCAGCTTCATGTACGGGCAAAGCGAACAGTTGCACCCGTTGTCGGCGGGGATGGGAATGAGTTCGGCCTCTGGACGGGCCTTGTGCATCTGATGGAGAATGCCGGCCTCCGTGCCCACGAGAAAGCGCAATTCAGGCCGTTCCTGCACATATTTCAGCAGGGCGGCTGTGCTGCCCACGAAATCCGCCATGCGGGTGACTGTGGCTTCGCATTCGGGATGCACGATGAGTTGCGCGTCCGGATACTTCGCCATCAGGATGGCCACCCGCTTGGCGGTGAACTGTTCGTGGACGATGCAGAAGCCGGGCCAGAGCACCATGTCGCGGCCCGTTTGAGCTCTCACCCACTGCCCCAGGTGGCGATCCGGGGCGAAGACGATGGGTTTCCCCTGCGGCAGGCTCTCCACCACGCGCACGGCGTTGGAACTGGTGCAGATCACTGTGGATAGGGCCTTCACGCCTGCGGAGCAGTTGATGTAACTGACCACCTCATGGTCGGGATATGACTTCAGCCATGCTTCGAAGATCTTGGCCGGGCAGCGATCCGCCAGACTGCAACCCGCATCCAGATCGGGAATCACGACGGTCTTCCTGGGGCTCAGGATCTTGGCCGTCTCCGCCATGAAATGAACACCGCAGAACACGATTACATCGGCGTCCGTCTTCGCGGCCGCCTGGCTCAACTGGAGGCTGTCCCCCACGAAGTCCGCGAGATCCTGGATCTCGGGCTCTTGGTAATAGTGGGCGAGGAGCACGGCCTTCCGGGTCTCGCGAAGCCTCTGGATCTCGTCGAGGAGGTTCAGGCTTGGGTCAATGCTCTCGAGATCAGGGAAATAGGGCGCTGCATCCATGGGAGCAGTTTACGCCCCGGCAGGACTGTCAGTCAGGCGCGAGCTTGCTGGAAATCTGCCTTCCGGACTTGTGATCTTCGTCACGCTCTGTTAGGCTAGTCATCGAAAGAACCAAGGTTCAGAGCGTCCATCACTGGCCCCAAGAGCCTGTGGTGGTTTTTCTTTTTCACCGTTTCGAAGGAGGCCCCCATGACCTCGATCCCGTCGCCCAACGGAACCTGTCATTTGGCCCAGACAAAAGTAAGCAGCTACTTCGGCTGCAATACTTTCAACGATCGGGCCATGAAGGAGAAACTCCCGAAGGATGTCTACAAGGCCTTCCGGAATGCCCATCGCACGGGTGAGCCGCTCTCGCCGGAGGTGGCCCGCTCTGTTGCCCACGCCATGAAGGAATGGGCCATGGAGAAGGGGGCCACACACTTCACGCACTGGTTCCTGCCCATGACCGGCGCCACGGCAGAGAAACACGACGCCTTCATCACCTGGGACGAACCCGGCTCGGTCATTGAGCGCTTCAGTGGCTCCCAACTCATCCGGGGCGAGCCGGACGCTTCTTCTTTTCCTAGCGGCGGCCTGCGGGCCACCTTCGAGGCCCGCGGCTACACGGCCTGGGATCCCGCAAGCCCGGCCTTCATCATCGAAGGCCCCGGCGGCAAGACCCTCTGCATCCCAACGGCCTTCGTGGGCTATCACGGGGAGGCCCTGGACCATAAAGTCCCGCTGCTCAGGTCAATGGATGCCGTCAACAGGGCGGCTCTGGCCGCACTCGCCCACTTTGGCGGAACCGCCAGCCGCGTGGCAGCCCAGTGCGGCGCCGAACAGGAGTATTTCCTGGTGGACCACAACCTGGCCCAGAAGCGCCCCGATCTGCTCTTCGCCAGCCGCAGCCTCCAGGGCGCGCGGCCACCCAAAGGCCAGGAACTCGAGGACCACTACTTCGGTTCCATCAAGGACCGCGTCCTGGGCTTCATGCAGGAAGTCGAGGTGGAATGTTTCAAGGTGGGCATTCCCGCCAAAACCCGCCACAACGAAGTGGCCCCCAATCAGTTCGAGATCGCGCCCATCTACGAACCCGCCAACCTCGCCAGCGACCACAACCAGCTACTGATGGAAATCCTCAAGCGAGTGGCCGAGAAGCACGGCCTGATGTGCCTCCTGCATGAAAAACCCTTCGCTGGCGTCAACGGTAGTGGCAAACATGTGAACTGGAGCCTAGCTACGGACGGGGGGCAGAACCTATTGGAGCCCGGCCGCACTCCCGAACAGAACCTACAATTCCTGTTCTTTTTGGCCGCCACCCTGAAGGCCATCCACCGTCATGGGGGCCTCCTCCGGGCCGCCATCGCCAGCGCGGGCAACGATCACCGCCTGGGTGCCAACGAGGCGCCACCGGCCATCATGAGTGTCTTTCTCGGCCGCCAGCTCAGCTGTGTGCTCGACGCCATTGAGCGCGGTGATGTGGCCGATGCCAGCGAGCAGCGCATCCTGGACTTCGGACTGGCCAGCCTGCCCCAGTTGGAGAAGGATGCGACGGATCGCAACCGCACGAGCCCCTTCGCCTTCACCGGCAACAAGTTCGAATTCCGGGCCGTAGGCAGCAGCCAGCCCATCGCCTTCCCTCTGACGGTCATCAACGCTGCGGTGGCCGAGGCGCTGGACTGGCTGACGAGTCAACTCGAGCACGAGATCGCCACCGGCAAGGAGACGGCCGCGGCTGTCCTCGCCGTGGTGCGCAAGGCGGTGACTGAGACCAAGTGCATCCGCTTCGAAGGCAATGGCTATGCGGAAGAATGGAAGGTCGAGGCCGAGGGGCGAGGACTACCCCACGCCCGAGACGCCGTGGCCGCGCTCCACATCTTCGAGGAAGCCACCGCCAAGGAAGTGTTCACCCGGACCGGCATTTTCACGCCCGAGGAATACGATTCACGGATTCACATCCGCCACGAGCAGTACCAGAAGGCCCTGTCCATCGAGGCCCAGGTGCTGCGGGAAATGGCCGAGACGTTGGTGCTGCCAGCCCTCCTGGAGGATCTTCGCCTGCGCGCGGATACGCTCGTGAAGCTGGGAGCAGCCGGGATCGATGTTCCCGAAGCCCTGAAGAACGCTCTGAAGGGGCAGACGCTCCTGGTCGGAGAGGCTCAGGAACACTTGGTAGCCCTCAAGGCGGCCATGGTCCGCGCTGAGTCAGTGGACGACCTCCATGCCTGCACGAAGGCCTATGGAACCACCGTGAAACAGGCCCAGGAAGCGCTCCGAGAGCTGCTGGACCAGGCCGAGAAGGATTGTGCCGCCTACCTGTGGCCCATGCCGGTCTATCGGGAGTTGCTGGCACCGCTGATCTGAGTTCTGTTTTGAAAGAATGAAATGCCTTAACCGCAGTGCAGGTGCCTGTTTACGAGCATCTTCAGCGAGTCTGCGTTGCCGAATAGTTTCTCGCTCATGTTCAGGTCGTCAAAGGCCTGGAGATTTTTCACCAGAGAATCGATGAGCCCGGCCGGGAAGACGCCGCCTTCTTCGTAGCGGACTCGGTCGCGCTTGAGGCAATCGGCGGCTTCGAAACAGGAGGAGGGGAGCTGCTTGAGTCCCGGCACCTTCGTCGCGTCCGCGCGGACATAGAGCTGTTCGGCGATCTTCAGCGCCTCGGGGTGTTCCAGGCCAAAGCGCGCGGCCACGGCCAGGCCGGCCAGGAGCAGGTGGACATTGGCGCTGCCATCGGGGCTGCGAATTTCCACGGTCTGATTGTTCTCGAAGCTTCCCGTTCCCGGGGCTTCGAGGGGGTTGGCATCCCGCAGCATCTTGTCGCCGACGCCTACCCAGCCTAGAGGCACGCGCACCAGCACGGAGCGGTTGCGGTCGCCCCAACAGATGCTCGTGGGCGCTTCCTGGTGGGGCACCAGGCGCAGGAAGGAAGTGGGCACGGTGTTGCCGAAGGCCGTGAGCGATTCCGAGCACATTAGGTAACCTGCGATCACCTTCTTGGCGGTGTCGGTCAGGCCGTTTTCGTCAGCCATGAGGTTGACGCCGTCCCGGACGAGACGGCTGTGAACATGGAGGCCGCTGCCGGCGTGGCCCACGATGATCTTGGGGGCGAAGCTGACTTCGAGTCCATGCTTGTAGGCGACTTCCCGGAGGGCCCACTTGGCCGTCACCAACTGATCGGCCGCGTCCTCGATGGGCACGGGCAGGAACTCGATCTCGTGCTGCACCATCTCCAGATCCCCGGCGATGATGTTGCCCACCTCGGCATGGCCGTACTTGATTTTTCCGCCCATCTCGCTGATGACCTGCATCGCCTCGCGGCGCACCAGGCCCCACTTCGAGAAGGGATGGGATTCGTGATAGCCCTTCTGTTCCACGATGGGATAGATCCGGTCCACTTCAGAAAAGAGGTAGTACTCCAACTCGCCAAGCGCTTCCAGCGTGCAGCCGGTCTTGGCCTTCAGTTCGCGCTGGGCCTTGCGCAGAATGTATTCCGGCGCGCTTTCCAAGGGCTTGCCCTGGTTGTTGTAGAAGGAGCAGATGAAGTCGAGCGTCGGTACTTCGCTGAAGGGATTCACGAAGGCCGTGCGGTATCGGGGCACCACGTAGAGATCACTGGACTCGGCAGAGACGAAGGGGAAGAGGCTGGAGCCATCCACCCGCTCGCCCATGGAGAGCACCTTGTCCAGATGGGCGCGGCTGTTGATGACGAAGTTCAGCTTCTTGAGGCGGCCATCACCTGCCACATAGCGGAAATTGAGCATCCGGATATCGTTTTGTTCGATGAACCGAATGATGTCCTGCTGGGTGAATTCGGCCGCGGGCTTCCCCAGCGCACGCACGAGTTTGTTCGGATTGAGGGCAATGACATCGCTCATGGAATCTCCAATTATCGCCGGGACAGTCTGACAGACCGAATCCGACAGCGGGCGCTGTTGCCGGTAAGACCCCTAATGTCAAAGGATCTGGAGGAGAGGAGTCTTCCGCCTCATGCCGGCCCATGTCACCAGCGATACCATGGCCAGGAGAGCGGTGCCGCCCGTCACCAGGAAGGCGAAGGTGGTGCCGAACCGGGTCACCATGAGGCCCATCAAGGGACTGGCCAGGAGCGCGGCCAGCCCCAGGGCGGTCTGGAAGGCGCCAAAACCGGTGCCGCGCTGTTCGGCGGGGAGCAGGTCAGCCAGTAGCGCCTTCTCCACCCCTTCAGTAAGGCCATAGAAGGCGCCATAGCCGAGCAGGGCCAAGGCAAAGGGAGTGCGGGTCATGGCGAGCCCCATCACAGCGTAGGCGATCGCGTAAACGGTCCAGCCCAGGGCCAGAAAGCGCACCCGCCCGAAACGGTCGGACAGCCTCCCGATGGGCACGGCGAGTAGCGCGGCGAGTGCATTGAACACCAGAAACAGGCCCAGAATTTCCCGAAAGCCGAAGCCTGCCTGCTTCGCCTTGATGACCAAGAAGGCATCGCTGGAATTGGCCAACCCAAAGAGGAACACGATGGGCAGATAGCCCCGGATGCATTTGGGAATGTGCCAGTCCAGGCGGCGGGAGGTGCGCGTGGAGCGGGGAATCCCGGGAACCCAGAACACGAGCAGGACTAGGGTGGCGAGGCCCAGGGGCAGAGCGATCCAGGCACAGAGGCGGAAGGTCGTGGCGTTCAGGGGACCGAGTCCCACGCCCAGCAACAGGACGAGACCGAGACCCGCCATGGATCCCAGGGTGTCGAGGAAGCGGGTGAGGCCGAAGTCCCGGCCCGCGCGGCCCGAGGCTGCGGCATCGGCTACCATGGCGTCGCGGGGAGCGCCGCGCAGACCCTTGCCCACGCGGTCCAAGACCCGGGATAGACCAAGCAGGGCTGGAGAGAAGGCCGCCAGATAGCAAGCCCGCGCGGCCACAGAAAGTGCGTAGCCGCCCACCACGAAGCCCTTCCGGCTGGCGTGCCGATCCGAGAGCCAGCCAGAGAGGCTCTTCAGCAGCACCGCGACGCTTTCGGCTAAGCCTTCGATGACGCCAACGAAGGCGGGGCTGGCGCCGAGGGTCAGCGTGAGGTGCAGGGGCAGGACCCGGGCAAGGACTTCACTGGAACAGTCATTGAGAAAGGAAACCCAGCCCAGGCGGGCGGCGATGCCGATAGGAGGTCGTGTGGTCGACATCCTTCGAGAATAGCCCCTTGGTGACCGGGGTCCCTTCGGCCATCCTGGGGGTTAGGTATTGAACCTGTGGGGCCTCCGCGTCATTTGGGAAGCGGACCCTTTTCGGAGGTTGGAGCATGGCGCGTTTGAATAGATGGTTGGGAACCGGCCTGGCGGGCCTCGTGGCAGGGCTTTCGGGACCCCTGGCTGCCCAGAGCCTCTGGCTCCCGGCCTCCGACCCGGTAGGGATCGCCCGCAGCGGCACCGGCGTGGCCTACGGGCAAAGCCTGGAGGCATCCTCACTCAACCCTGCGCTGCTCGTAACCCTCCGCGATACCTCCAGCGGCTTCGTGGGACTCGGCATGGACCTCGCCTCAGCCCAGACCACGCTGCAGTCCAACCTGCGGGGCCTTTTTACCAGCGATCGGAACCGGACTCTGGTTTCCCTTGGGGGCGCCTGGAAGTCCAGCGACCGCCTCTCCTTCGGGATCAAACTGGACGAGCCCTTCCTTCGCCACGGGGAGGTGTCTCGCGAGAGCACCATTCGATTCCTGGGCCGGAGCATCGACCTGAAGGCGGAGCGGTTGGAATTTCAGGCGGCCTGGGCCTTCCAGCCAAATTTCTCCATCGGCGCGGGGCTTGGTATGGCCCGTCTTTCCTATGCCTCCAGCGTCAACCTGCGTACCCAAGTGCTCACGAATTCCGCGCTGCCGCCGAGTGTCACGAATGCCTCCCTGGCCCTGGTCGAGGTGGGGGCGCAACAAGAGGGTACCGCCACCGTGCCTGCCTTTTCTCTCGGTTTCCGCTGGGCCATTAATCCCCGGTGGACTGTCGCGGGTGCCTATCAGGCAGCCTTGCAGGGTAACCTGAGCCTCAGTGCGAGCCAGAGGGCGGATCAGCCCGTGTTCCTTGGTAATGATGGATTCAGTTCGCCACCAAACATGATTGAAGTCGCGGAGGCGGCCACTCTGGCCCGCCTCCAGTTCGAGCCTGGTTCCCGTCGGATGGTGTTGCCGGGGAAGACCCGTATCGGCGTGCGGCACCGCTTCAACCAGTTCGTGACCTGGGAATTGGATGTCTACCATGTCGCGGGTTCCAGCCTGGAATTGCCCTCTTCGCCCACGATGAACACCCCCAGCGGGATGGTGGGGACACAACTGCCCGGAGGTTACCGCAGTGGGTTTGGCGCAAGCGCCATGGGGGAAGCCCTCCTTGGCCGCCTCTGGACTCTCCGGGTCGGCGCCAGCCTCGACCCCGCGCTCCAGGCCGACAGCAATGTCAACCCGCTCATTTCAGGACCGCGAACCGCGGCCTTTTCCATCGGCGCGGGCTACCGCATATGGGGTGGCGAGTTGAACGCGGGGTACCAATTTCGTCAGAACCTCGACATCGATAGCGTGACGCTCGAAGGCGCCTGGGATAGCGCAGGCTACCGGACTGTCGGCACCAAGACCCGTGTGGAAGGCATGGGGCACCTCTGGTCCATCGGTTTCAAGCGGAGCTTCTGACCTGCGATGCGCTTTCTTGGCCCGCACGCCTGCGAAGAGGCTCTGGCGCTGGGAGAGCTGCAGGTCCTCCGCATCGCCCCAACAGCCTGGGACCGCTCCGCCAAGCTCCGCACGGAAGCGCGAACCGCAGGAGTAACCGTGCATCGGGAGCCCACGGACATCCTGGATCGCAGGGCCGAGGGGCAACGCCATCAAGGCGTGTTGGGCGAGGGCGGGGCCCTGCGGTTGGACTCCCTGGAGAACCTGCTGGACCGAGTGCGGGAACGCGGGAATAACGCGCTGGTCCTGGTCCTGGACGGGGTGACGGATCCGCACAATTTCGGAGCGATCCTGCGGTCGGCGGCCGCGGCGGATGTGGACGGAGTCGTCTTTCCCGAGCGGCGCAGCGCTCAGGTAAACGAGACGGTGGTCCGCGCCAGTGCCGGGACTGCGGGCAGGGTCGCGCTGGTGCGTGTGGTAAACCTCGGTCGCGCTCTGGAGGAACTCAAGGAAGCCGTAGCCTGGATCTTTGGATTGGCGGCCGGACCGAAGAGCACGGATTACCTCCGCGAGCCCTTTGATCGCGCCACGGTGTTGGTGGTGGGCTCGGAAGGTGAAGGCCTGCACCAGAAGATCGCCGAGAATTGCGATGCTCTACTCCGCATCCCAATGCCGGGTGGGATCGAGAGCCTGAATGTTTCTGCGGCGGCCTCGGTGATGCTTTTTCGGGTACTGGCGATGCGTGCTGAAGCAAGTCGCTGAATCTTTCCTGTTGTGGCCGAACGGTGTGCGTGATATCTTCCCAATTCCCTGTCAGGAAAGCCTTGCCCCGCAGAGCCCCCGACCGGGAGATTTGACAACTCAAGAAAATGCCGAGATGGCCGAGTGGTTAATGGCAGCAGACTGTAAATCTGCCACGCAACGCGTTACGGAGGTTCGAATCCTTCTCTCGGCACCACCCCCCCCAGTCCTTTCGAGGAAGGCTGGTGATCACGCGGGAATAGCTCAGTTGGTAGAGCGTCAGCCTTCCAAGCTGAATGTCGCGGGTTCGAACCCCGTTTCCCGCTCCAGAGCTTCAATGCCCATATAGCTCAGTGGCAGAGCGCGTCCTTGGTAAGGACGAGGTCGCCGGTTCAATCCCGGCTGTGGGCTCCACCGTTTTCTCGCACCGCAAGTTCATCTCATCACACCCACCTCAGGAGGCAATCGTGGCCAAGGAGAAATTTGATCGTTCGAAGCCGCACGTCAACATCGGCACCATTGGTCACGTGGACCATGGCAAGACCACATTGACGGCCGCCATCACCATGATCCTGTCCAAGCTTCATGGTGGTGCCGTGAAGTCCTATGACCAGATCGATTCCGCTCCCGAGGAAAAGGCTCGTGGGATCACGATCAATACCGCCCACGTCGAGTACCAAACCAAGCTCCGCCATTATGCGCATGTGGACTGCCCAGGCCACGCGGACTACATCAAGAACATGATTACCGGCGCAGCCCAGATGGACGGCGCGATCCTCGTGGTCGCCGCCACCGACGGCCCCATGCCTCAGACCAAAGAGCACATCTTGCTGGCCCGTCAGGTCGGCGTGCCCTCCATCGTGGTCTTCATGAACAAGATCGATATCGCGGATCCCGAATTGACCGACTTGGTCGAAATGGAGCTTCGCGAGATGCTGACCTCGTACGGCTTTCCTGGCGACGATATTCCCATCGTGCGTGGCTCAGCCAAGCTGGCCATGGACTCCGGTGACCCTGCGGCGCCCGAGACTGCGTGCATCATGGAACTCATGGATGCCGTGGACAGCTACATTCCTCAACCTGCTCGTCCCAAGGACAAGCCCTTCCTGATGCCCATCGAGGACGTGTTCACCATCACGGGCCGCGGCACGGTTGTTACCGGCCGCATCGAGGCGGGCGTGGTCAAGGTGGGCGAAGAAATCGAAATCGTTGGCATCAAGCCGACCGTAAAGAAGGTCGTTACCGGCGTCGAGATGTTCAAGAAGCTCCTCGACCAGGGTGAAGCGGGCGATAACGCCGGCATTCTGCTCCGTGGCGTTGAGCGCAAGGATGTGGAACGTGGTCAGGTACTCGCTAAGCCCGGCAGCATCAAGCCCCACTTCAAATTCACCGCGGCGGTCTATGTTCTGAACAAGGAAGAGGGGGGTCGTCACACGCCTTTCTTCAACAAATATCGCCCGCAGTTTTTCTTCCGGACCACGGATGTAACCGGCTCCATCACGCTCGAGGCCGGTCGCGAGATGGTCTTGCCTGGCGACAATGTCACCCTGACAGTGGAACTCATCTGCCCTGTCGCGATGGAAAAGGGTCTCAAGTTCGCCATCCGCGAAGGCGGCCGCACCGTTGGCTCCGGCCGCGTCGACGAAGTCATCGAGTAACAAGGATCCGATATGCGAGATATTGTTCATCTGCAGTGCACCGAATGTAAACGCAAGAACTACAGCACCACCAAGAACAAGAAGACCACCACCGGCAAACTTGAATTCAAGAAATTCTGTCGGTTCTGCGGCGGCCACAAGCCCCACCGTGAAGCGAAGTGAGTCGATCGCCCGGCCTCGCTTTCATCGCGTGGTCCGGCGTCCCGGCCTCTGGACAGTAGGGGAGTAGCTCAGCTGGCAGAGCAGCGGACTCCAAATCCGCAGGTCGCAGGTTCGACCCCTGTCTCCCCTGCCACTTCGTTTCGGCCCCGGCCCTTCGTGCTGGGGCCGGTTTATTGAAAGCCCATCCGAGGAGGGGGTAATTCTTGATCACGACCATCAAGCAGCAAACGAAAGACCTCCTGGCCGAACTCAACCGCGTGGACTGGCCTAGCAAGGAGAAGGTGATGAGCTCCACGGGAGCCGTCGTCGTGGTCTCCGTATTTGTGGGCGCCTTCCTTTACGGCGCGGATCGGCTTATTTCCTGGGGGATGAGTTTCATCCTCCCTCATCACTAGGCCCGGAGGACGCCATGACTGATCTCATCGGCACCCAACAGGTCCCGACCTCGGTCGAGGCCGTTGCTGAACAAACATTGGCCTGGTTTATCATCCACACCTACTCGGGCTACGAGGCCAAGGTCATGGAGAGCCTGCGGCAGCGCATCAAGATGGAAGCCCGGGACGCATTCTTTGGTGACATCCAGATCCCTGAAGAAACTTACGAGGAAATGCGGGTCGATGCGAAGAGCGGAAAGAAGGAACGCGTCCTCAAGAAGCGAAAGTCCTTCCCTGGCTATCTGCTTGTGCAGATAGCCGTCACCAAGAAGGGTTCAGGCTGCGAGATGGAGGATGCCGATTGGCATCTGGTCCGCAATACACCCAAGGTGACGAGCTTCGTTGGCGCCAACAAAAAACGGCCGACTCCGCTCACGGACGAAGAAGTCCGACAGATCATGAACCACACCGAAGAGACGCAGGAGCGCCCCAAGCCCAAATTCCACTTTGAAAAAGGCGAAAAGATCCGTATCATAGACGGCCCCTTCGCCAATTTTGAAGGGGACGTGGACGAGATCCACGAAGAGCGATCCACCATCAAGGTGATGGTTACCGTCTTCGGGCGTAGCACTTCGGTAGAGCTCGATTTCATTCAGGTTGAAAAGCGGTAAAGGCGCTTTTCAAAAAAGGGAAAAACAAAACCAGGCTTGCGGTAATCCTGCCGCATTCTCTTAAAGGCAGCAGTCGCCGGCATTTGCCGGAATCCGCTGCGGGAAAGGAAGACGAACATGGCGAAGAAAATCACTGGATACATCAAGCTCCAACTCCCGGCGGGCGAAGCCACGCCGGCTCCGCCCGTGGGTCCGGCCCTCGGCCAGCACGGCGTCAACATCATGGAATTCGTGAAGCAGTTCAATGCGAAATCCGTTGGCGCTGTAGAAAAGGGCACCATCGTCCCGGTGGTGATCACCGTCTTCGGCGACCGCAGTTTCAGTTTCATCCTGAAGACGCCTCCCGCTGCCGTCCTCATCAAGAAGAAGCTCGGCCTCGACAAGGGCAGCCCGACTCCAAACAAGCAAAAAGTTGGCAAACTCACCCACCAGCAGCTTGAAGAGATCGCCAAGGCTAAGATGCCCGATCTCAATGCAGGAAGTCTTGAGTCTGCCATGCGCTCCATCGCAGGTTCGGCGCGCTCCATGGGTGTCGAGATCGTTGACTAATTGAACGGTTTTTCACGGAGGACCGCAGCGTGCGGAACTCCCGGCAACCGCGGCCGTTATCGCGGGAGATCTGCCGAAGAGGAGTAGTTATGGCAAAACCTGGCAAGAAGTACCGGGCCGCCGCCTCCAAGATCGAGGATCGCCCATATGACCTCAATGAGGCCCTCACGGTCATCAAGGATCTGGCGTTCGCCAAGTTCGATGAGACGGTTGAAGTGCACATGAGGCTTGGTGTTGACCCCCGCCACGCGGACCAGATGGTTCGCGGTACCCTCGTCCTGCCCCACGGAACGGGCAAGACGATGCGCGTGGCTGTCATCGCTGGTGGCGAAAAGATCAAGGAGGCGGAGGCCGTCGGTGCGGAGATCGTCGGTGGCGATGATCTTGTTGAACGCATCGCGGGCGGTTTCCTGGATTTCGACGCCCTTGTGGCGACGCCTGACATGATGAAGGGCGTCGGTCGCCTTGGCAAAGTGCTCGGTCCCCGAGGCCTCATGCCGAACCCCAAGACGGGAACGGTGACCTTCGACGTGGCCAAGGCCATCAAGGAGATCAAGGCCGGCAAGGTGGAATACCGCGTTGACAAGACCGGCATTATCCACGCTGGCGTGGGCAAGCTGTCCTTCGGGGTCGAGAAGCTGGCGGAAAACGCCCGTGCACTCATCGACGCCGTGCACAAGGCCAAGCCTTCCGCGGCCAAGGGCAAGTATGTCAAGGCCATCCACATGGCCTCGACAATGGGCCCCAGCGTGACCGTGTCCACCAGCATTGTTGAGAAGTGAGGCGGAGCATGGAACGTGAACAGAAGCATCAAGAAGTGACCCTCCTAAAGGGTACGTTCACCGCTGCAAAATCCGCGGTGGTGCTGGGCTTCAAAGGCCTCACCGTAGTCAAGGACACAGCCTTCCGAAAAAACATTCGCGAGAGCAAGGCCCACTACCGGGTCTCCAAAAACACCCTACTGCGCTTGGCCGTGCGGGAGACTCCCTTCGAGGTCCTCACCCCGCACTTCAAGGGCTCCACGGCCGTCGCGACCAGCGAAGGCGACATCGTCTCTCTCGCCAAGGCCGTCAGCACCTTCCTGAAGGATAATCCGGCGGCCAGTTTCAAGGGCGCCATCCTTGACGGGAAGACCGTCTCGGTCCAGGAGTTCCAGGCCATCGCCGCCCTGCCGAGCCGCGACGTGCTGATTAGCAAGCTGCTCTACCTCATGCAATACCCTGTCTCCGGCTTGGCCATTGCGTTGGACCAAATCCGGCAGCAGAAGGAAGGCGCGGCGTAGCAAAGCGTTGCTTGGCTTAGGTCGCTTCACCTCAACCCTGAACTCAATTCCGAGAGGAGTACCCCCATGGCTCTCACCGCCGATCAGTTGATCCAGGAAATCGAATCCATGACCGTTCTTGAGCTGGCCAGTCTGGTCAAGGCTCTTGAAGAGCGCTTCGGCGTCTCCGCCGCTGCCGTCGCTGTGGGCGGCGGTGCCGCTCCCGCCGCCGTCGTCGAGGAGCAGACCGAGTTCAATGTCGAACTCACCGAAACCGGCGCCAACAAACTGAATGTCATCAAGGCCGTCCGCGAGATCGTCTCCGGTCTCGGCCTCAAAGAGGCTAAGGACCTGGTGGACGGCGCCCCCAAGGTTGTCAAGGAAGGCGTCACCAAGGACGAGGCCGCCAAGATCAAGGAAAAGCTTGAGGCAGCCGGCGCCAAG
>CAIPUA010000263.1 GCA_903868115.1 uncultured Holophagaceae bacterium
CCGAACCCAACGTCGATCCCATGACTCTGCAGCGCCTGGGCACCTACCTGTTCAAGGAACATCTCTTCGCCTTCGAGGTCGTGGGCCTGCTGCTCCTGGCCGCCATGATCGCCGCCGTCAGCCTCGTGAAGCGGGAGCTGTAGATGACCGCGACCCAAGCCCTCCTTCACGGCAGCCTCCAGGCCTACATCTTCCTGGCGCTCCTGCTCTTCGTCATCGGCTTGGCCACGGTGCTGATCCGGCGCAGCCTGCTCATGCAGTTCATGGGAGTGGAACTGATGCTGAACGCGGCCAATGTGGCGCTGCTGGCCTTCGCACGGTACCGGGGCGGCGATGTGCAGGGCACCGCCTTCTACCTCTTCATCATCGCCGTGGCGGCCTGCGAAGCCGCCGTGGGACTCGCGCTCGTGGTGGCCCTCTTCAGGCATCGGCAGACCACCGACTCCGACCGCGCCGACACGCTGAAGCAGTGAGGACCTGATGCATACGCTCTACTGGCTCATCCCGCTCCTGCCGCTCTTCGGTGCCGCTCTCATCGGCCTGGCGGGCAAGCGAATCGGCAAATATGGAGTTGCCATCCTGGGCGTGGGCCTCGTGGCCGCCTCCTTCGCGCTCGCCCTGTCGGCCTTCTTCGCCATGCAGGTCGCACCGGGCTGCCGCATCGAACTCACCAGCTTCGAATGGATGGCCGTGGACACGCTTAGGGTGCCCATGGGACTGGTCTTCGACCCTCTCTCCTGCATCATGGCCCTGGTGGTTTCGGGCATCGGCGCGCTCATTCATCTTTACTCCGTAGGCTACATGTGGGAGGACGAAGGCTTCGCCCGCTACTTCGCCTACCTCAATCTGTTCGTCTTCTTCATGCTCACGCTGGTGCTGGGCTCCAGCCTGCCGCTGCTGTTCGTCGGTTGGGAGGGCGTGGGGCTTTGCTCCTACCTGCTGATCGGCTTCTACTACGAGACCGACTACGCGCCGGCGGCCGGCCTCAAGGCCTTTCTCACGAACCGCGTGGGGGACCTGGGCATGGCCATCGGCATGATGGCGCTCTTCGCGCACTTCGGCACCCTGACGGTGGGCGAACTCCTGCTCAGATCCGGCCATCTGAGCCCCGAGGTTGGCTTCGGCGTGATCACCTTCGCCACCCTGATGATGTTCGTGGGCGCCACGGGCAAAAGCGCCCAACTGCCACTCTATGTTTGGCTGCCGGACGCCATGGCGGGCCCCACGCCCGTCAGTGCCCTGATCCACGCCGCCACCATGGTGACCGCCGGCATCTTCCTGATCTGCCGCCTGGCACCGCTCTTCCAGTTGGCCCCCATCACGCTCACCACCATCGCGTGGGTGGGTGGCGCCACGGCCCTTTTCGCCGCCACCATCGGCCTCTGTCAACGGGACATCAAGAAGGTCCTGGCTTACTCCACCGTCTCCCAGCTCGGCTACATGTTCCTGGGCCTGGGCGCGGCGGGCTTCGCGGCGGGCTTCTTCCATGTCTTCACCCACGCCTGGTTCAAGGCCCTGCTCTTCCTCGGCGCGGGCAGCGTGATTCATGCCCTGCATGAGCAGGATCTCTTCAAGATGGGCGGCCTGAAAAACAAACTGCCCATCACCTTCTGGACCATGCTCATCGCCACGTTCGCAATCATGGGCTTCCCCGGTTTCTCGGGCTTTTTCAGCAAGGACGAGATCCTCTACCTCGCGTATCTCAAGAGCCCGGTGCTCTGGGGCATGGGTCTGGTGGGCGCCTGCCTCACCAGCTTCTACATGTGGCGCCTCATGGCACTCACTTTCTGGGGCGAGCCTCGCGACCCGCATGCTTACGCCCACGCCCACGAGAGCCCCTGGACCATGGCCGCGCCGCTGGTGGTGCTGGCGACGGGCAGTCTCCTCGCGGGCTGGTGGGGTGTACCCGAAGCCTTTGGCGGCCATTTCGCTGTGGGCAAATTCCTGGCTCCCAGCCTCACCTATGGTCAGGTTCATGCCGCCCACAGTGTTCACCAAGGGCCGGCCATGCTCCTTGCGGTGGTCTCCACCAGCCTCGCGATCGCCGCGGGTCTCTGGGGTTTCTTCAGCTACAAGGACGGCTTGGCTCTGGCGGAGGCCAGGGCCGCGAAGTGGCCGGGTCTGCACCGCTGGGTCGAGAACAAATACTATGTGGACGAAGGCCTGGAACGCTTCCTCCTGGGCCCCACGCGCTGGCTCGGCAATCTGCTGTGGAAGCTGTTCGACGTGATCTTCATCGATGGCATCGGCGTGAATCTGCCCGGCGCCCTGGCCCGTCTGGCGGGCGACTTCGTGGCCTTTTTCCAGACCGGCCGTGTCCGCAACTACACGCTGGCCATGACCATGGGGGTGCTCGCGCTCCTCTGGATCTTCCTGAAGTAGGGGTGTGATGTGCTGACGAACTGGATCAACACCCACCTCCTGAGCTTCCTGATCTTCGCGCCGATTCTCTGGGGCGCCTTCCTGCTCTGCTTTCCTGAGAAGCAGGCTCCACTGGTGAAACTGCTGGGCCTGCTGGGCACCCTGGGCCTCTTCGTCGTTGCCCTCTGTCAGATGCTTCGGCTGACCCCGGATTCCGTGGGCATCCTGATGGCCGAACACCATCCCTGGTTCTCCGTCGTGGGACTCCCGGTGGACTATCACCTAGCGCTGGACGGCCTCAACTTCTGGCTGGTGCTGCTCACGGTCTTCATCGCGCCCCTCACGCTGTTTGGCACCTGGCACAGCCTCAAGCAGCGGGCGGGTGCGGCGATCGGCCTCTTCCTCATGCTCGAGGGCGCCATCCTGGGCGCACTGGTGGCCCAGGACCTGCTGCTCTTCTACGTGTTCTGGGAAGCCATGCTGCCGCCGATGTATTTCCTCATCGGCATCTGGGGCGGCGAGGACCGGAAGTACGCCGCCAACAAGTTCATGCTCTACACGCTGGCGGGCTCGCTACTGTGGCTGGTGGCGCTGCTCTACATCGCCTCGAAGGCGGGCAGTTTCGCACCCGTGCTGATGGCCCAGGCGGCGCTGGCACTGCCCTTCAAGACCCAGTGCACCCTGTTTCTCGCCTTCACCCTGGCCTTCGCCATCAAGGTGCCGCTCTTCCCGCTGCACACCTGGCTGCCGGACGCGCACACCGAGGCGCCCACGGCCGGCTCCGTCATTCTGGCGGCCGTGCTGCTGAAGCTGGGCGGGTACGGACTGCTGCGCTTCGCGGTGCCCATCTTCCCTGCCGCCGCCCTCCACTACGCTCTGCCCCTGGCCATCCTGGCCGTCATCGCCATCGTGTACGGCGCCCTGGTGGCCATGGTGCAACTGGACATCAAGAAGCTGGTGGCCTACAGCTCGGTGAGTCACATGGGCTTCGTGGTGCTTGGCATCTCGAGCATGACGGTGCTCGGCACTCAGGGCGCCATCTTCCAGATGCTCAATCACGGCATCAGCACCGGCGCGCTCTTCCTGCTGGTGGGCATGCTCTACGACCGCGCCCATACCCGCCAGATCGCGGACTTCGGCGGTGTGGCCAAGCGGATGCCCATCTTCACCTTCTTCTTCATGGTGGTCACGCTCTCCAGCATCGGCCTGCCGCTCACCAACGGCTTCATCGGCGAATTCCTCATCCTCAATGGCACCTACCTGAGCGGCTTCCAATGGGGCCGGGCGCTGGCGATCATCGCCACCCTGGGCGTGCTGCTGGGTGCCGTCTACCTGCTGTGGATGGTGAAGCGAGTCTTCTGGGGGCCCGAAAACACCGACGAGGGCAGCGGCACCAGCCATCTCCATGCGGATCTGAACGCCCGCGAAATCATCGTGATGGTGCCGGTGGTCATTCTCATCTTCTGGATGGGACTGCACCCCCAGACCTTCACAGCCCACTCTGAGGCCTTCGTGAAGAGGCTGCTCGTGGATGCCCAGGCCCCTGCCCCGCGCCCTGCGCCCCTGAGCCAGAGGCCCGATGGACCACCTCCCGCGCCCGGATCCGCAGCCCAAACCCACGCAGAGGAGGCCCACTGATGTCACTCAGCGCCAGTGAAATCGGGGCCCTGATGCCCGTGGCCATTCCGGCGATGGCGGCCTGCCTGCTGCCCCTCGCCAGCCTGGACCGCGATCAGGCGACCGTGAAGTGGATTCGGGGCAGCCTGTTCGCCATTGCCCTGTTCGCGCTCGCGGGCAGTTTCCTGTATGTGACTCGCCTTTGGGGTACCCGCATGCAGGCAGGTTTCGGACCGCTGCACATGGACTCACTCGCCCAGTTCGCGGCCATCCTCGTACTGGTGACGGCCGCCATGACCGTACTCCAGCTTTGGGATCACCTCCACCAGGAAGGCTGGGTGAAGGGCGAGACGCTCTCCCTGCTGATGTTCAGCGTGACGGGAATGATCATTTTCGCCTCGACCACGAACCTGATGGTGCTCTTCCTCGGCCTCGAACTCTTGTCGCTGCCCCTCTATGCGCTGGTGGCCACCGTGCGTCAGCGCGCGGAAGCCCTGGAAGGGGGCGTGAAGTACTTCATCACCGGGGCCGTGGCGTCGGCCTGTTTCCTCATGGGCACCGTGCTGCTCTACGGCGCCACCGGGAGCCTGGAAATCGCTGCCCTCGGGCGGCAGCTTTCCGCCCATCCCGATCCCATCGCCTTGGCAGGAGCCGCGCTGCTCACGGCGGGCTTCCTCTTTAAGATCAGCGGCGTGCCCTTCCACCAGTGGACCCCGGACGCCTATGAGGCCTCACCGCATCCGATCGCCGCCTTCATGTCGGTGGCCACCAAGGGCGTGGCGCTCATCGCCTTGATCCGCATTTTCCCCGCCGGACTTTCCTCCAACCCAGACTTGGCCATCAAGCTCCAGGCCGCCCTCGCGCTGGTGGCGGCCCTCACCATGGTCGTGGGAAACCTTACGGCCCTGGCCCAAACCAGCGTCAAGCGCATGCTGGCCTATTCCAGCATCAGCCATGCGGGCTACCTGCTGTTGGGTTTCGTGGCTGGTACCCCCGAGGCCTACACGGGCATGCTCTTCTACCTCTTCGCTTACATGGCCATGAACATGGGTGCCTTCGGCCTGCTGACAGCGCTGGGTCTGGTGGGTGATCGCGTCGGCTTCGAACACCTCAAGGGCCTCGGCTGGAAGCGTCCGGGCCTGGGCATCGCGGTGACGCTCTGCATGTTCTCCCTGGCCGGAATCCCGCCCACGGGTGGCTTCTACGGCAAGTACATGATCTTCAAGGAACTCATCCACACGGGCCATGTCGGGCTCGCCCTGCTGGGTGTGATCGCCAGCCTCGTCTCCGTGTATTTTTACCTACGCGTGGTGGTGGCGCTCTTCCTTGAAAAGCCCGTCGAACGTGCCGAGAACGAAACCGCGGAATGCCCCAGCGTGCTTGCGCCCTACGCAGGAGCGACCGTGCTGGTCTGCGGCTTCCTCGCCCTGGCCACCGGTTTCGCCCAGACCCTGCTGGTGGATGGCTTCGCCTTGCGTGCCATCCAGGACTCTGTGCAGTTCATCCCCTGAATTCGGCAGTTCGGCTCTCAGCGCGTAAACCCGATGGTCCGCGGCACCATCGTATGGCAAGGTAAATAGTCTTATGTGGGTTCTTTGGACGGTGAGGTGTGGCCATGAAACGCAATCTCTGGATCGGGCTCGGATCGGTGGGCATCCTCGTGGGAGGCAGCGTAGCTTTCATAGCCACGCGTCCCAAGGACGAGATCAAGTGGCGACAGGTCAAGGTGGATACGGGGAATATCACCCAGCGCATTACCGCCACGGGCACGGTCAGCCCCATGGTGCAGGTGTCCGTGGGCACCCAGGTCTCCGGGGTCATTTCCTCCCTTTCCGCCGACTACAACAGCCTGGTCAAAAAGGGCCAGATCATCGCCCAGATTGATCCCACCATTTGGGAAGCCCAGCTGAAGGATTCGGAAGCCTCGCTGCAGCGAGCCCAGGCGACCTACGATAATGCGAAATTGGATTACGGACGCACCAAGCGCCTGGCTGCCGAAAAACTGGTTTCGGATGCGGAATTGGATCTCAAGTCCACCTCCATGAAGACGGCCTCCGGGAACCTGGAATCCGCCAAGGCGTCCCTGGTGCGGGCCAAGGCGAACTTGGCCTATTGCAACATCACCGCCCCCGTGGACGGTGTGATCATCGCTCGCCTCGCGGATGTGGGTCAAACTGTGGCCGCCAGTTTCAGCACGCCCAACCTGTTCAGCATCGCTCAGGATCTTTCCAAAATGAAGGTGGAGACATCCATCGACGAGTCGGACATCGCGGGCGTGAAGGTCGGCCAGGATGCCTTCTTCACCGTTGACAGTCTTCAGGACAAACAATTCCGGGCGCGGGTGAGCCAGATCCGCCTCGAGCCCATCACCACGCAAAATGTCGTCACCTACAAGGTCGTGATGGAAGTTCCCAATGAACCCTTGCCGGGAACGGAATCCACGGCTGCGCAGCCGGAGAGTGGAGCCGCCGGCCCCAGGCACAATTCCCCTGGAGGAAAACCCAAAGCAGATGGCGACCGCGCACAGGGGGATCGGCCCATGGGAGAACGCGATCCCGAAAAAGCCTGGGAGCGCATGAAGGACCGTCTGCCGGAAGGCATGACCAAGGAAAAATTCCTGCAGCGATTTAAGGAACGAGCGGCCCAGCATGGGACGGAGTCCGGTTCCAGAGGCCCTCGGACCCGAGAAGAGAGGCCGACGGACCGCCAGGCAGCGCGCACGCCCGGTGGCATTCAGATCGTGGGAGGGCCAGTCTTTGCGGGCAATTTGGCCCTGCGTCCGGGCATGACAGCCAATGTCACCATCATCACCAACAAGCGCGCGGATGTGCTGAAGGTACCCAACGCGGCCTTGCGCTTCAATCCCGCTGCCTTCACCAAGGATGAAAAGGCCCCAGAGGCCCAGCGCCCTGGAGGCCAGGGGGGAACACCAGGAGGCATGATGGGTGGCCAGCGGCCTGCTGGCGGTGGCCGGGGTCAGGGGGGACAGGCGCGAGGAATGGTGGCCCGCCGCGAGGACCGCGTGTGGATCCTGGAAAACGATAAGCCCAAAGCCATTACTGTGAAGGCCGGCATTTCTGATGGTCAGTCCACGGAAGTGACCGGGGAAGGGATCAAGGAAGGCATGATGGTCCTCGTGGGGGCCGAAGACCTCAAGAAGACCGCGAACCGCCCCCCCGCGCCCGTAGGTGGTATGTCGGGCGGACGACGCTAGCGCCAGGGGAAATGAAATGGCCCTATTCGAATTTCTCAAACTGGCGTTTTTCGCCATCACGCGCAACAAGATGCGGGCCTTCCTCACCATGCTCGGCATCATCGTGGGAGTGGGAGCGGTCATCACCATGATCGGGATCGGTGAAGGCTCGAAACGGGCCTCCATCGCCATCATTCAGAACATGGGCTCCAACATGCTGACCATCCGACCCGGGTCCGGAGGAGGGCATGGTGGTCCGCAAGCCCAGGGCAGCGCGGAAATCCTCAAGGAAGAAGACGCCCAACTCATCGAACAGGAACTCGGCAATTCCAGCGTGGTGGCCGCCGCCCCCCAGGTTCAGACCAGCCGCCCCGTGATCTTCCAGAACAGCAACACCATCACCCAGATTCAGGGTACCAGTCCGGCCTTTCTGCAGATCCGCGGATGGGAGACGGAAGAGGGCCGCTTCATCACCGAGAGCGAAGTCAAGGGCATGGCCAAGGTCTGCGTCATCGGGAAGACCGTGCAGGAAAACATCTTCCCCAACGGTGAAGAGCCGCTAGGCCAGACCATCCGTATCGGCAAGCTGCCGTTCCAGATCATCGGAGTGCTGGAACGGAAAGGCGCAGGCATGTGGGGCGATCAGGATGATCTCGTCGTGGCTCCCTACACGACGGTCATGCGCAAGATCCAGGGGCGCAACACGATTCAGAGCATCATGGTGAGCGCCCAGGAGGGCAAGGCGGAGTTGGCGGACGCCGAGATCACGGCCCTGCTGCGCCAGCGGATGAAGGTAGCGCCCAAGGATGACAATCCCTTCAGCATCCGCAAACAGGATGACATCGTGAAGATGCAGACCGAGCAGGCGGGCATTCTCACCGCCCTGTTGGCGGTGGCAGCAAGCATTTCCCTGCTCGTGGGGGGTATCGGCATCTCCAACATCATGCTGGTGAGCGTCACCGAACGAACCCGGGAGATCGGCGTGCGCCGGGCGCTGGGTGCCACCCAACGCAACATCCTCTGGCAGTTCCTCACGGAAGCCGTGGTGCTGGCCTCTTTTGGCGGCATCATCGGCGTGGCCTTCGCCTTCACAGCCGTCACCGTTCTGCAGAAATTCCAGGTTCCCGCCGTCACCGAAAGCTGGGCCGTTCTGCTGGGCCTGGGCTTCAGTGGCGTGGTGGGCGTCACGGCGGGCTTTCTTCCGGCCCTCAAGGCCGCGCGCCTGGATGTGATCGATTCCCTGCGGTACGAATGAATCACCTGCGGTAGCATCTCCAGACCCCCGGCCCGGCATGGGCTGAAAATCCATGAGGGACCTTGGACGCGAACGCCCACGACCCCTACGAGGCCTTGCGCTACGGCGAGTACCGCTGGTTCCTGGCGGGCGTCAGTGCCATGTTCATGGGCTTCCAGATGCAGAGTCTGGTCATGGGGTGGCAGGTCTACGAGATCACCCATGACACCCTGGCCCTCGGCCTCATCGGCCTCGCAGAGGCCGTTCCCTTTCTGGCATTGACGCTCTTCGGCGGATACGCGGCAGATCGCAAAGACCGGCGCACGCTTTCGCTCCTCTCCATGACCCTGTTGTTCCTGTGCGCGCTGCTACTCGTGGTCCTGAGCTTCCGTCCCGCTCTGCGGTCAGCTTGGCCCTTCTACGCCATCCAGGCACTGGCGGGTGTGGGGCGTGCCTTTTACCGCCCCGCGTCCCAGGCCCTGGGCACCGAACTCGTGCCGCGCGAGTCTTACCAGAACGCCGCCACCTGGCGCAGTTCGGTCTTCCATCTGGCCATGGTGCTGGGCCCGGCCCTCGGCGGCCTGCTCTACGGCTTCGGCAGCGCGCGGCTCGCCTACTCCGTGGAGGCCGCGCTCATGGCCTTCAGCCTTTTCTCTCTGAGCCGCCTCAAGGCCCGCCCCCGCTTGGCTACCGGCTCGCCCTCGGTCCTCAAGAGCCTCGCCGAAGGGGTGCGCTTCGTCTTTGAAAAGAAACTCGTGCTCTCGGCCATCTCGCTGGATCTGTTCGCGGTACTCTTCGGCGGCGCCGTCGCCATGCTGCCCGCCTTCGCCCACGAAATACTGAGGGTCGGCCCCCAGGGCCTGGGCCTGCTCCGCGCCGCCCCCGCCCTGGGTTCGGTGGTCATGTCATTCGCCCTGGCCCACCGACCGCCCCTGCAGCGGGCGGGCCGCACGCTCCTTTGGTGCGTCGCCGCCTTCGGCCTCTGCTGGATTGCTTTTGCCTTCTCGAAGAGTTTCGTCTGCTCGGTGATCCTGCTGGCGGCCAGCGGCGCCTTCGACAACGTGAGCGTCGTGCTGCGCGGCACCCTGGTTCAGACCTGCACACCGCCCGACATGATGGGCCGCGTGCAGGCCGTGAACAGCTTCTTCATCGGCAGCAGCAACGAACTGGGCGCCTACGAATCGGGCCTCGTAGCCCACTGGATGGGCCTCATCCCCAGCGTGATCTTTGGTGGGTGCATGACGCTCGTCACCGTCGGCTTCACCGCCTGGAAGGTGCCAGAGCTACGAAGACTCAGGCAGATCAAGGTATAAATCAGGAAGGGCCCCGTGGGGCCCGCCCTGATTTATAAACCCTGGACTACTTGAGTGCCGCCAGGGCTGTGTCGTAGTTGGGTTCGTGGGCAATTTCGGGCACCAGTTCCGTGTGCGTCACGATGCCCTTTTCGTCCACGACCACCACGGCGCGGGCCAGGAGGCCCTTGAGGGGGCCATCCACCACCGTCAGGCCGTAGGCTTGGCCGAATTCGGGGGCGCGGAAGCTGGAGGCGGGCACCACATTCGCCAGGCCCTCGGTGGTGCAGAAGCGGGCCGAGGCGAAGGGCAGATCCGCCGAGATGCAGAGCACCACGGTGTTCGGCACCTCGGAGGCTCGCGTGTTGAAGGTGCGTACGCTGGTGGCGCAGGTGGGCGTATCGAGGCTGGGGAAGATGTTCAGCACCACCCGCTGGCCCGGAAAATCTTTCAGCCTGGTTTCGCCCAAATCGGTCTTCACGAGACGGAAGTCCGGTGCGGCCGAACCGACCAGGGGCAGTTCGCCGGAAGTGTGGAAGGGGTTTCCCTTGAGGGTCACGTGGGCCATGCAAGCTCCTTATGTCGTCCAGAAACTAGGATGGCTCGGGTTTGAGACACGTTACGCCGGAGATTGAATCTCAGCGATGGGGCGGGAAGCCCTCCAGCAGACGGCCCACTTCCCGGGTCACCACGACCTCGGCATCCTCGGGTGTCTCCAGGCCTGTGAGCGCCCCGACCGCGGCGCCATGCCAGATGAGTTGATTGGTCTTGAAGTCCACGATCTCAACCACGATCGTGCCTTCCTTGTAGCTATGCACCTGACTCACGGTGGCACCGCTCCGAACTCCCAGCCTGGGCCGATAGCCCCAACTCATGCCCACCTGAGTGGTGGTGCGATAGGCCCGGTCCTTGTAAATGGGATAGTAGGTGACGAGGAAATCCGGATCGGCGGCAGCCTCGGACTTGAAGCCCTTGGCCATCAGTTCCCGCTCGATGGCTCCTTTCACCCGCCGATCCATGATGGGGTTCTCGATGTTGCCGGCCTTCGCTTTGGCTCGTTTCGGGGCGGCCAGCCAGTCGAAGGTCTTGAAGGAGGCGTAATTCGCACGGGCATCGTAGTCGTAGCGGATCTGGGCCCTGGTACAGGCGCTCAGGAGAATCAAGCCAAGGCAGGCAGTGGCAAGTTGCATGGATTTCATGGAGGCCTCCAGGTGTCCCTGCATTATGGATGCATCGGCAGAACCAAAGGTTTACCCCGTTGCGGGCCCCCTGGCAGCAAGTGATTATCGCCTCTACTCCAGGTTCTCCACCCGCCCCTGGCGCCACGCCATGAAGGTGCCTCCGTGGGCCCAGGGCAGCGCAACACCGTTCTCCTCGATCTCGTGAGTATGGAAGTGCCCGGCCAGGAAGGTTGCACCCTCGTGCCGAGCAGCGGCTATCCGGAACGCCGCCGTGGGAAAGGCCAGCTTGTAGCTCCGGTTGGTGGTGCGCATGGTCCGCTCCAACCAGACAGCCAGCCCCGACGCGATACGGGCAGGCAGCAGCCGAGCCAAGAGCCACAGCGGTCCGCTGCGGGCAACGAGATTCCAAATCCGGTAGAAACGATCCCGCGGATTCACGAGGTCCCCGTGTTCCCAAGTTAGGCCTTCCTGGGGGAGGGCGCCTCCGGTGCCCTCCCCCAGCAGGGAAAATTTCGGACTCAGGCGATCCAGGAAGAACTCCCGGTTGCCCATCCAGAGCCCCACCCAGCGCCCCGCAGCCAGCCGTTCCTGCACCCACCACAGGAAGGCCCGTTGGGCCGCGGTTTCCATGCCGGGAATGCCGACCCACACATCGAAGACATCCCCGAGGAAGAGCCAGTCGGCGCCGGGATTGGCATTGGTGGCCTCGCGCAGCCCCGTCAGTTCCTCTCCCCAGTGCGGATCGGCCACAAGAATGAGCAGTCGGCTCGGTTCGGGGCGTTCACGGACGCCGCGCCACCAGCCGAAGACCTCCAGGTTCCGACTCCAAAGGAAGGGCAGACTCGTCATCACGAGCCCAACGGCGCCGCCCAGCGCGTCCGCGACCCAGTCGAAAAAATCACATGCCCGGCCCGGCACGAAGCGCTGGTGCCACTCATCGGTGGCGCCGAAAATGGCAACGACCAGGAACACGAAAAGGTGACGCCGATACACGGGAAAATCGTGGCGCGTCCGCCGGAGCGCGGTTTCCAGCGCGGCAGCCAACACGCCGAAGGCCATGAAGTGGCCCAGTTTGTCCCAGGGTGACGGCAGACTGAGGCCCATGGGCAGCCGGGGCTGATGACTCAGCCAGACGATGGTGATCGCGATCGCGAGGGGCAGGATCCAGATGCTTTTTCGAGCCATGCCTCCATCCAACCATGGAATGCGGCCAGCTGAGAATATCTGGACTGCCTTTGGGATAGCATCTTGGGGAGGTCCCCCATGGCTCCATCTGGAAGAATGTCGCTCGACCAGGCGATTCTGCGCTTGATCATCGCCCACGATGTGCCCGACCAGGCCAGGCTCCTCGACCTGCTGGCCAAGGAAAATTTCAAGCTCACTCAAGGCACCCTCTCCCGGCGTCTTGCGAAACTGTCGGTCCAGAAACGCGAGGGGCGCTACGAGCGAGTCATTCCCCGGGATCATCCGCTGCCGTCCTATTCCCTGATGGAGTCCCCGCCGAATCTGCTGGTGCTCCAGACCGGGCCCGGCCTTGGCATGGCCCTGGCCATCCGTGTGGACCGCACCGTGGTTCCCGGCGTCGCGGGTACCCTGGCCGGCGAGGACACTCTCTTCGTGGCCGTGGCGAAGGGCTCTACCCTGGCCGAGGTCCGCGCTCAGTTGGAGCGGATCCTCGGGGCACCCCAGTGACCATCAGTCCCCTGCCGTGTGCCGAACGACCGTGAAGCGCTGGAGCGCGAAGTCCTCCCGCACCGGGTTGATGCCCGCTTTCCGGCAGGCGATGGCGATCTGCTCCTCGACGGTATCCACATCCTCCAGATCCGGCAGCAATACGCCTTTGCGACCATCCGGGGTGCTCACCAGAACGCCGTAGCGCCGAGGGTCCAGGTGGGCGCGGTCGGCCACGGGCTCCATCGCCGAAAGCACGTCCACGCGGATCTCGAGATGTTCCAGTTCATCCTCGCGGACGGGCGGGAAGCGCGGATCCCGGGCACAAGCGGAAATGGCATTGTGGATGATTTCCTGGGGCACGGCGCCGTGCATGGGGCGCAGGGAACCCATGCAGCCGCGCAGTTCCCCATCCGGGGTATGGATTGAGACGAAGACGCCAGCTTTCTGGCCCGCCAATGCCGCAAGCAACTCGGATGGAATCGCTTCCAGCGCCGAATGGCATTGGACGAAGTGATGGATGCTCAGGCGGGCGAGTTCGACGCAGGGATCCATGACGCCTCTCCCGGCAGGGCTTTGGCCGGGGTTCAGCCCTGCTCCAGACCGGGCGGCAACGGCTGGTCCAAGGCCCAATGTTTGCGGCAGAGCGCGGTGTAGCTTTCATTGCCCCCGATGAGTACCTGGGGCCCTTCGGTGAGCACATGGCCGTCCAGGATCCGCGCGTTGATGGTCGCCTTCTTGCCGCACCAGCAAATGGTCTTCAGTTCCTCGATATCGTCCGCCAGGGCCATGAGCGTGGCCGAGCCGGGGAACAGCTCGCCCCTGAAATCGGCCCGCAGCCCGTAGCACATCACGGGAACATTCAGGAAATCCGCTACGCCGCAGAGCTCCCTCACCTGCTCCGAACTGAGGAACTGGGCCTCGTCCACGAGCACGCAGTCCAGCTTCTCACCGCGCTGCCGGTATTCCTCAACCATCGCCTGGAGATCGGTATCCGGATAGACCAGCGCATCCACCTTCACCACGAGCCCGCCGATGCGGGGCTTGATGAGATCCTCGCCATCGCGGTTGTCCAGGTGCGGCTTCAGCAGCAGCGTCCGCTGGTGGCGTTCGTGGTAGTTGTGCCGGACCTGGAGCAGCTGGGTGCTCTTACCGGCGTTCATGGCGGCATAGCGGAAGTAGACCTTGGCCACAAGGAACCTCACAAGAAAGCAACAGTGATGCAGCCCATCATACGCGACCTGCACCTTCCCGTATGCGCCCACAGGCCCTATCGGTAGCCTCCAATCCTCACCAAGGCCAGCACCGGCGCACTAATTTCTCGCGAGGCCTCCAGATCCACCTCGAATTCCGCCACCCAGTCGTTCTGTTCCTCAGGATCCACGAGCATCTGCTGAATCATCCAGGTGGCACCGTCTTCCGAGGGCACCACATAGGTATGACGCAGATTGCGCCCCTCGGGATCCAGCCGCAGCTCCCGGTGTTCGGCGAGGTAGCCATTCATGCGCTCCCGCAGCATTTCCGCCGTCCATGAGTCTTTTCCAATACTTCCAATTTCCGCCAGGAAATTGGAACCATCCTCGAACTCCCCCGCCACCAGATTCCGCAGGAAGCTGAACACGCGATTACGGATGGCGGCGATGAAGGCCTTGCGGTCGCGGGTGATGTCCCGGGCGGCTTCTTCGGCGCCGGGAGGTTTCAGTTCCTGGGTCTCACCCGGGCGGTAATTGGGATCCTTCATCTTCTCCCACTCATCCAGGAGGCTCGAATCCACCTGGCGCAGCATGGCGCCGAGATAGACCTCCATCTCCCGCACCTCGTCGGTCTTGGCATCATCCGGCACCGTCTGGGTCAGCACCTTGAATACACTGTTCAGGTGCCGCAGCAGCAGGCCTTCGGAGCGCTGGATGTCGTAGCCCCGCACGTAGTCACCGAAGGACTGGTAAGTCTCGAACATCTCCCGAGCAATGGATTTCGGCCGGATGGCCTCCTGCCCCAGCCAGGGATGCGCGTTCGCGAAGTCGTTGAAGGTGCCGTAGATGAAGTCCCGCAGGGGCTTGGGATACTCCAGTTTCTCAAGCTCCTCCATGCGCTTCTCGTACTCGATGCCCTCCATCTTCATCTCGGCAAGGCGGCGCGATTTCACCTTGTCCAGCTGCTTGCGCAGAATGATTTCGGGGTTTTCCAGGATGGATTCCACCAGTGTCACCAGGTTCAGCGCATAGTCGGGCGCCTCGCACTCCAGCAGGGGAATCGTGTCCAGCAGGTAGAGCGAAAGGGTCTGGTCCATTGAGAAGTCGTCCTGCAGCGCCACATTCACCCGCAATTTCGCCTCTGACCCGGTCCCAGAAGACTGAACCACAGAGGACACAGAGAAGGACAGAGCATGCAGAGAAGAGGTGAACGAACTCGGCTGAGGTGTATCCTCTGCGCCCTCCTTTTTTCTCTGCGCTCTCTGTGGTTCATCATTTTTTTCGATGAATTCGACGATCCCACGCTCCAGCAGTGCCCGGAAGAGCTGCCAGCCGCGCCTGCGATGGGCCTCCTTGGCCCGCTCGGTCTCGTGACTCTCCCGGATCAGCTCGCGCATCGCGGCGCATCCATCCGTGCTGCGTGAGAGGACATTCAGCAGCATTCCGTGGGAGACCTGGAAGCGCGAGACCAGGCGTTCGGGCTGGGCCTCGATGAGCCGCGCGAAGGTCTTCTCGTCCCAGGCGACGAAGTTGCGGTCCGGCGGCTGGCGCTTCACGAATTTCTTTCCGGCCTTGGCCGCGAGCTTGGCATTCTCGATGACATGTTCCGGGGCCTGGGCCACGACCCAGCCAAGGTCATCGAAGCCCTTGCGCCCCGCGCGTCCGGCGATCTGGTGGAAGTCGCGGGCGGTGAGGATGGCCGTCTTGTCGCCGCTGTATTTGCAGAGCTTGGTAAAGAGCACAGTGCGGATGGGCACATTGATGCCGACGCCCAAGGTGTCCGTGCCGCAGATGACCTTGAGCAGCCCCTTCTGGGCGAGGCGTTCCACCTGGATGCGGTACTTGGGGAGAAGCCCCGCGTGGTGCAACCCGATGCCATGGCGAAGCCATCGCTTGAGATCCGGGCCATAGGGACTGTTGAACTTGAAGCCCTCCAAGGCGCCTGCGATGGCGGCCTTCTCCTCGCGACTGCACAAATTGATGCTGGTGAAATCCTGGGCGCTGGTGGCCGCTTCCAGCTGCGTGAAGTGCACCACATACACCGGGGCCTTGTCCTCCTGGACCAGCTTCTCCAGGGTGAAGGGGAGCGGCGACTCGGCGTAAGAGAAGGCCAGAGGCACCGGACGGTGGACGGACTTGACAGCCACGGTTGGACGGCCATTGAGCCGGGTCAACTCATCCTCGAAGAAGGAGGTTTCGCCCAGGGTGGCAGACATGAGCAGGAAGCGCGTCTGGGGCATGGTCAGCAGCGGCGCCTGCCAAGCCACCCCGCGCTCGCGGTCGGCATAGTAGTGAAATTCGTCCATCACCACATCCCGGATGTTCGCAGCCTCACCCTCCCGCAACGCGATATTGGCCAGGATCTCCGCCGTGCAGCAGAGGATCGGCGCATCGCGGTTCACACTCGCGTCCCCGGTGCTGAGGCCGACATTCTGCGGCCCGAATTCCCGACAGAGGGCCAGCCACTTCTCGTTCACGAGCGCCTTCACGGGGCAGGTATAAACGCTGCGGCCCCCCTGAGCCAGGGCCTTGAAATGCAGGGCCGTGGCCACCAGGGACTTGCCCGATCCCGTGGGCGTGTTGAGGATGACGTTCTTTCCCTCGAAGAGTTCCAGGATCGCCGTTTCCTGGGCTGGATAGAGCACCAGTCCCTTTGCATCGACATAGTCCAGGAAGCGCCCCAGCAGTGCATCGTTGCTGAAGTCGTCGTTCCTGGGCAGCAGGTCATAGAGCGTCGAAGCC
>CAIPUA010000264.1 GCA_903868115.1 uncultured Holophagaceae bacterium
GGCGTTCATCGGTGGCCAATTGCTTTTTCTGAGTTCGTCGAACCCAAAAAAGGAAAATACTTGAACCACGAATAGACACGAATGGACACGAATAGAACAAGTGCAGGCAGGGTAGCCAGGGGTTGCGGGGTGCAGTGGGCACGGCGGTGAGGTCGCGGGTATTTCCATCGTCCTTCATCGGTGTTCATCGGCGTTCATCGGTGGCCAATTGCTTTTTCTGAGTTCGTCGAAGGGGAAAAAGAGAAAGAACTGGAACCGCGATGATCTTTTCTCCAACTCAGCGCGGCACCCGAAACCTTTCGGTGGCCGACGCTGCCGGCCGCGCTGAACTTGATGCAGCTGCGTCTCGGAGTTCCTAGATCCCTAGCAGTTCCTTCAGGCGGGGAGCGGCCGCGCGACTGACTTCGAGTTCCAGATGCTCCCCGACTTTCGCCTTGGCGCGTCCGCCAAAGACGGGCTTGAGCTCTTGCACCGTCTCGGGCTGCAGGAGCACATGGCTCTGGATCCGCAAGAACAGGACATGCCGAAACACCAGTTCCACCTCCGTCAGGCTGCGCCAAGAGGTGCCGTAGCGCTGCTCCTGGTGCCAGGCCCAGACCTGCCCATCGAGCACTTCGAAATGCGTGGTCCGCTTCAGATCCAGGATCACCTGCTCGTTGCCAGAGGTGGCGGAGTAGGTCGCCAGAGGTCCCCCCTGGAGAAGGCTTGACGGTTGCGCGGGCGCACGGTTTTCCTCGCTTCCGGCCTTTGCAGCCACCCTCGGCACGGGCTTGGGTGTGGGAGGTTGGAGCCTTTTGGGCGCTGCCTGCGGCGTGGTCGGAACCGGCTTCGGCTTCCTTTGGCTTCGATTCTTTTTGGGGCCTGCGCTGAGGAAAACGGGCAACGCCTCCGACGCGGTGTGTTCCAGGTCACCGCCCCCCTGGACCACTTTGGGAGCCTTTGCGGGCCGGGCAGGTTCGGGCCTTGCAGGTGGCGGTGCCTGCGGAGGGGCGGATGCGGCCTGCAATTTCGGCGCCTGAGGGGCTTCTCCCTCGAGCCCCCGATCCTTCAGAAGTTCCTTCAGTCGCGCCGTGGCGGTCCAGCTGACCTTGAGTTCCAGATGCTCGCCGACCCTCACCTTGGCGCGTCCCCCGAACAAAGGTTCGAGCGCCAGCACGGTTGCGGGCTGCAGGAGCACATGCCGCTGGATCCGCAGGAACACGATGTTCCAGAAGGCCGCTTCCACTTCCGTAAGGCTTCGCCAAGGTGTGCGATAGCGCTTCTCTTGATGCCAGGCCCACACCTGCTCATCGATCACTTCGAAATGCGTGGTCCGTTCCACATCCAGGGTCACGAACCCGTTGCCAAGGGTCGCGGGGTAGGTGGCCGGAGGAATCCCCGGGAAAGGACTCGGAGCTTCCTCAGGCGTGGGGTGCGCCGGGATGTCGGTCGCCGCGGTAGCCTCCGGGGCCTTTGCGTCCTCGGGCGGCTCGGGCTTTTCGGGCAACGGCGCTGGCACGGGTACCACTTCAGGTTCCAGCGCTTTGGGCACTGCTATCTTGGGCCAGGGCGCGAGTGAAACGGGCAGTTCCTGCGGACGCGGAGCCGAAGTGCCCTCCAGGCCCGCCGCCACCCGGCAGGCGCGGAACAGCACGGAAAGATCCTGGGGGCCGAAGCCCTCAATTTCCGCCGCCTCGAGCCTCCGCTCTAGGAGGTCCGCCATGGGCAGGGTGCCCTCGAAAATCTTGGTGGATCGGAGAGCCAGGCGCATTTCCTGCGCGGCCTGCTCCAGGCTCAGGTCCGCGGGCTCGAAGCTGTGCCGCACCATCAAGCCACCGTAGGAATCCAACAACGGAGACCTGAAGATCGCGGTGTTGAGCAGGCGCAGGAAATCCGCCGGCGGCAGGCCCGCCTTCTCACCATAGGCCAGGACCTCGGCAAGCCCCTCCACCATTGCGACTGCAAGAAGATCTCCGCCCAGTTTCGCGGCGTGCGCCAGTTCAGGCACGGATCCCACCTGAGTGAAACCGCGCCCCAGGCCATCGAAGATCGGCAGGCAGCGGACCACCTGGGTCTCGGGACCGCCTACGACGATCCAGAGCCGACGGGATGCGGCGGCCCCCGGCCTGCCGAAGACCGGCGCGGCGACATAGCCCTGGCCCTTCGCCTCGTGGGCGGCGGCCAGCTTCCGCGAGGTCTCCACGCCGAGGGTGCTCATGCAGAGATGGATGGCCCCGTCTGGCAGATGGGCCAGGAGTCCTTCCGGGCCGAAGGTGAGGGCCTCTTCCGCCGCGTCGTCCGCCAGCATGGTCAGGGCGACCTGGGTACCGACCACGGCCTCGGCCACCGTCGAGGCCACCCGCGCTCCCGTGGAACCCAGTTCGAGTGCTCGAGCGTGGGTGCGGTTGTAGAGCGTGACCTGATGTCCGACCTCGACGAGATTGCGCGCCATGGGGGCGCCCATCCTGCCGAGCCCAAGGACCGCGATGCGCATTGATGCCTCCTGCCCTCACTATCCTAGTGCGCCAGAGGTCGGTTTATGGGTTCAGAAGCTTGCCCCCACGGAAAGGGATGCGGAGTTCGCGTTCCGGAACACCTTGGAATCGCCCGCAGCGCTTTCCGACAGATCCTTGTTGAGACGGTCCTGGCGGAGCTCGAAGCGGGTGAAAACGGCGCCCCATTTCCGCTCGGCACCCACGGCGAAGCTGGTCGCCTGCAGGTCGGCCTTCAGCATGGCGCCGTAGGCAGCGGCGAGGGTGGTGTCGTAGCTGAGGCGAATGCCCGTATCGTCCTTGAAGTATTCCGCCCGGGCGAAGAGCGCCCAGGTCTCACTGCACTGGTGTTTGTAGATCGCACCCACCCCCAGCCAGGTGGCCTTCACATTCGCCGTTCCAGCGGCGCCCGCGATGGCGCCAGGCAGGAAGGGCTCCCGGCCGTACTCGAACTCGCCCTGGAGGGTATTGGGGCCCCACACCCACTGCCCCAGCGCGGATACCCGTTCCCGCTTGCGCCCTTCGGCTCCGGTGTTGGTGCTCGCGCCCAAGCCGTCCTGCTCGGCGCCCTGGTAGACCGCCAGAGACACAAACTTATCCGCGGCGCCCCCATGGTTGTAATTGAGGCCCAGACCGAAGGTCTTGCCGCGATTGTTGTCCTTGACGCGATCCTCTCCGTTGAAGAGGAAGACATCCGTGCTCCAGGCGCTGCTGAAGGTGTGGCGCCACGCGAGTCCCACCTGCGTGAAGGGGCCGGCGAAGGTACCCAATAGACCTCGACTGGCCGTGATGTCCTGGGTTCCATCGGTGGTTTCCATGCCGATGGCGGTGTTCATGCGGCCCAGGGTCAGCCTGTCTTTCGCGCCAGTCCACACCAGCTGGGCCTCCGGCACGGCCACGATGCCGCTTTCCCCCGCGGCCTCGTTCACCAGCCTGCCCATGCGCCCCCCCATCAGCGTGATCCGGGCCGACCAGCCCAGGCCGAGGGTGGCGTCCGCGCCGAGGGTGAGACCATCCAGTGCGAAGGCGTTCTCGCCGTCGTAGGGGCGGAAGACCATGGTTCCATCCTCGGTCTGCCGATCCTGGGCCACGGCCGAGGCCCAGATGGAGCCCCGCCACTTGAGGGCCGGAGCAGCGGGCGGCGCGGCGGGAAGCTGGGCCAACAGAGAACAACCGACGAGTGTGAGAAGCAGACGAGCGCGCATGGAAGCCTCCTGGGGTCATAGAGAGTATCGGAACTGATTTTGAAAATCCTGAATTCGGGGAAAAACATCTTCGTGTCCATTGCCTTCGTCCTTCATCGGTGTGCATCGGCGTTCATCGGTGGCCGATTGCTTTTCCTGAGTTCGTCGAAGGAGAAAAGATCATCGAGATTCTTGCCCCGCGCCCTCCGCATCTCCGCGTAAGAAAGAGCTGTTGCACGCGGAGACGCGGAGAAATGCAGAGAAAATCGGAACCAGTGATGAACGGAAATGGACGGTGATAAAAACAGATCCTGGTTTGTTGTATTCGCAGTTCACACCCGGTGTCCGGTCCAGGCACCTCGCCGCGTCGGCAGAGTGAGCGCGGTGGCGAGCCGGGCGAGATATTCGTGGCGCGGCACGATCACGGCACCGAGTTGCAGCAGATTGGCATTGGGCAGCTGGCCGTCGATGAAGTGGAAATCCCAGGCCTTGGCGATTCCACAGAGTCCCGCGAAAGCCGCGCGGCTGGCGTAATCCCGGTCGCTGAACATGCTTTCCCCGAAGAAGGCCGCGCCCAGCGACAGGCCGTACAGCCCGCCCACCAGTTCACCGTTCTCCCAAGTCTCGATGGAATGAGCGAAGCCTTCCCGGTGGAGGTTCCCATAGGCCCGCGCCATGGCGTCGGTGATCCAGGTGCCCTGTTGGCCGCCACGCGGAATGCGAGCGCAGCGCTCGATCACACGCTCGAAAACGGTATCGGCCCGCAGTTCGAAGGCGGCCCGGCGGAGCGCCCGTTGCGCCCGCACCGGAAGGTGTTCCTGCCCGGGCAGGATCAGCGCCCGCTCCGGCGGCGACCACCACAGGATCGGATCGCCCTCGCTGTACCAGGGAAAGATGCCCTGGGCATAGGCCTGCAGCAACCGCTCGATGCTCAGATCGCCGCCCACCGCCAGCAAACCTTCCCCGTCCGCATCCCGAGGATCGGGAAAGACCGGTGCATCGATGAGGCGGTAGACCGGCATGGATGGCCCTTCGTTGGGATGTCGCCATTGACTCATGAAAAGGACGGATGAACCACGAAGGCACTCAGCGCGACCGGGGCCGCAGCCAAATCGGGAGGTATCGAGGCCGCGCTGAGTATGAAAAGGCTGGCACAGCCTTGAGTCGGGGCCCCTGCATGCGTGGCTTCAGCATTTTTGCCGGAGGATGCGATAGGCCATTGACAGGGGTTTCGGAAGGGCGTATGCCGGAAACGACCCTTCCAGGAGCCACCATGAACCGTCTCATCCTCGCCTCCATCACTCTGCTGGCGCTCGCCTGCAACCGCAGCGCGGGGCCCTCCGACACTTTGTCGGCGGCCGCCGAGAACGCCAAGAAACTCGCCCAGAACGCGGCGTCCGTGGCCGCTCCCAAGCCGGTCGAACCCAAGGACCTCATCACGGACGACAAGATCGGCCGCTACATCATCTACCAGAAGGAAATGAGCTCTGTGACAGGCCTGGTCATGGGAGCCGCGGTGGGAGCCTTCACCAAGTCCGGGGGCAACCAGAAGGGCTTCGAGAAGGAGTTGTCCGGGGACGAACGCACCAAGAAGATTGGCGAAGTGAGCGCGGCCGCCCTCGCCAAGTCGGGGCTGACCCAGATGGAAGTGAGCCAACTCGCCCAGATCATCACCCCCTACACGACCGGCGTGACCATTGGCGACGCCGAGATGAAGAAGAAGGCCCGGGAGGAATTCACCACAAAATTCGGCCCCGCGGCCCTGGCCGTGATGGAGAAGCGCCTGTCGGAACTCGAGAAACTCCAGGACGAGATGCTGGGCGCGGCCTTTGGCAAGAAAAAGTAGTCGAACGCAAAAGCCCTTTCCCTCACCGGACCACCAAGGAGCCCCCATGAACCGCGTCACCCTTCTCTTCGCCTCCCTTCTGTGTGTCCTTCCGGCCTTCGCCCAGGCCGACTGGGGGGGCTGCAAGGACCACCCGCTCTTCCCCACCCGCATGCCCGGCTATTCCATTCGGGACTGCAAGACCGAGGAATTCGGGAGGTACGAGTTCTGGACCGCCAACGCACGGACCACGCTGCCGGCAGAGGGGAAATTCACCTTCATTAAATACGGCATCGTCAAGGGCCAGCAGGAACCATCCGCCGTTGCCATCGTACGGAACTACGAGAATGCCATCCTCAAGGCCGGCGGGAAGATCCTCCACAGCGTGCCGACGTGGTGGGTGAATGGGAAGATCACGAAAGACGGCCAGGAAGTCTGGGTGCAGGCGGAGAGAGGCAACGGCGCGATCTGGCTGCGCATTGTCGAGAAGAAGGCGATGGAACAATTCATCCAGGCCGATGCCGCGGCCATGGGTGGCGACCTGAAGACCACCGGCCATGTAGCGGTGTATGGCATCTACTTCGACACCAACAAATCCGAGGTGAAGCCCGATTCGAAGCCCGCGCTGGAGGAGATCGCCAAGCTCCTCAAACAGACGCCGGGCCTGAAGCTCAGGGTCGTCGGCCATACGGACGGGACAGGCTCCCTGGACGCCAACATGAAGCTCTCCCAGGCCCGGGGCGAGGCCGTGGCCCAGGCCCTGGTCTCCCAGCACGGCGTCGCGGCCTCCCGGCTGAAAGGCTACGGTGTGGGGCCTCTGGCACCCGTTGCCAGCAATGCCACCGAGGAAGGCCGGGGCAAGAATCGGCGGGTGGAACTGGTGCAGGAATAGGCCCTTCTGCAAGGACCTGCCCGTGGCGGGATTCCACTGCTTCCGCTCTCTGAAGATCAAGGACTGGTGAGCACCGGGCTGGCCCCGGCCTTTCCCATCTTCGCTTGACGAGCTGGCTGAAAAAATTCCAAAAACCGTAGTGGGGGCGAAAATTTTAGCGGATTCTGGGCTCAGCGAACGCCCTGCCGATCTCCAGGTAGGCCCGCTCTTCGGTGGGCTTGAGGACCAGGGCCCGCTGGAACCAGGTGGCCGCCATGCGGCGGGAGCCCGCCCGGAGATGGGCTCTTCCGAAGGCGATAAAAGTTTCCCAATCGTTGTTCTCCAGGAGCGCATACGCATCCATGTAGCGCTCCGCCTCCCGGGCGAGCCTCGCTTCAGCGAGATCCATCCCCGTATTGGCGATACCTTTTCGCGGTCCCCCGTCCCTCTGCAGCACCTTGTCGTAGGCCGCCAGGGCGTCCTTCTGTCGTCCGGCTTTGAGGAAGGCTTGGCCGATGAGGCGGAGAACCTCCCGGTCCCGGGGATCCACCATCTCCGCGAACCGGAGCAGGTCCTCCCCCTTTCGGGGGTTGCCGGCCAACAGTTGGAAGCGGCCCGCCTCGGCAAGGTATTTGCCGTCCTTGGGCTTCAGGGCCTCGAGACGCTCGGCGCAGCTCGCCAGGACCCCCTTCGGGTCGCCGGCGAAGCCCGTGGTGTCCAGGTGTCGATCCTGGGCGCTGAGCAGGGTGAAGGCGGAAAGAGCGAAAAGCGAAAGACGATGCACAGGGGTCTCCGGGGAGTTGCCCCGGAGTTTACCGCTTTTGGGGATTACCCGAATCAGGCGCCTGAATCTACCTTCGCGGGCGATCCACCCTAGAACCCGTGGCTCAGGCGCAGGCTGAATTCTCGGCCGGGCCCCGGGATGGGCGGATTGCCCCCGCTGGCGGGATCGCCGAAGCCCTGGATGAAGGGGTTGGCGGAACCCAGCAGGTTCGAGACTCCGAAGCCCAGTTCCACCTTCCGCAGATGCGACACCCGGAACGTGGCGAAAAGATTCACCAGCGTGAGCGCATCGAAGCGCGACGGTTCGACCTGGTTCAATCGGTAGCCATAGCGGGGGCCTAGGTGGATCAGGCTGCCATCCAGGGACCAGTTGCGACTGGCCTGCAGATGGCCCTGCAGGCTGCCCTTGAAGGCAGGAAAACCCACATGGTACGAGGTGTGCCCGGTCGGGAGATCCCAATAGGCGCTGGGATCGCCGACCCGGGGGCCAATGGCCTGGGCATAACAGAGCGAAGCCTTGACCCACCCCTGCGACAGGCGCGTCTGGGCTTCCAGTTCCAGTCCCCGCGTGCCGGTCTGGCTGAGGTTGGTGAAGACATCGC
Organism: uncultured Holophagaceae bacterium; assembly: GCA_903868115.1. Taxonomy (GTDB): domain Bacteria; phylum Acidobacteriota; class Holophagae; order Holophagales; family Holophagaceae; genus JAYREN01. The sequence goes on from CAIPUA010000264.1 coordinate 7,737, forward strand.
CCTCTTCTGGAACGAAGAGATAGCTGATGGGGCTCTTGATGCGGACCACGAAGAGGTTGGCGGTCGCGTAGGTAGAGGTGCCGAGCCTTCGGCCCACCTCCAGTTCAAAGGTCGTGGTGCGCTCGGGCTGGAGGTTGGGGTCGTCCCTGAGTTCCGCGATGGCGGGGGCGCAGAAGGCGCCTGAGGCCAGGAACTTCAGGTGCCAGCCCTGCTCGGCATGCAGCAGGGCAAACCGAGGGCTGTAGGTGACGCCAAACTGGCTGTGGTTGTCCCTCCGCAGGCCGGCATCCACCGAAAACCATCCGGGAGCCCAAAGTGTTTGGATCAGCAGGGTCTGATTGCTGAAGTCATAGGTGCCCGTTTTTGGGTTGGAGGGGGGACGACGATACTGGACCGCGTGATCCTTGGTGCCTTCGGCCCCGAAGGTGAAGCTCAACGTCTCTCCGGCCTTCCACTGGGCATTGAGACCGCCCAAGCTCCGCGTGGTGGAGAGCGTTCCGATATAGGTGTAGTACCAAGGGGTCTGCTCCTTGACGCTGGCATGGGGCTTCAGGATCCAGTCTCCCAGTTCCCACTGGTAGGTGAGCGATAGGTAGTCGCCCCGGAAGGTCATGGGTGGGTTGGTGAGGGAAAGGAATTCCTGGGTGTAGTCGCGGATCAGGTGATTGTCCCGAATGAAGCGCAGGTCCAGGTTGCCGACCCGGTAGCCGAGGTTGAGAAAGTCCATGCCCAACTGGCCCAGGCGACCCACCGGTGCGGAACTCGTGTCAGTGAGGGGAAAATCGCCTTGCCCCCGAAGGCCGAGTCCTGCGGAGTAGCTCAGCGAGAAATCCGAGTCGTCCCAGGCCTTCCCGAAGTGGACGCTGGCTTGGCGCTCCAACCGGCCGTCCAGGGAGGCAAGCACCAGGCTGCCCCCCGCCCCGTCCATCTGGGCACCCCGGGCCGTGGTGACCTTGATGACCGCGCATTCGGCGAAGCCCCCGTAAAGCACGGAACCGGGGCCGCGGATGATTTCGATTTTTTCCAGGGCGAAGACCGGGTAGTGCCACCCGAACTGGGTGCTGCCGTACAGAGTTTCGTTCATCTCCTGTCCATCGATGAGCAGGAGCACCTTGCCGTAGTGGCCGAAGTTGCTGCGGAAGCCGATACCCACGGCCCCTTGGGTATCCGAGGCGAACTCGAAACCCGCCTGGCTGCGCAGGACCTCCATCAGGTTCTTGGCGCCACTCGACTGGATTTCCTCTCGCCGAATCAGGGTGATGATGCCCGGACTCTTGCGGATGGGCAGGGGGACATACGAGGCCACGGTGATGGGTGTGTTCAAAAGGTCCGACAGGGCCTGCGGATCACCCGGAGGCTGATCGCTCGGCAGGGCCGCCAGGCAGGCGCAACATAACGGGAACAGGGGCAGCAGGGGCTTCCAGTCCATTAGTCGCCTCCACAGGAAGGGTGTGAAGAACTCTATCGGAATATTGCGACCGAGGCTGGAATTGCTTCAGTGTTTTTCGGGTTGGCAAATTTCGATGAGCACGCCACCGGTTTCGGCGGGGTGAATGAAAGCAATGCGGTTGCCGTGGGCGCCCTTGCGGGGCGCCTTGTCGATCATGCGGATGCCTTTGTCCAGCAGTTCCTGCACGGCGGCGTCGACATCCTCCACCTCGAAGGCCAGATGATGAATGCCGGGGCCCTTCTTCTCCAGGAACTTGCCCACGGGACCTTCAGGGTCGGTGCTCTCCAGGTATTCCAGCGTGCTCTCCCCGATGGGGTAGAAGGCGGTGCGCACCTTCTGGTCCGCAATCTCCTCGAGGTGCTCGGCCTTCAGGCCGAAGATCCGGTCCAGGCGCTCCATGGCTTCCGCCAGGGTGGGAGACGCGATGCCCAGGTGGCTGATGCGCAGAATCTTCATGAAATCCTCCAGGAGCCATTGTAGCTAGGCCGCGCCTGGGGGGCGTGAGTGACGGGTATTGCTGGATGGATGAGTCTCAGGCTTTCTTGGTGGGACAGGTGTTGAGGCTCAGCAATGAGTACAGCGGGCAGAAGCTCATCCTATTCCCCGCGGCGAGCTTTGCCCGTGACATGTTCGGGCGTGATGCGCAGAACCGCGGTGCGGTCGAAATCCTTGCGCATGGCTTCGGCGCCTTCGGCTGGGTGATGGGGTGCGAAGCGCGCCGACAGGGCTCCCAGGGCCTTGCGCCTCTCGCGTTCCTCGGACACGAGGATGCCTCTTCCGAAAACTACGGCACTTTCGAAATTGGTAGCAAGCTCGGCCGGAAGGACCTCGGCATGTGCCACGGCGCAGAACGATACCTTCGACTCGAAAGCCAGATTCTCCAGCTTGTGCCCGACCTGGGCGCAGTGGACATAGATGCGTCCATCCACCACCACATGGTTCAGAGGCACGCCGTAGGGCCAGCCTCCTCCACTCTCGAGGCAGCGGCTCCCGAACTTCTTCATGGCTTTCTTGCATATCGTCAGGTAGCATGACGATATGCAAGAAACTTTCTCTCGTACTCGCGCCCTGAAGCAGCTCCAGACCTGCCTGGGTGAAGCCCCTGCGGTGACGCTGCTGGGCGCCCGGCAAACGGGGAAGACCACCTTGGCGCGCTTGGTCGCCGGAACCCAGGGCGTGGCTCGCTGGTTCGACCTGGAACGCGCCGCAGACCGGCGGGCGCTGGAGGCTCCCGAGCAGGCCCTCGGGGCCGAACAGGGACTGGTGGTCATTGATGAAGTCCAACGGCTTCCGGAGCTGTTCGAGGTGCTCAGGCCCCTATGCGACCGGCCCGGCCACCCGGCCCGGTTCCTGTTGCTGGGCAGCGCCTCGCCAGCCCTGCTCCGGGGTGTTTCGGAAACCCTGGCGGGCCGGGTGCTGTTCGTCAGCCTGGGCAGTTTCACGCTGGAGGAAGTGGGCGACCCGGCGCAGTCCCTGCTCTGGCTGCGCGGCGGCTTCCCCCGAGCCTTCCTGGCCAGTGGTCCTGCCGCGTGGGGGCGCTGGATCGATGCCTATCTGACGACCATCCTGGAGCGAGATATCCCCCTGCTGGGGTTTCGCCTGCCCCCCGAAACGCTGCGCCGCTTCTGGATGATGCTGGCCCACTACCACGGCCAGGTCTGGAATGCCACGGACGCCGCCCGGGCCCTTGGCTGCTCGCCCAACACAGCCCGCCACTACCTGGACATCCTTCAGGGCTTCTTCCTGGTGCGCGTCCTACCGCCCTGGCACGAAAATATTGGCAAGCGCCAAGTCAAGGCGCCCAAGTTGTATCTGCGTGATACCGGCCTGCTGCATCGTCTCATGGGGTGCGGTTCCATGGACGCCCTGCGTGCCCACCCGCGCCTGGGTGCCTCCTGGGAGGGCTACGCGCTGGAACAGGTCCTGGCGCTGGCTGGGGACCGCGACGCCTATTTCTGGGCCACCCAGGCCGGGGCGGAACTTGACCTGCTGCTGCTGCGCCAAGGCCGCCGCATCGGCTTTGAGTTCAAGCATAGCGACGCCCCCGCCATGACCCGGTCCATGCACACGGCGTTGAAGGATCTCTCCCTGGATGCCCTCCATGTGATCTATCCCGGGCAGACCCGGTACGGTTTGCGGTCAGGCGCGGATGTCATCCCCTTGCGCGAGCTCCCGGCCCTGGCGGATCAGGAAGGGTGGGCCGAGGGCGGCTGACGGTACGAACGCTAGGCCCTTTAGCGTCTTTGATCGCCTTGCCTTTGAAGGTGGTACCGGATGAATGCAGCCCCTGGCCGGGGCCCGGCGTGCGCAGCCGCCGAAGGGCCTGGGCAGGGACCATAAATTTGCCCAGGGCGACCGGATGATCGGCAATCTGTACGATTTCTGGTAGGGTGCAAGCCCGAAGGCCCGGGCCACCTTGTAGAAGTAAGGAATTAGACTATTATGTAAGGAAGGGGCGCCGTATGAACGTCACCGCCACGCTCACATCCAAGGGACAGGTCACCATCCCGCAGGCCATCCGGGAGGCGCTGGGCCTGGACACGGGCGCCCGCCTGAGCTTCGAGCTGGACAAGGGCGAGCTGCGGGTGCGGCCCCTGCGGACCAAGGCCTGGGCCGATCTTTGGGCCTGTGCGGAGAAGGCTCCGAAACCTGGCAAGGCGGTGGATGTGGATGCCGCCATCCTGGCCGTCGTGCGCAAGCGGGCCACCCGATGATCGCGGTGGACACCAATATCCTGGCCCGGGCGATCCTGGGCGATGATCCCGTCCAGTCGCCCCTGGCCCGCCGTGCGATGGAACGCGCCCGGGGGGTGATCGTGCCGGTCACGGTCTTCGTGGAACTGGCCTGGGTGCTGAAGTCCGTGGGATGGACCAAGGCCCGGATTCACCGCACCCTGGCGACCCTCGCCCAGCAGGGGCATGTCCACCTCGACCGGAGCGCGGAGATCCTGGCCGCCCTCGAAGATTTCCGCACCGGCCCGGCAGACCTGGCCGACTACCTGGCCCTCCACCAGGCCCGGAGTCTGGGCGCCCAGAAGCTCCTCACCTGCGACCGGAAGCTGGCCAAGTCCACCGGCACGGAGCGCTTGGGCTGAGGGTTCTGTCCCGCATGCATGAAATCCCGTGGCTTGGCATACGCGCCACACCTAAACTGGACCTGGAAGGTGCACCCATAGCTCTGGCGCTCTGCTCCAAGGAGACCCAAACTGGTTCCATCGGAGGCCCACATGACCTTTCCTCGCATCACCGTGGACCCTGGTGTCATGGGTGGTGCGCCCTGCATCCGTGGCCAGCGGATGCCCGTAACCACCGTTGTGGGCATGGTGGCCGAGGGTATGAGCGAGGCCGAAATCCTAGAGGCCCATCCTTGGATGGAACGCGAGGATATTCGTGAGGCCTTGCATTTTGCAGCCATGATGTCGAACATCCGGGATCTGCCACTGGCCCCCAGCGCATGAAATTCCTCGTGGACAATGCCCTCTCATGGGTGCTGGCCGTTGGGCTTCGCAAGGCTGGCTTCGATGCCATGCATGTTCGTGACCTGGGTGGCTGCCACCTCTGACCGGGACATCCTGGCGCATGCCTTGTCGGAAGGACGCATCGTCATCACAGCGGACAGTGATTTTGCCTGGATGCATGCGCTGGCAGGGTCCGCGCAGCCCTCGGTCATCCAGTTCCGGGAGGGCACGACTCGCCGTCCGGCGCAGCAGCTTGAACTCCTCTTGGCGAACCTGCCGATCCTCCGCGAGGATCTGGGGCA
>CAIPUA010000265.1 GCA_903868115.1 uncultured Holophagaceae bacterium
CATCTCGACCAGGGGACCCACCGGAACCCGGATCCGCCCGTTGGACACCACGAAGACCTTGAAGCCATAGCGCTTCGCCACCCGAAAGACCTCGTCCTTCACGGGACAGGCATCGGCATCCACATAGATCTGAATCAAGGGTGGTCCTTTCGGTGGTCGCTATCTGTCCGGGGCAGTTTTCCGAAGAAGCCCCAGGGCCAGCACCTTCTGTGCAAGGAAACTTTCGACCGCTTCGTGCCGGGTCATGGCGACTCCGTTCCATGAGAGTGACAGCCTTATCCTCTCAGCCCATCCACCTCCGGGCGAGGGGGCCTCGCCACACCCACCGATAATTCTCCCGCATTGGCCGATACCTGCCGGCGTGTTGGCCGATTCGCAGATGCCGCTGCCGTGGGCCTCGGGCTAGCCTTGCGGGGAAGGATCATTTCCCCCCAACTTCCATATTCATCCTGTTCGCCCCGGAGAACCCCAGCCATGAAGACGCGATTCCTGAACTCCCTTTTCGCTCTGGCAGCGATGGTTCTGCTCCAGGCCAACCCCCTGCATGCAGGCAATCCGGGCACCGACGATGCCATCGAGTTCGTGAATGCAAGACTGTCCCATTCCTACCTGATGAGGATCGATCCGAATGGTGGGGCCAAGATCAAGGCTCCCGGCGGCCAGACCTTCACCTTCAACATCAAGGATGTGGCCTTCAGCTTCAACGACCGGAACGATGATGCGCGGATTCGCGTGGCGAGCGATCAGGGCATCGGTCTGCAAAACGAGGACCGGGACAAAGATGACCGCTTTCGGCAGTCCTTCGTCTGCCGTTCTTCGAAGGCCGCTCGCGAAGCCATCGACTCCCTGCGGAAGCTCAAGAAAACCTTCACCGAAAGGGATGACCGCTTCAAGCACCTCGACAGAAAGCTCGTGTCGGGGGACGCCGAACTGACCTTCACGACACTGGGCGAGGCCATCGACTTCGTGAATGACCGTCTCGCCATCTCCGTCGTCACCCGCGTGGACACGAAGGGGTTTCTCTTCATCAACGGTCCGGACAAGGTCTATCAGGTGGATCTGCGCAAGGCCGAATTCGGGTTCAACCCCCTGAGCGATGACCCCAAGGTCAGAATCTACGGGGACTGGTGCCTGGCTCTTCTGCACCACGGAAAAATGGATCGGGAGATCGCCCGGGAATCCTTCACGACCGGATTCCGACAGGATGCCTACCAAGTCATCAAGGCCCTGTATTTCATTCAGGGGGCCTTCACCGGCATGGACGCCGCCCAGATCAAGACCCTGAGGAACGTGACCCGCAGCCAGACCAAGGAGTATTCCACTATCCAGGGCGCCCTCGACGCGATCAACGACCGGCTGGCCATTTCCATCGTGCTGGGAATCGATCCCAAGGGACTGCTCACCATCAACGCCTCGGAGCACATCTACCGCCTCGATATCGCGAAGTGCTCGTTCGAGAAGGCGCGCCCGAAGCGCACCTTCCAAGGCTGGCTGCAGCGCACCTTCAGCTTCGACGATCAGGAAGGCGTAACCATCACCTGCCCGGATGGCATCCAGAAGTGCGCCGATGCCCAGTCCTCCAGGACCGTCGAGGAAGAAACCTTCTCCTGTGAATCAGCCTTTGATACCCGCGAAATCATCAAGGCCCTGGAGTTTATCAAGGACAAGGTGCGCGCGGGAAACCGCTGAATCCACCTACTCCAGACGTGCCCTCATCACGGACGACAATTCCAGTGCTGGGGATGGGACCTCCAGTTCGTCATAGAACTCGCAACGGTCCACGAAATCACCGAGGACTGCGGAAAGCACTGCCAGCATAGGGTTCCACGACATCAGGAGGAAGGGACTGATGAAGCCGAGGCTCAGGCGCAGAATGCTGAGTATGGGGCGAATGGGCCGCCCCTTGCGGGCGAAGTGATGTTTGCGATGAACATAGAGGGCGATCTTGAGCGCCGCCGTGCCGAAGGCAAGCAGCGGCAAACCCCCCAGCAAGCCCAGGAGGTAATGCCCATTGAGCAGGGTCTGGCCGCTGTGCAGACTCCGGCGGCCGCGCTTCAAGGCCACCCGGTAGATGCGGTCGATGGCCAGCAGTCCCAGGAAACCGGCAAAGGCAGCAGCCCAGGCCAGGCTTTTCACCCAGGGCAGATAGACCAGATACAAACCGCTGAATCCAAGGAAAGCCCCCGTAAGAAATATCTCGCGGCTCAGCCAGCTTGTACGGAGGTTCAGGATGGCCCGCCAGGCCCGCTCCCGGTGCCCCAGATGCCAAGCGGAGAGCAGCATGGCACCGAGACCCAGCCCCAGAAAAAGCCATACGGGTAACGCTGGACCACCGATCAGAGAAGCTATGAACCAGGCGGAGAGAACCGTCATGACCGTGGTGAAGAGCACCAGCGTCCATTCGCCTTGCAACGTGATCTTGGCCTCGGAAACCTGGAGCAGCTGGCCCAGGAAACCTGCCATCGCACGCGGTTCGGGCGCAAAGCCGAGTTCCGGCGGCGCGTTCCGCCTCAAGGGCACGAAGCGAATGGAGGGATCCATTCCTGAAGACGGAAAGCCCGGAATATCGTGGTGCTTGTCGCCTTCATTCCGCGCCTCGAAGCCCAACGCCCCCACTGGACAGCGCGCGACACAGGCGGGCTCGAGGCCCTGGGCGATCCGCTCGGGACAGAAGGTGCACTTCTCGATGGTGCCCAATGTCGCATCGAACTTCGGTGCATCGTGGGGACAGGCCCAGGTGCAATAGCGACAGCCCATGCAGCGCTCGGCATGAACGGCAACGGCGCCGGTAGCCGGATCCTTCGTGTAGGCATTCGCCGGACAGTTGTGCAGACAGGCTGGGTCCTCGCAATGGTGGCAGGCCAGCGAGAGATGAAAGCACGGCAGATTCGGGTGATGGAAGGCGTTGAAAGTGTGAACCTGGCGCCAGTTCGGGCCGGATTTTTGGCCTGGACCCACACCACCGAAAAGCTGAACCACAGAGGGCGCGGAGGAATACGGAGGGCACAGAGGTATACCACAAGCGGGTTCGCCCGGCGCCTTCTCTGTGCTCTCTCTCTCTCTTTCTCTGTGTCCTCTGTGGTTCTCCATTTCGTTTCCAGGATCTTCCGAATTACGCGCACGGTGCTCCATCCAGCACCCCACCACGCAGGCCTGACAGCCCGTGCAGCGGTTGAGATCGAAGACGAACTGGAACGCCATCACCCACGCTCCACTTCAACCCGGTTGTCGTGGAAGGCCGCGCCATGACCCATGTCGGTCTCCCGACCCTCGGAGAGCAGGTTGACGGAGCCGCCATCCTGAGCACTCCAGCCGTTGAAGACCACCACCACGCCGGGGCGGAGGCCGAAGTCGAGGCACACGGGCAGCCGCAGTTCGCCGCGGTCATTGAAAATCCGCGCCTGATCGCCCGGACGGAGACCACGGCTCTGCGCATCCTCCGCGCCGATGAGAAGGGCAGGCCCGGCCTCGAACTGGCGAATGACAGAAAGTGTCAAGAACTGGCTGTGGATACCGTTCTTGGTGTTGGGAGTCAGGAGGTGGAGGGGATATCTCCCCGGCGAGCTGGCCGCACTTTCTACCGGCTCACGATATTCCGGCAGCGGCCCGACCTGCCAGCGCCGCGCCGCCTCCTCGGACCAGAGTTCGATCTTGCCAGAGGGCGTGGCAAAGCGCAGCTCGGCGAAAGCCACCTCGGGCGTGCCCGGCACCAGCACGGGGCCTTCCCGCAGCTGGTCCAGCGAAATCCCGAAGGGATCCAGCCGCTTCTGCAGCCAGGCCTCCACGCCCGCATCCGTGGGTTCCGGCAGGAACTCGCGCAGTTCAGTTTCCGTCATGCCCAGCCGCTGACCCAAGGCCCAGTATATTTCCGTCTCGGGTTTCACCTCACCCGGAGGTTCGATCACCTTCTGCCGGAGTTGCAGGTAGGCGTGCCAATACGCGCCGATCACATCACTCTGTTCGAAGAGGCTCTTGCTGGGCAGGATCAGATCCGCCTCACGGGCGGTATCGGTCATCCGCTCATCCACCACCACGCGGAAATCCAGGCCCCGGAGGGCCTCGAGCACCTTCGAAGTCTCGGGGTTCTGGCTCACGGGATTGCCCCGCTCGATCCACGCGAAGGCCAGCGGGGGTTCCTGCTGCGCCAACATGTCCCTGCCGAGCCGAGCCGTGCTGATGGAAACCCGGGCGATACCGTCGGGTTGTGCCGGCGGGAAGAAGCCCAGCGGATCCTTCACGGGCCCGAAGATCTGCGTGGCGAGATTCGCGTAGACCCAGCCCGCACCCGGCTTCCCGATGTTGCCGGTAATGGCCAGCAGCGCCTGCATGGCCCGCATACTCTGGCCGGCGTTCGTGTAGCGCTGCATGCCGAAGCCCGCGCATATCGTCATGGGCTTCACGCGGCCCATGAGCTCCGCCAGATGCTGGAGCTGCGTTTCGGGTACCCCCGTCACCTCTGCCGTGCGCGCAGGCGTCCAGGACTTCAGGCTTTCAGCGAAGGGTTCGAAGCCTTGCACATGGGTTTCAATGAATTCGGAATCGGCCTGGCCCGCCTCCAGGATCAGCTTGACCACCCCCAGCGCCAGTGCACCATCGGTACCGGGTTTCGGTTGAAGCAGCAGATGCGCCCGCTCCGAGGTCTGGGTCCGGCGCGGATCGATGACCACGAGGGTGGCACCCTGGTCCAGCGCCTGTTCCACGAAGCGCATCTGGTGGATGTTGGTCTCCGCCGCGTTCTTGCCCCACAGCACGAGGAGACGCGCGTTGGCCAAATCCCAAGGCGCGCTGTGGGTATTCTCCCCCAGCGTGAGGCGCGTGGCCTCCAGTCCCGCGGGCCAACAGAGATCCCCGTAGGTCGTGGTGCAGCCGCCGAAGGCCCGCCAGAACGCCAGCCCACAGCCGTTCAGCAGACCCTTGGTGCCGCTGGCCGCGTAGTAGAGAACGCTCTGGGGGCCATGCCTGGCGGTGGCTTGCAGCAGTTTTTCCACTATGAGATCCAGCGCCGCCTCCCAGCCGATAGGCTCGAAAACGCCCTCCTGCACCCGCCGCAGGGGCTGCAGGATGCGGTCGGGGCTGTAGACCCGCTCCAGGTAGCTCAGGCCTTTCAGGCAGGCGCCTTCGGGCGTGGCGAGGTTGCCCGGATGCGGATCGATGGCCGTCACGCGCCCATCCGCCACCGTCACCCGCAGGGCGCAGGTGCTGTAACAGTTGCGGGGACAGGCTGTGGTGAAGACGGGCATGGGCCTCCGATGGAGCTAGTCTAGCGGCCCCGTGGACACTGAGGTCAGGAAGGCCCCCGAGACCCGACCCCACTCCACTGAAATTTGTGTGGGAAATGTAAAGCGCCTTCGCTTTGCCTGGGTGGTCTGCGCCGGATGTTTGATGATGGGTTGCATGAATGCCCCACGCTACCGCCGTTCTGTCTTCTCCTGAACCGGATGTCCCGTCCACCCAGGAATGGCGTTGAGAAAGCGGCGGAATTCCTCTGGTGGGGCCAGTTCTTCCAACCTCAATAGCTCTTCACCGCCTTTGGATCGGAGCGATAGGTGGCGGCTCAGGAAGTCTCCGCCGGTGTGGGTGCTGCTAACACGTCTCGCCTCGACCATGGTCACCGAGGCGACATCCTTCCAGGCTACCCGTTGGGTGGCCTGCCATCCGCGGACCTCGATTCCATCCGCATCCGCTCTGAATCGCTCCCTCCTTTCTCCCCTGACGGCAAAGACCATCCCAGTCGCCAGGACCAGCAAAACCGCCGCAACCGGATAGGCCAGCCACCGACTCCGCAGCAGGTCCGGGTAGAAAGCCAGGCCAATGGCGGCGATCAGGAAACCGATCGGCCATGTGGCGGTGTTGCCGATGTCCCGACTGGTTCGCCGCATCTCGATCGGAGCGGCGGGGGGCGCCGTCACTTCAGCAGGCGCCCGGACGACCGCCGCCTGCCGCCTTTCTTCTTCCAACTTCCCTTGCCACCAGCCGATGGAAAACCATATGCCCATCGCCAGCAGGAACCCGAACAGCGCCATCATGCCAAGAGGCGCAGCGTCACGGACTTTTCCTCTGATCGCCTTGGCGATCGCGAACGCGACCAGCGTTGCGCCCCACAAAAGGCACAGGAGTGTCAAACCGATTCTCATGGGCGAGAGTTTACCGAAAATCGCGTTTGGCAGTAGGATCACGCCATGGAATCCACTATCAGGATGGTGCAGTGGGTCATCTACGCCCTGGGCGTCATGATCGGATTGGGAGCGGTCGGCTTCGTCGGGTTCCGCTTCCACCAGATGAACACGCTCGTGGCCGTGAGCGCCGAAGTCATGGATGCCAAGACGAGTGCTTATACATCAAAGAGCTACGTGAGGGACGCCACGGGGCATAGCAGAGAATCCCGTTCCCGCATGTACTCCGCCGACGCGACGGTGCGCTATATTTTCCAGGGACAGGAGTACACCGCCGAGGCCAGTCACGATGTCGGGGTTTCGTCACAGTGGTTTCAGGATCGGCTCACCCGCCAGTGGAAATCGGGAACCCGCATTCGCATTCACGTGGATCAGGCCAAGCCGGACAAGCCACTGGTGGGTCTCGGGTTCAACCTGAACACCTTCGCTCCCGGCGTTGGGATGGTCATCTTCGGGTGTTTCATCCTGGGCGTTGGGTATGGGTTTGGCCGACTGCTGGCGGTGCTGGTGCGGTTCCGCTAGGTCTCGCGCCTAAGCCCCATACTTGTTTTTTGTCCTTCGCCTTGAGACCAAAAATTCCGTGACTTTCGATTCTGGATGGGTCAACGCCCCCACGTCCCGGCGACGCTGAGCACCAGCCGGTGACCCAGGCGGGTCTCGACAGATCCTGTCTCCATCGTGCGAAGGCCTCTCTGCTGGTAGCGCTGATAGGGCGCCACGAGGTAGCGTAGCTCCAGGGAACACCGGTCGGAGAAACGCCATCCTGCGCCGACATTGGCATAGGCGGAAAACCGGTCAAGGGCGGTGCTCTTGGTGCTGTAGCGAGCGCTTCCGCTGGTCGCGCCTTCCGACCAGGCAAGGGCAAGAAGGGTCACTTCCAGCAGGGAACCTTCAGTCCGATTCACCCAGGATTCCTGGATGCCGGCCCCGTAGAACATGGAATACCGTTTACGTTTCCCAAGGGTAATCGCATGTTCTAGCCCCAGGCGCATCTCCCGCCAGATGTCCTGATACTCGATGCGATCAGCCTGATTCGGAAACGTGTAGTACCAGGTGGCAACCTGGGTTCCAGTGAAGTCGAAGGTCAGGCGAACGGAGTTCATGTTCGAAACCTGGGCGCCCAAAAATAGCCCGGTCCCTAAGCCCAGGTGGCCATTGAGATCCCTGCCCAGCGATGGATCTGCCCCGTAGAGCCCCCAGGATGTCTGCAGCTTGACGCCTGCAAACAAATCCCAGTCCTGTGCCGTTGCATGGAATTGGGTGGAGGCCAGGATGATAAAAAAGAAAACCTTGATGGGCATTGGGAATCCCGAAAAGAAACACGCTGCGGGGAAGCATACCGCCCCGCGCAGAAGTGCCCTACTCGAAAAGATCAGCTTCGATTACTCCCAGATGCAGTGAGAATACATCCAGCTCTGGAACCCTCATGCAGACCCCCTCGCTCAAATACCTTCGACTGCTGTCGGAAAAGTACCCTTCGATCCAGGCAGCCTCGACGGCGATCATCAACTGCTCCGCCCTGCTGCAACTGCCCAAGGGTACGGAGCACTTTCTCTCCGATATCCACGGCGAACACGAAGCGTTCCAGCATGTGGTGAGGAATGGTGCGGGATCGATCTGGCGCAAAATCGAGGAGATGTTCGGCAACTCGATGTCGCAATCGGATCGACGGAACCTGGCCACCCTCATCTACTACCCGGAGCTGAAAACCCCGCTAATGCTTCAGTCCGTCCCCGACAAAGACGCGTGGAGCCGGCTGACGCTGGTCCGACTCGCTAAATTCTGCCGAAGTCTCAGCGCGAAGTACCGACGGGAAACGGTCAGGAACTTTCTTCCGAAGCTCATCGCCGAGACCATCGAGGAATTGTTGTATGACCAGGAAGGCGTGGAGCACAAGGCCGCCTACTACCAGAGTCAGATCGACACGATTGTCTCGACGGGCAGCACCCAGACCTTCATCACCTGTTTTGCCGAGCTGATCCAGCGGCTGGCCGTGGAAAGGCTCCATGTCATCGGCGACATCTATGATCGCGGGCCCGGTGCCCACCTGATCCTGGATGCCCTGATGGCGCATCACCAGGTGGATATTCAGTGGGGCAACCACGACATCCTGTGGATGGGTGCGGCGGCCGGCAGCGAGGCCTGCATCGCCAATGTCATCCGGACCTGCCTGCGGTACGGAAACATGGAAACACTGGAAAACGGGTATGGGATCAGCCTCCTGCCCCTCGCCTCCTTTGCCCTTGAAACCTACAAGGACGATCCCTGCGAGTGTTTCATTCCCAGGGTTTCAGCGGAGGCCTCCTTCACCACCCAGGAGATCCGGCTCATGGCCCAGATGCAGAAGGCCGTAACCATCCTTCAGTTCAAGCTGGAAGCCCAGGTCATCAAGCGGCGTCCCCACTATCAAATGCAGGATCGCCTATTGCTGAACAAAGTCGACTACCCGCGGGGTGTCATCGAACTGGGGGGTGTCGAGTATTCCTTGCGGGATCAGTTCTATCCAACCATCGATCCCGGGAACCCCGACCTCCTGACGGCAGAGGAACTGGTCGTGGTCGACAAACTGCGACTCTCCTTTGCCAACAGCCGCAAGCTCCAGCAGCACGCCCGATTCCTTTTTTCGGCGGGAAGTCTCTACCTTGTCCATGACGGCAACCTGCTCTACCACGGGTGCATCGCCATGAACGATGACGGCACCTTCCGATCCTTCAATGTGGACGGCCAGTCCTTTGCCGGAAAGGCCTTCCTCGATCGGGCGGACCGCCTTGCGCGGCAGGGTTATTTCGACACGGACAATCCGGCCCAGAAACAGTACGGCATGGATGCCATGTGGTTCCTATGGTGCGCGCCCCAATCGCCGCTCTTCGGCAAGGAGAAGATGGCCACCTTCGAGCGCTACCTGCTTGACAACAAAACCACCCACTCCGAAAAGCGCAACGCCTATTACAGGCTCCGGGACACCGAAGCCACCTCCCGAAACATTCTGGAGGAGTTCGGCCTGGACCCGGACACGGGCTGCATCATCAACGGCCACATGCCAGTCAAGGTGATGAAGGGCGAGCGCCCCATCAAGGCCAACGGCAAACTGCTCGTCATCGATGGCGGCTTTTCCAAAACCTATCATCGGGATACGGGCATTGCGGGATACACCCTGATTTCAAATTCCCGGGGATTGCTCCTCGCCGCTCACCAACCTTTCGAGTCCACCCAGAAAGCAGTGTCCGAAGAACTGGATATCGATACCGAAACAGAGATCATCCGCACGCACCCATTCAGGATGCGGGTGTGCGACACCGACCGGGGACGGGAAATCCAGGAGCACATCGATGAACTGCAAGCCCTGCTGCACGCATACCGCGAAGGCCTAATCAAGGAACACAGCCTGGGGGATTCCTTCATTCATGGAGCGACTTGCACGGGATGGACGGAACTATCATCTGGCAATTAAGGTAGCGTGGTACGGCGAAGAGCTTCATGGTCAACTACCGGGTCGAAGACCTGCATGCCTTGCTTGCCGTGCTGCGTGAGGAGGGGTGCGAGGTCGATGAAAAGATCGATGAATCGGAGTTCGGGAAGTTCGGATGGGTCATGGACCCCGAGGGCAACCGCATCGAGTTGTGGCAGCCACCCGAAGGACGATAGGAACCAAACGGGGCTCTGACCCCAGGCAAGAAACCAGACGGAAGATCGAGGCATACCCAGGGTCACGGCCGCCCGCGTGTCCGGTTCATTGGGTGTTGGTGACGGATCCGACAAGGGAACACGCAGCAGACCGTGTCGCGGTTCAAGCTGTAGGTCCACACAATCACGGGGCCTCCCAAGTGGAGGCCCCGTGATTCAAATAAAGGGATCAACCCACTGAACGGTGAAAAAGCATAGGGTGGTCGCAAGGGGTCTGGTCAGTTTGGTGGAAAGCCTGAACCGGGTCAGATTGGCTACCCATCGATGAGCTTGCCCTCGTGGATGTGTGGATAGTCAGGCTCAGCGGACGTGCTTCTCCCACAGCGCACGGGAGTCGATGGCCTGCATCTGCTCGCCGGTTCGGGCGTTCCGGCCGTCGAAGTGAACGTAGTCGTAGGGGGACCCCGAGGCATAACCTCCTGTGGCTAGGTTCTGGGTGCCCCAGCTGTCCGAACGGTAGATGGCCCCTCCCTCCTGCTGGGAGATCCAGTCCTGCTGGCCCCGGATGTAGCTGGTGCGCTGGTAGTCAATGTAGTCCTGGCTCCGGGCCCGCTCGTTGTACGCGGCCTGCATCATGGTCCGGATTTCCTGGGCGTTCCGCGCCACGAGGGCCGCGGTCTGCTGCTGCATCTCGCGGAGCCGCTGGGCGCCGCGGGCGACGTAATCGGCGGCCCATTTTTCGTTGATGCGGTAGGACTCCAGCATGGCGGCGAAGGTGCCGGCCAAGGCCCCGAAGCGGTTGGCAGGGGCGGTCACCGTCAGGTGATGGAAGCTCCAGTTGGTGCCCAGCCGGTCCCCGAAGGAAAAGGCGAAGGTGAAGCCCCGTGAGGGCACGCCTTCCTTCGAATCGAACTCGTACGTGAACTCCTCAGCCTGCACCTGGCCTGCAGTGTAGACCTTGGCGACGGAGCGGGTCATCTCGACCAGCGGCTTCACGCCATCGAAGCGCAGGTTACGGGCCAGCCCCGTGCTGCCCGTGATGAAGCGCCAAGCCTCGCTGGGGCGCAAGTAAGGAGACACCAGAGTGCCGGGCACGCGCACGCCGAGCTTGGGCGTGATGAGGTTCACCCCGCCCGAAATGAAGGCCGAGCCGGCTCCGTCGCCGGAGAGGAACTTGCCCCGGCCCACGTCCTGGCAGCGCCAGTTGGAGGGCAAGAGGAAGGAGGCCGATCCATCACCCATGCGGTGGGTCACCAACGACACGCGGGGGGTGCCTCCCCCGGCCTGCATCGCGCCCTTAATGAGGCGGATGTTGGCAAGGATCGTCAGGAGTGGGGCGCGCTGCGCCTGGAACTGGGAGGCGGGCGCCTCGATCCGGGCCACGGTGCATTCGCCGCCCTTGAGGGCGACCCAGGAACGGAACTCGGTGAGTCCACCCGGTCCGTCGAAGGTGCCCTCGAACACGAGGCGTGCGCCGTCGTGGCTGGCGGATGCGGAGCGGAGTTCCAACCCTCGTCGTTCCCGGGAGAGGGTGGACATAGCCTGTCTCGCCAGGGACTGCGCCGTGGCGCCCTGCGGGGTTACGCCCACGGAGAAGATCACCCTCGACTGGTTCGCGGGATCGTTGGCGGTGAGGGTCCGGAACATGCCCTGGACATCTTCTGTCGACTTCCAGCCCGCAGGGACGTAAAGCACGAAGGAGGCGTGGGAAGTCACCACCTTCTGCATCCCGGAAGCGGACAGGGGAAGGGCCGCCGAGGCCAGCAGCAGGGTCCAGAGGGAGTGGATGCGGAGTGAGAGCACGGGAACACCTCAGGGGTCTAGACGGATGCGGGGTATGGTTCCCACGAGTATATGCCTTGGCTGGACTTACCGCTCGAACCCTGCATCTAGCACTTCGTGCAGGTATATGGTCGAAAGTACGGGGCTCAACGGCGTGGGCCACGTGGCCCGGGGCATGCGTGTCCGGGCACACCAAGACACGATGCGATACCGAGTCTAGTTGGCTGGTGTGGCCCTGGCTCGGTTCCAGGCCATCAAGGATGCCGTGGTGTAGCTGCCACCATCGCGCCAGGCACGCCAGGGCGGTATTCATTGTCGGCATTCAACCAGGATGGAGTGATCCTGGAGTAACCAAGAAAAACGCCCCGAGGTCTTCGGGGCGTAAGTGTTGCAATTACTGGAGGCGCCGATCGGAATCGAACCGATGAATGGCAGATTTGCAGTCTGCGGCCTTACCACTTGGCTACGGCGCCCTGTTTCTCAAAATAACACGAGCCGCTGGAAGCGGCTCGGTGTCTGGAGCGGGTGAAGGGATTTGAACCCTCGACTTCAACCTTGGCAAGGTTGCACTCTACCACTGAGTTACACCCGCGTGGAACCTAGATCCTACCATCGCTGGTGAATGCGTCAAGAGCCCATTTCCCACCCAAGGTGGCCAGGGCTGGGCTCAAAGGCAGTCCAGTCCAAGCCACCCAACTTAGGGTCCATCCAAAAAATATACTCGACGAGCTTATGTTTGAACGGACCCGAAGCGACTCGAAGACCGGATCTGGACAGGCTCCACACTTGGGGCATCCTGGTCTCATGCACCCCAAGCCCAAAGTTCCCCTTGCCGTCCCGGCCTCGGGAGCCCCTTTCCTCCCCCTGGCCTTTCGCTTCGCCGCCTCCTTCGGGCTCGCGGTCCTACACCTGGCCCTGCCGCTGGATCCCGTCCGCCCTCCCGTGGGCGAGCTTTTGTACCTCGCCTGCCTCGCGCTCTTTTTCGCCGAGAGCGCGTGGGAGGCCTCGAGGATCCTTGCCCTCAAGGGTCAGCCATTCGCCACGCCAAGCGTTGGTTGGATCCGCTTCAATCTCCTCTTCGACATTCTGTTTGTTGCCTTCATCATCTCCTTCCAAGGCGTCGACCAGGAACGCTTCGCCACCGTTTATCTCTTTCCGGTGCTCGCTTCCGCCTTCTATCTCCGAATCCCGGAAATTGTCGGCATCGGTACTCTCTCCGCACTTGCTCACGTAGCCACGGTGCTGCTCTTCACCTCGGGCCTGCTGCCTTCCTTCGGTCGCTCGGGCCCCGATCTGGATCCGGAAGCAGCCCAGCGCACCTTCATTCTCGGTTTCGCCTCACTCCAGATCTTCGCCGCCACGCTCGTGGTCGTGCTCATCCGCAAGCATCTCGAAACGCTGCGCCAGACCCTCTCACAATCTGAAGCCACCGTTGATGTGCTGTCGAACCTCTACCGCCGTGTGTTCGAGTCGATGTTCTCGGGCCTCATCACCACCGATCTGGACGGGCGCATCACATCGGCCAACCCCGCCGCCGAATTCATCCTGCAACGCAACCTCGTGCCCGGAACTGCGCTGGATCAACTCGATATCGTGAATCTCAGGCTGCACGGGAACCTACCCAAGGAACAGCGTTTCGAGCGGACCTTCACCTCACCCGACGGACAGTCCAGGATCATCGGCGGCAACGTCGCGCCGCTGAGGGATGCCGAAGGCTTCCAGACGGGCCATCTCCTCCTCTTTCAGGACCTCACGGAATTGAAGGCTCTGGAGGAAAGAACCCGCATGAGTGAACGCCTCGCCGCAGTCGGCGAACTATCCTCCGAACTGGCCCACGAGATGCGCAACCCCCTCGCGTCGATTATGGGCTGCGTCCAGATTCTGAAACAGGGTGAACAACCCCCGCCTATGATGGAGCGCGTACTGGCCATTCTGCGCCGCGAATCGGAACGCGTGAACGACCTGGTCTCGGGTTTCCTGGATTTCAGTAAACCCCGACCGGTCCGGCTTCAACCGCTTTGGCTGCCCGCCCTCGTGGAAGAAGCTAAGGCCAGCTTCGAGATCGATCCCCGAAATGAAGCGCTCCTGCTCCGGATTGAAGAGGCTCCGCCCCTCTGGATTCAGGGAGATCCCGTCTGCGCGCACCAGGTATTCGGCAATCTGCTGAGCAACGCTCGCAAGGCCCTCCGAACCCAGGCTTTCCCGACTCTCAAACTGAATTTCCGACAGGAACAGGCCTGCGTGGTGGGGGAAATCTCGGATAACGGATGCGGCATGGGGCCCGATCAACTCCGGTCCATCTTCCTGCCCTTTTCTAGCGGTTTCGATGAAGGGACTGGACTCGGGATGAGCCTCGTCTTTCAGTTTGTGCAGAGAATGGGCTGGGACATCGCGGTCGACAGCGAACCGCAGGAGGGAACGACCATTCGCCTGCGCATTCCGGTGCTGCCGCCGCCCCTCGAATCGGACGAGGAGACCTGAACAGGTCTGCCATATCCCACGGAAATCCTTGCGCAGGGAGGAGAAAGCTGGCACCTTTTCCATACCTCAGCGCATTCCAGAGACAGTCCGCTCCACTCGGCCCGGGGCCGAATTCGTTTGCCACACTCAGGATTCTTCATGAACCGCAAGCTCATCCGTCCAAATTTTGGAGAGATCAAGGAGCAACTGGGGCGCAACCCTAAGCCCCCAGTGCCCCAGGAGCTCTCTTCCGTGTCCCAGCCGGCGGTGGAACTCACTCCAGCCGGCCGGACCACCGATCCCAACGCCCCAAGCCTTCCCCAGGGCATGGGCAGCCCTCGCCGCAAGATTGCGCCGCCTGAGCAGACCAACGCCGAGAGCTTCTACTATCTGAAGCAGATGCAGTCCAAGACGCCCATGGTCATCGTCCTCCAAAACGACGAGAAGCTCCGCGGCGTCATCGAGTGGTACGACAAGCACTGCCTCAAGATCAACCGGGTGAAGGAACCCAACGTGCTCGTGCCCAAGCACAATATCAAATACATCTACAAACAGGACGAGGAACCCCGCATCCGCCGCAGTCGCACGGGCAAGAAGGACGATTCCGCCTCACCGGACGTGGACCTGCCTCTCTTCGATTGAGACAGAAAGCAGGCATGGGCTGATACGCTAGGGTCGTTATGAGCAGACACCCCCGAATCGTCATCACCCTGGGAGATCCTTGCGGGATAGGGCCGGAAATTCTTGTGCGCACCCTGCGGGCCGTCAATCGGTGGGCCGAAGTCGTGGTGGTGGGTGCCCGGGCCGGCATGGATCTCCTTCAGCAGGGCGGCGGCCCCTCGGGGTCCGTCTTTTGGCGGTTCCAGCAGGCTCCCACAAACGGGCCCGAAGTCCCTGGGGCCCAGAGTTTCCTGTTCCAGACGAATTCCCAGCCCGAATGGACGCACCTGGAACACGCTCTGACAGGTGCTGCGCGATGGCTCGATCCGACACCGGAAATCGAGGCCAGGCAACTGCGCCTCGGTCAGGGTTCTCCGGAATCCGGCCGCTGTGCGGTGGAGGCCGTGCGCGTGGGGGCGCAACTCGTCATGGACGGGATGGCCGATGCCCTGGTCACCCTGCCCCTCTCCAAGAACGCTGCCCATCAGGCCGGCTACGACATTCCCGGTCACACGGAATTTCTCCAACGGCTTTCGGGATCGCCCATCACCCGCATGGCCTTCGTGAGTCCCAGCCTTTCAGTGGTGCTGCATACCGTGCATCAGAGCCTGCGCTCGGTGGTAGAGGAACTCAATGCGGAAGCCGTGGCGGAGACCCTTTCGTTCGCTGCGGACCGCTTCATCCAGTTGACCGGCAAACTCGATCTCCGGGTCGCCCTCTGCGCCCTGAACCCTCACGGGGGCGAAGGCGGGGCCTTCGGCGTGGATGAGATCCTACTTGGAGAAGCGCTCACCATGGCCGAAGGTTCCTTCCTGAATTTCGGAGGAGACACTGCGATCGGTCCCTTCGCGGATCTGCCCTCACCCTTCATTCCTGGCCCTGTGCCCCAGGGCTGGGAGGTCTTTCCGACCAAGGCCCAGCCAAAGTTTTCCGTGCTGCGCGGTCAGGGGGATCTCGAGGTGGTCTCCCTCGGCCCGGGACCGGAGGCCCAGCCCCCACCCGGCCACCCTTCGCCCCGATTCTTCGGCCCCCTGCCTGCGGACACTCTGTTTCAGAGAGCCGCCCGGAAGGAATTCGATCTGGTCGTGGCGCTTTACCACGATCAGGGGTTGATCCCGCTGAAGGTCCTGGAACCCACCCGAGCGGTCAACCTGACCCTGGGCCTGCCTTTCATCCGCACCTCGCCGGACCATGGCACCGCCTTCGACAAGGCCGGTCGTTGGGCTGCCGATCCCACCAATTTCCTCGAGGCCACGGCCCTGGCCGTGCGGCTGGCCGGACGAGCTCGGCAGGAACCCTGGCAGGCCGAAGTCACAGACCCTGGATCGTCTCGATGAACCGGACCCACACCCGCGAAAAGCTGAACCACAGAGGGCGCGGAGGGGAAATTCGATGCGACATGTCCCTGAGATTTTGATGATCCTGGAGGTCCAATGTCGACAGTTGCGGTGATTCTCGCGGCGGGTCTGGGAAAACGCATGAAATCCTCCCTGCCGAAGGTCCTCCATCCGGTGCTCGGTGATCCTTCGCTCCTTTGGGTCCTGAGATCACTCCCCTCCGAGATATCTGCGGCCGTGCTGGTGCTGCACTTTGGCAGGGAACAGGTGGAAACCGCCCTGGCCGAATGGAGGAAGGAGGGTCTGCTCCCCTGCCCCGTCCATACGGTGGATCAGAGAGAACCAAGGGGCACCGGACATGCGGTGCAGCAGGCGGTTCCCGAACTCGATCGCCTCGCCCCCCGGCGCGTGATCATCCTCTCCGGGGATGTGCCTCTCCTGGGCAAGGAGAGCGTCGCACGACTCACCGCCCTGGATTCGGCCATGCTGGCCATGGACCTGCTCGAGCCCAGGGGCTACGGCCGCGTGATGCAGAATTCGGACGGCACCCTTCGGGGCCTCGTGGAAGAGAAGGATGCCTCATCCGAGATTTTGGCGATCCGTCGCGTGAACGGAGGCGCCTACGCGCTCCCCTGGTGCGAGTTGAAACCCGCGCTGGCAGGTCTTTCCAACGAGAACGCCCAGCGAGAGTACTACCTCACCGATGCCGTCGTGGCCGTAGCCGCCAAGGTACCTACCCATGTCGAACTCTGCGATGCCTCCGAACTGCTGGGCATGAACTCCCGCGCCGACCAGGCCCAGCTGCAGTCGCTAGCCCGGCGCCACATCAATGCCCGGTGGATGGAGGCCGGGGTCACCTTCCTCGACCCCGAAACCACGAGCGTGGGCCCACGGGTCGAACTCGCCCAGGATGTGCTGTTGGAGCCTACCCTGCGCCTCGAGGGCCAGGTCCAGGTTGGAAAAGGCACCCGCATCGGCCAGGGCTGTGTATTCCGGGATTGTCGCATCGGTGCGGGCGCGGAGATCCGCCCCTACTGCGTGGGGGTGGACGCCGTTATTGGTGACCACGCCAAGGTCGGTCCCTTCGCGCACCTCCGGCAGGGCACACGCCTGGATGAGAAAGTGCACGTAGGCAACTTCGTCGAGACCAAGAAGGCCCACCTGCACGCAGGCGCGAAGGCCAATCACCTGAGCTACCTCGGCGATTGCGAAGTGGGCGAGCGCACCAACATCGGTGCGGGTCTCATTACTTGCAACTACGACGGCTTCCACAAACACCAGACCCTCATCGGCCAGGATGTCTTCGTGGGCTCGGACTGCCAGCTCGTCGCGCCGATCCAACTCGGGGACGGCTGCCTGATCGGCGCGGGCAGCACGATCACCCAGGACGTTCCCGCCAATGCCATCGCGCTCTCACGCACCGCCCAGGTCACCCGGGAAGGCGCCGCCCGGCGATTGCGAGACCGGCTCAAGGGCGGCATGAGTTAATCTGATCTCCTGGCTGCACGCTTCCTGGAAACTCCATGCTGAATTCGCTGCTCGAACGCCTTGGCGTCCACATTCTCCGGTTCCTCGACCAGGCCGGAGACTTCGCGGTCGTTTCGGGACGGGCCTTCCGCGCGATCTTCCGGCGCCCCTTCGACGGGGCGAGCCTGATGCACCAGTTCCAGGCCGTGGGCGTGAACAGCATCCCCGTCATCATGCTGACTTCCCTCGCGGTGAGCATGGTGTTCGCGGTGCAGCTGGCCTACGGTTTCAAGCAGTTCCAGGCCGAAGGACTCGCCTCCCAGGTCAACGGCCTGGCCATCGTGCGCGAACTGGCCCCGGTCATCACGGGCCTGATGATGGCAGGCCGCGTGGGTAGTGCCATGGCTGCGGAATTGGGCACCATGCAGGTAACGGAGCAGATCGACGCTCTGGAATGTCTGGCCACGGATCCCGTGCACTACCTCTTCGTGCCCAGACTCCTCGCAGCGGCCGTCATGCTGCCGCTGCTGGTGGGCCTTAGCATCTATGTGGGCTACTGGGGCGGCTACCTCCTGCTCGTGGGCGTGGAGGGCCAGAGCGCCTTCGTCTACGCCAACGACTTCTACAAGCTCCTGGCCTTCAGGGATGTCCGCATCGCCCTCTACAAGGCCTTCGTGTTCGGCCTCATCATCGCCCTGGTAGGCTGCTGGCGCGGCTACCGCACCCAAGGCGGCGCCGAGGGCGTGGGCAACGCACCTACTAGCAGCGTGGTGACGAGCAGCCTCTGGATCCTGATCTCTGATTTTTTCCTCACCAAGCTTTTGCTCGTCTGAGGCCACCCGCAACATGCCTATGGAACCCGTCATCGATGTCGTCAATCTCTCCAAGGCCTTCGGGCCCAAGGTAGTTCTGTCTAATGTGAACCTGCAGGTCCAAGAGGGCGAAAGCCTCTGCGTGATGGGCGGTTCCGGCACGGGGAAGACCGTGCTCCTGCGCAATATCATGGGCCTGCTGACGCCGGACGCGGGCCATGTGGCCGTGGAAGGCAAGATCATCCAGCAACTCGACCGGGACGAACTTTTCGAAGTGCGCCAGAAGATCGGCATGTGCTTTCAGATGGCGGCCCTCTTTGATTCCATGTCGGTGGAACAGAATGTGGGCTTCGCCCTCAAGCGCCACACGCCCATGACCAAGGCCGAGATCGCCGACCGCGTGGACGAATGCCTGAACATGGTGGGCCTGAAGGGAACCAACAAGCTGAAGCCCTCCGAACTCTCCGGCGGCATGAAGCGCCGCGTGGGCTTCGCCCGAGCCATTGCACTGAAGCCCAAGATTCTCCTTTTCGATGAACCGACCACAGGGCTCGATCCCGTGATGACCGATGTGATCGGGCGCATCATCCTGGACCTGAAGGCGGAGCTCGGCGTGACGAGCATCACCGTCACCCACGATCTCAAGAGCGCCTTCGAGATTGCGGATCGCATCGCCCTGATTTTCCGCGGCGAGTGCATCGCCTGTGAACCCCAGGGAACTTCAAGGCCAACCCGCATCCGGTCGTGCAGCAATTCCTCCGCGGTGACGCGGACGGCCCCTTCCTCCAGGATCCTCCGCCACCCAAGCGGGCCCTGGATCGAACGCTCTTTCATCCTGTCCACATCGACTGACCTTCTTCGGATATCCCATGAAACTCGAAAGCAAAGTCGGCGCCTTCTTCATCGGGACCATCCTGATTCTCGGCGTGCTCATTCTGCGCACCGAAAAACTGGAGATCTTCGGCAAGACCGGAGAGCACACCTACCGCACGGAATTTCCTCAGGTGGCGGGCCTCAATGTCCAGGGGCATGTCCGGATCGCGGGCGTAAAAGTTGGAAACGTGAAGGAGATCGGCATCGAGAATGGCCGTGCCGTCATCATCTTTGGCGTCGAGGAGAAGTTCGCCGTGAGCAAGGGCGCCGTCGCTTCCCTCAGCAGCATCGGCATCCTGGGTGAGAAATTCATCGAGTTGGATCCCGGGAAACCCTCTGAGGGAAAGCTTCCCGAAGGCAGTACGATTCCCAGCAAGATCGGCGTGAGCCTCGACAATCTGATGGAGACTCTCGGCGCCATCGGCACGGATGTGAAGGGCATCACCTATGCCCTGAACCAGTCCATCGGCGGTGAGGTCGGTCGGCAGAAACTCGACGAGATCGTGGACAACATCCGCCTCCTCACCGCCGAGTTCCGTGCGATGTCCCAGGAAAACCACGCGGCCATCAATAACACCATGGCCAATGTCGAGTCCATCAGCGCTGATCTGCGAGACCGCCTGCCCAAGCTGGCCAAGCAGTTCGAGGACCTGGGGAAGAACCTCAACGAAATGGTCGATCAGGGCAAACCCGAGTTGAAGGGCCTCATGGGGGATGTGCGCAAACTGGCCCAGGGCTTCCAGTCCACCTCCGAGAACATCCGCTCCATCACAGACAAGATGAACAAGGGAGAAGGCACCATCGGCAAGCTGCTCAATGACGACAGCACCGTCCAGAAGCTGAATATCGCCGTGGACAATGTGAACGAGATGCTGGGCGGCCTCAAGAACATGGATCTGCGACTCGACCTGGGCGGCGCGCGCTGGACCAGTCGCGGCGACAGCCAGATCGGCCTTGGCGTTGAAATCGCACCTAGCAAGGACTACTGGTATTCCCTTGCGATCAACTCGACCCCGGATGGGAAAATTTCCGACAGCACCCGCACGACCACGAAGCTTGACCCCTTCAGCGGGTTGCCCGTGAGTACCGTGGACAAGGTCCGCACCGTCACCTCCGATCAGGTGATGGCGCTCTCGGCCGAGTTCGTCAAACGCATGGGCGACCACTTCGTCATCCATGCCGGCCTCATTGATGGCAAGGGCGGGGCCGGGGCCGAACTGCGCTTCCTGGACGACCGCTTTCGCTTCGGTGGCCTGGCCTACGATTTCACCAAGCGGGATGACAAACCCAACCCCCGCTACCGTGCCACCGCGAGCTACCAGTTCTGGAAGGGGCTCTACCTGCAGGCCGGAAGCCAGGACATTGGCAACAAGGATCTCCGCACCTTCTTCGCAGGTGGCGGCGTCCGCTGGAAGGATGAGGATTTGAAGAAGCTCGTAGGCCTAGTCGGAGCTGGCAAGTAGGACCCATGAATACCCGCCCCTTTTCCCCTGCGCGAGCCTGGCCCTTCCTGGTCATCCGCCGCGGCATTCCCCTCGGCTTCGCCTTGGCTGGACTGGCCTCGGCCCTGCTGCACACGAGCGGCCGTGGCTGGTTGTTGCTCTTCACGGTGGCCTGCCTGGCTGCAGTGGGACCAACCTACAAGCGAGGTGATTCCTACTTGAAAAACCGTCGAGCCATCATCCGCTGGGATGGCTTCTGGGCCACCGCCTTCCGCCCCTTCGCGCGGTTTCTCGGTCAGGAGGATGCCTGGGTCCTCGCCTTCTGCGCCTGGAACAATCGCCGGGTCAAGGAGGCCTTCGAGCTGCGCCCAGCCCGGAAGGCCTTGGTGCTGTTGCCCCATTGCATCCAGATGGCCCGGTGCAAGGCCGAGATCCTCGAGGAGTTCACGAACTGTTTTGAATGCGGTCTCTGCACCGTGGGGGATTATCTCCGCGCCAGCCTCCTGGCCCGCTGGGATGCGCGGATCACCAACCGCAGCCACAAGGCCTACCGGGAGGCCCGAGAGTTTCGCCCCGACCTCATCGTGGCGGTAAGCTGCGCGGATCGGTTGCTGAAGGGGCTCATCAAGCTGCCCGAGGTGCCTGTCTACGCCATCCCGCTCCAGCTTCCGCACGGGATGTGCGTGGATACGGCCTTCAGCGTGCCTCACTTGCAGGCAGTGATGGAGGCCCTTGTAAAGCCGAAGCGTGATGCCGAAGGCAAGGTGACCCCCCTGCGACACGAGGAGAGCGCGTGAAGGCTCCGCATTCCGACGCCGCCGCGCCCTTCCGTCTGCGCCGCACCTTCCAACGGATCTTCGGCCCCACGTTGCTGGCTTATGTCCTGCACCTCCGGCCATTGGAATGGCCGATCATGACGGCCCACTTCATCCTCGGAACGCTGCTGGCCGCAGGTTTCCAGGTTCCCGTGAAGACGGTGCTCCTGGGCTGGTGCGTGTTCGTGGTCCTGATGAACGGAGGCACCCTCGCGATCAACAGCGCCTTCGATCAGGATGACGGTGACATCGGCTATCTGAAGCAGCCGCCCAAGCCGCCCCCGCATCTTCTCCAGGTCTCGGCCGTGATGCTGCTCCTCAGCCTGGGGCTGGGCTTCCTGCTGCCACCCACCTTCGCCTGGAGCAATGCGCTCTGCGTGCTCATGGCTGTCCTCTATTCCGTTCCGCCCATCCGCCTCAAGGCGCGGGCTGGCTGGGACCTCCTGATCAACTGCCTCGGCTTCGGACTGCTCACCCCGCTCGCGGGCTGGGGCCTCACCGGCCGCCCGGTGACAGCCGCCTTCCTGGCCGTGGCCCTCGGCTTCGCCTTTCTCTTTGGCGCCCTCTATCCCCTGACGCAGATCTACCAGATCGAGGAGGACCGGGCCCGGGGCGACCGCACCCTGGTCATCAAGCTGGGCGAAACCCGCAGTCTCGCCTTCGCGCTGCTGATGATGGTCGCGGCCCACGCATGCTTCGCCTGGGGAGTTTCGAACCGCCTGCTGCTGGGACTGATCCCATCGCTCGCCATCTGGGGTGCCGTGCTGATTCCCTGGCTGGTCCGCTGGCGAAAGTGGACCCCACGACAACACGAAGCGGGGATGTACCGGGCTCTTATCGCCTGGGCCGTGACGGACCTCAGCCTGCTCTGGCTGCTGTGGCCCACTAGGTAGCCATGCTCGTTCCCACCATTCCCGCACCCTTCCCTTTGCGTTGGGGCTTCACGACCCGCCAGGATCACCCCGCGGACGCCCCGCCCATCCATCTGCGCCAGATCCATGGAGGCCAAATCCACCCCGCGACCGATGCTGTCCAGGCGGGAGACGGCCTCTGGACCATGGAACCGGGTCGGCCCATTGGCGTGCGGGTGGCCGATTGCGTCCCCGTGCTGTTGGCGGGCCTCGTCAGGGGCAGCCCCTGGGTGGCAGCCCTGCACGCAGGGTGGCGTGGCACTGTGGCGGGCATCCTGCGCAACGGCGTTGCTCTTTTCCGCGAACAGGGCGGCCACCCGGAGGCACTCGTCTGGGCCCTTGGCCCCGGCATCCGCAAGTGCCACTTCGAGGTGGGCCCTGAAGTCATCGAGGCTGCCCGACTGGACCCAGCCTGGCACGAGGGGCTCGCCGAACCGGGACCGACCGGCAAGTTCCATTGCGATCTGCACGGCCTCCTGCGCGCCCAGGCCCTGGATCTGGGACTCGATCCCGCCAAGGAAGGTTCTGCCCCCCGGTGCACGATGTGCGAGCCCGAACTCCTCTTCAGCTACCGCCGCGGCGATCTGGAAGGGCGGCAATGGGGGTGGGTGGAGATCCTGTAAGTCAGTGCAGCGGAAACCAAAGGTGTACAGCCGTGCCCTCGCCTTCGTTGCGGATCTCGATCTCGCCGTGATAGGACGCCAAGAGCTGCTTGCAAAGGGGAAGGTATTGCCCTGAACTGCGGATCCCGATGACCGCCTGCTGGTGCAGTTCCCTGAAGGGCTCGAAGGCGCCCTCCAGTTCCGTGGGAGGGATGGGCTCACCCTCGTCCAGAACCTCCAGGTGGAAGACCTCCGATTCCGTCCAGGAACGCAGCCTCAGCTTGACGGAAGGGGTCGGCCCACTGAAGCCATGGAGGACGAGATTCTGCAACAACTTCGAGAAGTCTCCATAGACTCCGTAGATCCTTGGCATCAGGGCGACGAGTTCGGTTTCCACATCGGCCTTAGCCGGGACGACGCCCTCCGCGCTCAGAAGTTCCAGTTCCTGGAGCACCAGATCATGGAGGTCCAACCATTCCGGGATTGAAGGGCTGTCCTTGTCGACTCTCC
Source organism: uncultured Holophagaceae bacterium (assembly GCA_903868115.1). Lineage (GTDB taxonomy): Bacteria > Acidobacteriota > Holophagae > Holophagales > Holophagaceae > JAYREN01. The sequence continues at coordinate 23,469 of CAIPUA010000265.1, forward strand.
GCATCAGAGCCTTCAAGAGCCCCTCGATCTTGGAAACCGCATTGAGGATTTCAGCGATCGCAATCGGAGCCTGCTCACAGAGCACTGTTCCCACCGAGTCTCGAGAACTCACCAAGCGGCCGAGTTCGTGGCTCTGGTGAGTGAGGGTCTGCACGGGGGCAACTAGGCGATGAGTGATCTTGTAGAAGAGATCCGCCAGGATCACCTGGCGATCCTGACGGCCAAGTTCGGCTTTGGCGTGCTGAAGATCCTGGAAGGCACCCTCCATATGTTCGTAGCTGGAAGCGAGGGCCCGGCTACTCTCATCGAGACTGTGGATCAGCTCCGCGTTTTCAATACTTACCAGCGCCAGGCCCGCGTGGAGCGCGATCAGTTCCAGTTCCAGGGAAACGAAGGGCTCGGTACCCTCTCGCGCGAAGACCCAGAATCCCCAGATTTCGTTTTCCCCTTGGCGATCCTTCAGCACCTGAAGACTCATCTCGGCCGTGGGTCCCCAGAACCCAAGGGCAAGGCCTTCCTCCCAGATCCGGTGGGCCCGTAGCTTGGCTCCGTGAATGAGCCCGACCTCAGCCAGGGTGCGCAACCGTTCGCAGAACATGTGATCTCGCGACAGTGTCGGTGCAGCTTCGAAACGTTGGCCCTGCCAGTGGAACCCCTCCCAGTATCCGCCGCTCGGATGGAGTCGATAGGCGGCAAGGTGCTTGGCACCCACGAGCGGCCGGACCTGTTCGAGCACTCGAAGGACAAGGGAACTCGAGTCATGCTCGAGCAGGAGAGACTGGCCTAGGCTCACCAGCAAGGAAAGGCTCCGGTTGCGAGCCTCCAACTCCTGCTGGGTCGCCGTCAGCTTCCGGTTGGCCTCCTCGGCTTCCTTCAGTTGGACTTCGAGATGCTCCAGCATCTGGGCGTTGAAATTGCGGAGTACGGCCCCTTCCCGGGACTTTTCGAGGTGTTCCCGCTGGCCGCCCAGATAGCCCTCCACCTGCCGGACGAAGGCAAAGGGGTCGATGGGCTTGGGAATGAATCCGTCGCAGCCCGCTACCAGAGCTGTTTCGCGATCACTCTTCATCGTCTTGGCGGTAAGGGCGACAATGGGCGTGTTTTTCAGTTCCGGCTGCTGCCGAAATTTCGTGGCGACCTCGAAGCCGGAGAGACCCGGCAGATTGATGTCCAGCAGCACCAGATCCGGCTTGAGTTCCAGGGCCATCTCGAACCCCTTGAGGCCCTCCTCCGCCCAGTGAATTTCGTAGCCCGCCTGGACCAGCAGGCGCTGCACCAGGCGGTAGTTGACCGGGTTGTCCTCGATGCACAGGATTCTGGTGTTCATGGGTGCTCCCAGGCGTGCAGAGGCATCTCGACGGTGAAGGTGCTGCCCCTTCCCTTCTGGCTTTCGACCAGGATAACCCCACCCATGAGGGCCATCAGCCGCTGGGACAGCGCCAAGCCGAGCCCGGTGCCACCGAAGCGCCGCGTGATGCTCCCGTCCACCTGCCGGAAGGGTTGGAAGAGGCGGCACATTTCCTCGGGGCCCATGCCGATGCCCGTGTCCTGGATGGCGATGCGCAGCAACTTCCGATCCCGCTCGAAATGGACTCGCACCTCACCACGCTCAGTGAACTTGATGGCGTTGCCCACCAGGTTGGTAAAAACCTGTTTCAGCCGAACCGGGTCACCGAGCACCCGAATGTCCCAGGCAGGCGGGACACAGTGGAACTGCACCGGGCGGTCGAGGATCAGGCCCGCGGCCAACAGCTTGACCTCTCCAAGCACCCGGAGCGGATCGCATTCCATCAGCTCGAGTTCGAAATGGCCAGCCTCGATTTTCGACAGATCCAGAATGGAATCGATCATCGCCAGCAGGCTGCGCCCACTCATCAGGATGATCGAGAGATCGTCTTTCACATCCTCGGGTATGCGGTCCGCGCTCTCCTGAAGCAGGAGACCCGAGAACCCGATCACCGCATTGAGGGGAGTCCGCAGTTCGTGGCTCATGTTGGCGAGAAACTCGTTTTTGAGCCGATCAACCTGCTGCAGCTTCTGGTAGCTCGTCAGGAGATTCTCGTTCAGTTCCATGAGTTCCCGAGTCTTTTCGCGCACCTTGGCCTCGAGTGTTTCGGCCCAGGCACGGAGTTCGGCGCGGCTCTCTTCGAGCCCCTTGGTGCGGTCCTGCACCAGCTGTTCGAGGCTGCCCCGGATCTCCTCCAATTCCCAGATGGTTTCCATCAGCTGACGCGTGCGCTCCTGCACCCGAAATTCCAGCAGCCGATTCTGGCGCTCAATTTCGTCACGGGAGACGCGGAGTTTGTTCGTCATCAGATCGAAGCTCCGGCTCAGGTCCTCCAGTTCGTCCCGGCTATGAACCCGCACGGGCGCCACTTCGAGATTTCCCTGGGCCACCTGCTGAGCGCTGGCAGTGAGTTGCTCGATGGGTCGGATGTAGCGCCGGTCGATGAAGGCCGAAGCCGCCGCGCCAATCCCCAGCAGCACCAAACCTGTGGCAAGGCCCATCCAAACGTTATCGTCCGCTGTCTTCTGGGGGTCCGACTGGTCCGCAGTCGCCTGCCGAAGGCCGGCCTCGGACTGTTCGCCGCCCTGGCGCTGGACTCTTCGCGGATAGACGAAGGGATTGAAGAGGAGGAAGGCGACCACCAGGATGCCTACGACCGCCATGAACTTGGCCTTGATGGGAACGCGGAGCATGGGAAGAGTCTATCCCGCCTGGAAGAAATGAAAACGGGCAGCCCCGTAGCGCCGAGAGTCCACCGGCGACCATCCTTCGAGCACGGGAAGCTCCTCCCGCTGCTCCGTTTCCCAGACCAGAAGGCCTCCGGGCGCCATCCAGGCGCGGATGCGTGGAGCCATGCGCTGAAACAGCTCCTCGGAGCTCGTGTAGGGCGGATCCCCGAAGACCACCGTCAGATCATGGAAGGCCTCGGCACCAAGCCGGAGGGCATCCTGGCGAAGCACCCGTACGTCGGTGCCGCGCGCGTTGGCCTGGGCCATGGTGCAGGCCGCAGCGTTCTGCTCCACACAGGTGACCGGAGAAAACCCGCGGGACCAGGCCTCCAACCCCACCGCGCCGGTGCCGGCGAACAGATCCAGAAAGGCGCCCTGGGGCCAAGCCTGCAGGATGGAGAAGAGGGCCTCCCGAGCGCGGTCCGAGGTGGGACGAATCGCGTTTTCGCCCTCAGGTAACGAGTGCAGGCGACGACCCCTGATCAAACCGGCGATGATGCGCATGAGGGAACGCTACCAGCTATCGACGGGAGCGCTCAGTAGGCCCACTTCAGCAGCATCCCGCCCCAGGTGAAGCCCGCACCGAAGGCGGCGAAAACCACGTGGTCGCCCTTCTTCACTCGACCTGCCTCCAGGCACTGGTGCATGGCCGTGGGAATCGTGGCGGAGGTGGTATTGGCGAAGTACATGATGTTGTTGGCCATCCGGTCCAGCGGCAGTTCCAGTCGCTTGGCAGCCGCCTCCATGATGCGGTTGTTGGCCTGGTGCGGCACGAACAAAACGAGATCCTTGGGGTCAAGGGCATTGCGATCCAGCATGAGTCGGCTCACCTCGGCCATCTCGCGCACAGCCCTTTTGTAAACTTCCTGGCCCTGCTGGTGGATGAAGTGCTCTTTGGCCGCCACCGTCGCCGCCGTGGCCGGCTTCAGGGAGCCACCCGCGGGCATGCAGAGGTAGGGCGCTCCGGATCCATCAATTTTCTGCTCGAAATCCAGGATCCCGAAACCCTCTTCTACTTCCTCGACGATCACCGCACCCGCACCATCGCCGAAGAGCACGATGGTGTTGCGATCTGTCTTGTCTGTAATGGAGGTCATGACGTCGCAGCCCACCACCGCGATCCGCTTGTAGGCGCCGGAGGCCACCATGCTGGCGGCGGCACTGAGGCCAAAGAGGAAACTGGAACAGGCGGCGTTCAGATCGAAACCGAAGGCCTTCGAGGCTCCGACTTTGTGCTGGATCAGCGCCGCCGTGCAGGGGAACAGCATATCGGGGGTAACGGTGCAGGCGATGATGGCATCCAGTTCATCCGCGGCGATGCCACGGTTCTTCAGGGCCATCTGGAGAGCCTCGGCCCCCAGGTCCGAAGACCCGACTCCGGGTTCCACCCAATGGCGTTCCTTGATGCCAGTGCGGGAAATGATCCATTCGTCGCTGGTATCCACCATCTTGGCCAGATCATGGTTCGTGACAATGCGGTCGGGGTAGAACTGCCCGGTGGCTGTGATACCCACGGACTTGGCAAGGCGTCGACTCAAGGGAGCCTCCTTCATTTCTTCAGAGGGTCAAACCAATGATTATGCCAGTAACGAATGCGAAGGTCCACCCTGGAAGCCGCGCCGGGCGCGGGCCTCCACCGCATGAGCCTCGCCTTGCTTGGCTTTGCTATGATCAAATCAGCTTCAAACCCGAAGGAAAGATCCCCCATGCGAACCCTGGCCGTCCTCCCCAGCCGATATGCAGCGACCCGTTTTCCCGGCAAGCCGCTCGCACTCATCGCAGGGAAGCCCATGATCCAGTGGGTGTGGGAGGCCGCGTCGCGCGCTGCGGGCGTGGACAAGGTCGTAGTGGCCACCGACGACGAGCGCATCTGCAGCGCCGTGCACGACTTCGACGGCCAGGTGGTCATCACGGACCCCGCTCTGCCTTCAGGCACGGATCGCGTGGCGGCGGCCCTGGAGATGCTGGGCGAGCCTTTCGATGTAGTGCTGAACATTCAGGGTGACGAGCCCGCCATGCACCCCGAAACCATCGCCGCCGTCGTGGCACTCATGGCCGCCAACCCCGAACTGCCCATGGGCACGGCCGCGTGCCCGTTCGCGAACATCGACGAACTTTTCAATCCCAATGCCGTCAAGGTGGTGACCGACGACCGGGGCCACGCGCTCTACTTCAGCCGCAGCCCCATCCCCTACCTGCGTGACAGCTCGCTCTTCGCACCCGATTTCAGGCCCTGGATGCGGCCTGAGCAGTTGCGGCTCTTCAAGCGGCACCTGGGCCTCTACGCCTACCGGCCCGCAACCCTGCGGGCCTTCACCCAGCTACCGCCCCACCCGCTCGAACAGGCCGAGATGCTGGAGCAGCTGCGCGCCCTCGCTGCGGGCATGGCCATCGGTGTGGCCGAAACGCCCCACCTGAGCCTGGGCGTCGATACGCCCGCCGATGTTCAGGCTGCGGAGCACCTCTTGAAGGAACGAAACCTGGCTTAAGGGGCCTGCGCGGTTTCCGACGAACCCTCCCCGCGTCGGGACCCATCTCACGGGGACGGTGGAGCCAATCTTGTTCGATCAACCCACACCGCGCGAGGCCCAGGCGTTAATCGAATCCCAGGGTCTGCGCTTCGAACCCGCCTTCGATGACCTCGTGGGCCTCTACGAGGAGGGCCGCCTGATCGCCTGTGGTGCCCGTGCCGGCTATGTCCTCAAGATGCTGGCCATCGCGCCCAGCCACCAAGGTACGGACGTCCTCGGCGCTCTGGTGACCCGGCTCGTTCAGTCGGGCCTGGCTGCGGGAGAGGACACACTGTTCGTCTTCACCCTTCCGCAAAATGCCGCCAGCTTTCAGGCTCTTAATTTTCGCCTGCTGGCCACCCACGGAAGAGCCGCGCTCCTGGAACACGGCCCTGGGCTGGAAGCCTATTTCGCGGCCCATGCCTCCCAGATCACCCCAGGGCGCAACGGAGCCGTCGTTGTCAACGGGAATCCCTTCTCCCTGGGGCATCTGCGGCTCGTGGAATTTGCGGCAGAGCGGGTGGATCGCCTGTATCTCTTTGTCGTGCGCGAGGACCGTTCGGTCTTTCCCTTCGAGGTCAGATACCGTTTGGCCGCCGAGGCCACCGCCCATCTCCGCAACGTGACCGTTCTGGATACCTCGCGCTATGCGGTGAGTGCCGGCACCTTTCCAGCCTACTTCTTGAAGCAACTCGATGAAGTCGCAGTCGCCCAAATGCAGATCGATCTGCGTCTTTTCGCTCTGCGCATCGCCCCCCGCTTCCATATCGTTGCCCGGTTCGTGGGCCATGAGCCCCTGTGCGTGACCACAGCCGCCTATAATCAAACGATGGCCGAAGTTCTCGAGGCGCATGACCTCCAATGGGTCGAAGTGCCCCGCGTGGAAGCGGGGGGTTCACCGATCAGCGCCACCCGCGTGCGTGCGGCCTTCGCGGCGGACGATACCGAGACTCTCAGGAGCCTGGTGCCGTCCACCACCTTGGCCTTCCTGCAATCGCCGCCTGCGCGTTCTATTGCAGAGCGCCTTCGAACTCAGCTGAAGGGAGCCTAGCTCATGCAAATCCGACGGAAGGCCAGTGCAGGCACCATGCAGTCCAGTGATGCGATGGTCGTCGTGGAACCTAGTGACACCCTTCGCGTCGCGATCGAGTCGACCGTGAAGAAACAGTTCGAGCACTTGATTCGCGCCCGGATCACCCTGACCCTCGAACAACTCGAGGTCACCACGGGTCATATCCAAGTCTCAGACCGGGGCGCGCTCGATTACGCCCTTGCTGCCCGCATTGAAACTGCGATCTGTCGAGCCTCCGAGGAGTAAGCGTGGAAAAACTCTGGTACCGAGAATGCACTATCGGGCGGCGCTTCATCATCAAGCTCGAGCCAGGAGCCAAGATCACCGCGGCCTTGCTGGATTTCGCCCGCTCCCAGAACCTTGCTTTCGCATCCATGGTTTCGGCCGTGGGCTCGGTACGCGAGGTCGAGTTCACAGACATCCAGGCGGGTGCCCATCTGCCCATGACCGGGCCGCGCATCAAGACGCACCGCCTTGAAGGCCCACTGGAACTGATGGGCCTCGCCGGGAACATCGCCCCCGATGCCGAGCAGCAACTCGGTGCCCAGTTCTATATCCTCGGGTCCAAATCCAGTGGTGAAGTGGTGGGAGGACGCTTGGTCGAAGCGGAAGTCTTCGCCACCTGCGAGATCGTCCTGGCCGAATACATCGTGGACGGCATCGAACGCCACTACTCCGCCACCAGCGGAGTTGACACCCTTTACATCGAAGAGAAGTAAACCCAGGGGAGCGCCATCATGAAGCTGCGCCGATCACTGCTCTATGTGCCGGGCAACATGCCGGGCATGCTGCAAAACATTCCGGTCTTCGAGGCCGACGGCGTCATGATCGATCTGGAAGACGCGGTGCCACTCGTGGAGAAGGATGCCGCCCGCCTGCTCGCGCGCAACTTCCTGCACAGCTATCAGAACCGCAACAAGGAGATGTTCGTGCGGATCAATCCGCTCGATACACCCTATGCTGCCGCGGATCTCCGGGAGATCCTGCCCGCCCTGCCCGATGGCATCCGCCTGCCCAAGGCCGAGAACCCGGAACTCGTGGAAAGGCTGGATACGCTGCTCACGGAACAGGAAGAAAAGCTGCATCTCGAAATCGGCCATTTCAAGATCATCCCTTCCATCGAAAGCGCCCAGGGCGTGCTCAACTGCGTGGAGACGGCCCGCGCCTCCTCGCGCATCGTGGCCCTGGCCTTCGGGGCGGAGGACTATACGGCCTCCATGGAGATCGATCGCACCCGGACGGGCGAGGAGCTCTTCTCGGCCCGCACCCAGGTCGTCTGGGCCGCCAAGGCCGCCGGTGTGCAGGCGATCGATACGATCTTCTCGGACGTGAACGATATGGAGGCCCTGCGGGCCGAAACGGCCCTGATCAAGCGCCTTGGCTTCACGGGCAAATCCCTGGTCAACCCACGCCAGATCGAAGTGATTCACGAAGTGTTCCGCCCCACGGCCGACGAGATCCAGAACGCCGTGGAGGTCATGGAAGCCATCAAGCGGGCCCGGGAGATGGGCACGGGCGTCATTTCCCTGAAGGGAAAAATGGTGGACGCCCCCGTCGTCACGCGTGCGGCCCGCACGCTCCGCACGGCCGTGGCCTTCGGCATGATCGAATACGCCCTTTCCGATGAGGTGATTCATGGCCAGAAATAGCCTCGGACGAGAGATTCCGGCCCAATGGCGCGGGCGCACGCTGGATCCCTACCTGGACCCCTGGAACAAAAAGCCGGAAGTGCTGCGGGCCACCCGGCCCCTGGTGCGGCGCAGTCCCGGCGACAGCAAACTGCTGCCTTCCCTGCGCGCCGTCCTTGAGAAGTGCGAACTCCGCGACGGCATGAACATCTCCACCCACCATCACCTGCGCAACGGGGATCTGCTTCTCAACCTGCTCGTCAAGGAACTCGATGCCATGGGCCTGCGGGATATGGGCCTCGCGTGCAGTTCGGTCCACGCGGTTCATGCCGAGATCATCCCTTACATCCAGAAGGGCGTGATCACCCGCATCGAGACCGGCGTCAATGGCCTCATCGGCGAGATGGTCAGCAAGGGCGAACTCACCTGCGACATCATCGTGCGCAGCCACGGCGGGCGGGCCCGCTCCCTCGTCACCGGGGAGGTCGAAGTGGATGCCGCCTTCATCGCGGCCCCCTGCTGTGATATCACCGGCAACATGAACGGCGTCCATGGTCCCTCGGCCTGCGGTTCGCTGGGTTATGCCTACACCGATGCCCGCTATGCCAAGAAGGTCATCGCCGTCACCGATAATCTGGTCCGCTACCCCGCCGCACCCATCAGCATTTCCCAGAGCGATGTTGATTACGTCGTCCAGATTGAATCGCTCGGGGACCCGAAGAAAATCGTTTCGACCACCACGCGCATCACCCGGGATCCTGCCGGGCTGCTGATCGCGAAGTATGCCGCCGAGGTCATCGAAACTGCGGGTTTCCTGAAGGATGGTTTCTCCTTCCAGACGGGCGCTGGCGGCACCTCACTAGCCGTGGCCGACAACATCCGCCGAAAAATGGCCGATGGCAAGATCAAGGGCAGTTTCGGCTGCGGGGGCATCACGGGCTATTTCGTGGACATACTGGAGCAGGGTTATTTCGAGACCCTCTTCGATGTCCAATGTTTCGACCTGAAAGCCGTGGAATCCATCCGCCGCAACGCCGGGCATCGGGAAATCAGCGCGGATCTGTACGCCAGCCCCTTCAACCGCGGTTCGGTCGTCAACATGCTCGACTGCGTGATCCTGGGTGCCACGGAGGTGGATGTCGATTTCAACGTCAACGTGAACACGGAGTCCAGCGGCTATCTCCTGCACAATACCGGGGGACATTGCGATGCTGCGGCGGGCGCGAAACTCGCCATCGTCGTGGCGCCTTCCATGCGCGGCAGGCTCCCCATCGTCCGGGATGCCGTCACCACCGTCACGACACCGGGGGAAACCGTGGATGTCATCGTCACCGAGCGGGGCATCTGCGTCGCCGACAAACACGTCGACCTGAAAAAGGAACTCGTGCGGCGCAATCTGCCCGTCAAGGAGATCCACCAGTTTCACGAGGAGATCACCCAACTCACAGGCAAGCCGAGAGCCGTGGAATTCGAAGACGAGATCGTGGCCCTCATCGAATACCGCGATGGTTCCATCATCGATGTGGTTCGCCGCGTCCGTGAATGACCGAGACTTGAAAACGGCCCTACTCCAGGCACGGGACATTCGCCAGCTCGAGCTCCAACGCGCATTGGATCGAGCCAGCGCGCAGGGAGCGGCGGCGGTGATCACGATAAGCACCAACGTTCCCGGGCAGGAGAAGCATCAACCGGGTCTCACCCGCCTGCTTCACGGGGCGGAGCAATCTCTGCCTGAGGCCATCGGCCTGGAACGGCTGTTCACCGGCAGGGATCTCCTGGGCCCTTGGCACGTCGCCGCCTCGCGCGCATCGCCCCTCGACGCCAAGCGAGCCGCCGTGGCCATCGAGACGGATTTCCCCGCTGGCCGCCTTCTGGATTTGGACGTCTATCGGCTGGATGGTGCTCAGATCGACCGCGCCGCACTCGGGCTCCCGCCTCGCGTGTGTTTGATCTGCCTCGAACCCGCCCGGGAGTGCATTCTGCTCCAGCGTCACGCTGTAGCGGAACTCCGCGCCCGGGTGAATGCGCTCCTCCAGCCATTTGTGCCATCCCCGGCGCGTTGCCTTCCGCACCTTCTCGCCACCAACCTGGTGCGCGGCGCCCACCTCGAACTGGATCTGACCCCCAAGCCTGGGCTGGTGGACCGTCACGACAGTGGCTCGCATACCGACCTCACCCATGAGGGTATGCGCGCTTCCGCAGATCTTCTTCCCCGCTACTTCGATGGCATTCTTAGATGTTTCAGGGAGCAAAGCCCGCTGGAGGATTTCGTCCAGGCCGGCATCGATGCTGAGAGTCGCATGATTCGCACGATCCACTCCAATGCCCACAGGGGTTTCATCTTTCTGTCAGGCCTCGTGCTCATGGCCGCCTGCGAAGTCGATGGCCGGATTCCCCTCCTCCGCCCCGCGATCTCAGACCTCGCCACCCGCTTTTTCGCGCGCCATGCACCCTCTGATTCGCATGGCGCAGGCATCCGGAACCGCCATGCCCTGGGCGGCATCCGGGCTGAAGCCCAACAAGGTCTTCCTGCCGTTTTCGAACATGGCTGGCCGAGGTACCGGGAAGCCCTGGAAGCGGGCTGGGGTACCGAGCACGCCAGCTTCTACCTCATGGCGATTCTGATGCAGCGAGTGGAGGACACCACCGCCGTTCGCCGCTGTGGGCTTGCGGGCCTGGCCCACCTGCGCACCGATGGCGCACGCCTCCAGAGGCTCCTGGAACAGGGGCAGGCCCCGGAGCCCACCCTGGCCGCCCTCAACGCGGAGTACCGCCAGATGGGCCTGACCATGGGCGGCGTCGCCGACTGCATGGCCCTGACCTTTGCCTTGCAGGGAGCGGCCTCGTAAGCCTCATGCCAAGTTGCGTTAAGTAAACATAAGTCGGGAGGGCGTGGACGAATGCGGCTAACGCCTTTGGAAATGAAGGGGGGCAAAAATCCCCATGGACGGATGTTAACCATGGTTTACACTTTAGGCATGAGGACGATTCTTACCACAGAGGTCTTTGACGCTTGGTTCGCCGACTTGAAAGACGCGCAGGCGAGGGCTCGACTCAATGCCCGGATTCGGCGAGCCGAAGAGGGCAACCTGGGGGATTGCGGTTCCGTGGGTGAAGGGGTTTCCGAAATGCGGATTCATTACGGTCCAGGCTACCGGGTCTACTTCATCCAGCAGGGGTTGGAGATCGTCATCCTCCTCGCTGGAGGGGACAAATCCACGCAGAGCAAAGACATCAAGGCAGCGTTGGAACTGGCAAAACAGGTCTAGGAGAACAAGATGGGTATCAAGCTGAACAAATGGGACGTCGTAGAGCACATCAAGAGCGAGGAGGATATGAACCTCTATCTTGAAGCCTGCTTTGAGGAAGATCCTGGAGATGGAAGCCTGATCCGTGCGGCGCTGGGCGACATCGCCCGTGCGCAGGGTATGGCACAGCTCGCACGAGATACGGGGCTGAGCCGTGAAGGGCTCTACAAGGCACTTTCCCCCGAAGGGAATCCAGAGTTCTCGACCGTTGTGAAGGTTATCCATGCTCTGGGTTTGAAGTTACGCGCTGTTCACGCCTGAAGCCCAATTGTGCAGACACCGTCTGCACAATTGGAAACCGCATCCGGGAAGGCCCGCTCCGCCAGCTCCGGGAGGTTTGGGGCCTTTATGGCGTCGTTGCTCGGGTGTATACCGCGTGCGCAACGCCATCCTGGACCGGAACGTGACCCTCCGGGAAGGCACCACCATCGGCTACGACCGTGAGAAGGACCAGAGCCGGGGACTCAAGACCGTGTCTATTCCAGGCAGGGATGACTACGTGGTGGCCGTGGGCCGGGGGACCGTCCTTTAGGGCCTGTTTTCAGGACAGACCCCAGCTCACCCTGACCTTTTCAGGGTCAGTCTCGGTAGATATATCCCCCGAGCAGCGCCGCCAAGGGTGCTTCCGCCAGGGTCCAGAGCAGGGCTAGGGCGATGGCGTTCCAGGGTGACATCCCCATGAAGCCCGAACCCAGATTGGGGAACGCGTAGGCCAGGACCCAGACCACCAATCCGGCCCGGATGGCGGTATTGGGTCCTGGCCCGAAGTGGCTGCGGA
>CAIPUA010000266.1 GCA_903868115.1 uncultured Holophagaceae bacterium
GGCCTCTCCCTGTCGGCCGAGGGTCCCTCGTACGAGCTGGGGGCTAAACTGGGCCCCGGCTTCACGCCGACCAGTTCGAACAAGGACCAGAAGTCCAACCTGTCCTTGCATCTGGCCCTGACAGGCCGCTACAAGCTCTCCGAGGCCAGCAGCCTGATCGGCGAGGTCATCTACCGCTACTACCGAGCCGACGACTGGGAAAAACCCCTGCCGACTACGGTCTACTCGGCTAGCGGCAGCACAGGCACTCCCTCGCCCGCCAGTTCCATCGACACCCGGAAGAATGAACTGGACGGCCTGGGCCTGAGCCTCGGCTATCGCAGGGCCATCGGTGCCAGCAAGTGGTCCTGGCAAGCAGGTGTCAACCTCAACTGGCTGAAGTCGCAAGACCAGTACATTGGTGATGTCCGGGCCGTTCCGACGGTCTCTCAGGGCTTTGCCGGGGTCGTTTCCAATAACTCCATCAAGCCCGGTGTCTTCGCCGGCGTGCATAGCTTCATCAACCAGGACTTGTTCGTGGAGTTCAACCTTGTGACCGTCGGCTACAACCAGGTGACCTTCGTTCCCTACAACTACACCGGGCAGCCCTCTCACACCGAAACCACTTCCCAGAACAAGCTGGTGCTCGAACTCAGCGCCGGCTTCCGGTTCTAGGTCCCAACCAGCCCATAACGGAGGAAACCATGAAGCTATTCCATCGTTTGACGCCGCTGGGCCTGCTGATTGCAGCCAGCGGGACCCTTTTGGCCCAGGAGAGCACCGGCACGCTGGTGGGCACCATCCGCTCTGAAAGCGGCAAGCCCCTCGCCAATGTGCGGGTCGAGATCAACAGCCCCAACCTCCTGCAAACCCGCGTGGCTGTCACCAACGCCCAGGGCGAATTCCGCGTGCCCCTGCTGCCGCCGGATCCGAGGTATACCGTGTCCGTCCTCGCGGACGGCTACATCACCCGGAAGGCCGAAAAACTCTACATTCCCGCCGGCGGCACCATCCGCCAGAATTTTGAATTGAAGCTCCGCGGTACTGCGGCGGCCACCGTCGAAGTCGTCGCCACCTCGGGCATCGTGGACAAGACCGAGACCAAGGTCTCCGTCACCTACACCTCGGAAACCATCCAGTCCTTGCCCACGGGCCAAGCTAACTCCTACGGCGCCCTGGCCGTATCCGCCGGCGTCAGCGGCAGCCGCAACTGGCCGGTCATCCGGGGTGGTGTCACGGGCCAAACCCAGTTCCTGATCAACGGCATCAGCGTCCGCGACCCCCTGGTGCGAGAGGGTCGCCAGTTCGAGAAGGTCATCGACGACACCATCCAGGATGTCCAGGTGATCCAGAGCCCCATGAACTCCAAGTATGGGTTCACCTCCGCGGGCATCACCAATATCGTGACCAAGCGCGGCTCCAACGAGTTCCAGGGCTCCCTGCGGGCCAAGCTGACCAATACCGCTTGGACTGGAGGCACCCAGGAGGTCATGGCCCGCCCCGGCAGCAGTCCTTACCCCGCCGGTGGCGTCTGGTCATCCTATGCGGTCGCCCGCGAGGACACCACGGCCCGCACCTACGAAATCACCTTTCGTTATGATCTGTGCTTTGATGTATGGCTCCTCAACATAATCCAACTTATTGGAGTCGGGAAGCCCAGAGGGATTGTGTATTTCGAGTTTTTCTCCTTTCGAAGTATAGGCGAGGTACGACACGTTGGGAACTGA
>CAIPUA010000267.1 GCA_903868115.1 uncultured Holophagaceae bacterium
ACAGCGCCGATCTTCAGCAAGGCCTCCCCCGTGGTGGCGGTGGGAATGCCGGCGGAGGAGGCGCGCTGAATGAATTTCTTCGTCAGTTTCCCGGAAGCCCCAAGCACGGGATCCTGGTCCACCAGCAGCACGAAGTCTGGGCGCGAGCCTTTCACCACGCCGCTGGCGGCGTCTATATCCTGATCGTTTGCGACGTTGAAGACCTGCAGAGCGATACCTACTTTGCCCGCAGCGGCGGTTAAGGCCTGGACGGTCTCCGCGCTCGCCTGCATGTTGCAGACCACGAGGCCCTGCTGTTTGTCCGGCCACTGCTTCTTCAGCGACTGCAGCAGGTCATCGTGTGTTCCGGCAACGATTGTGCTGCCCGAGAGGAGAAGAAGAGCGGACGTGAAAAGTGCGCGTGCCAAATCCATGGCAACCTCCTTAAGAAAGAACCAAGGGCTTTGTTGGGAGTCCCTTAAGGAAGGAGACGGAATGGGTCCGAAAAAGTTTACCAAGCGAAACGATGTATCTTAATATTTGGTAAGTGCATGGGTTCATGGCCAGGAGAACGCAGTGGATTGCCGATTGCCCCGATTTCTGCTCCCCGCCCTCCTGTCGGCCTGTGCACTGCCGGCCCAACCCGCCGCCAGGGAGGAGGCCGCCGTGGCGGCGGTCCTGGACGACTGGCACCTCGCGGCGGCCCAGGCGGACGAGTCCCGCTATTTCGGCCATCTCCGCGAGGGCGCGGTCTTCCTGGGCACCGATGCCACCGAGCGCTGGACCCGGGCGGAATTCCAGGTCTGGGCGCGCCCCTTCTTTCAGCGGGGCCGGGCCTGGATCTTCAAGGTGAAAAAGCGAAATCTCGCATTTTCGGCGGAGGGCAAAACGGCCTGGTTCGACGAGGAGCTCGAGACGCCCAACCTCGGTCCGGCTCGGGGCAGCGGCGTGCTGCTGAAGGAGCAGGGACGCTGGCGGATCGCCCAGTACAACCTGAGCGTCCCCATACCCAATGCGCTCATGACCAGCTTCAAGGCCCAGATCGAGGCCCACCTGAAATCCGTGAGGTGAGGCGGTATCCAGAAGGATCTGAGTAAGCTGAGGCACAAAGAGGTCCTCCATGTCCGCTCCCTCACCCCGGTGAGCCTCGATACGCCCCACACGGGCGTCCTGCACTACGAAGAGGGGGTGCCGAAGATTCCCGCCGCCGCCGTGTCCATGGAGAACGCGATGATGCTGCGGCGCATGTGGGAGCGGGGCGAGCGCATCACCGTGCACCTCGAAATGACCTGCGAGCAACTTCCGGACGCGCCTTCCGCCAACGTGGTGGGTGAGGTGGTGGGCCGCGAGAAGCCCGAGGAAATCGTCCTCGTTTCGGGCCACCTGGACAGCTGGGATGCTGGCCAAGGCGCCCAGGACGACGGCGTGGGCTGTGTGCTGGCCATGGAGGCCGGGCACCTCGTCCAGCGCCTCGGACTCAAGCCTCGGCGCACACTGCGGGTAGTGCTGTTCGCCAACGAGGAAAACGGGAGCCGGGGCGGCCTGGGCTATCTGGAGGCCCATCGCCAGGAACTGTCCAGGCATGTCGCGGCCATGGAATCCGACGCGGGCAACGGCCTGGCCAAGGGCCTGAGTCTGGAGCTGCATGATCCCAAGCATGGTCCCGCCCTAGACAAGGAACGGGCCCTGGCGCGCTTCCGCGCCCTCCTCAAGCCCTTCCTGGAGCCCCTGGGCGCCGGATTGCTGGAGCCCGGTGGCAGCGGCGTGGACGTGGGGCCGATCGTTCAGGCCGGCGTTCCCGGCGTGGGCGTCAGCCATGACGTCACTCGCTACTGGGACGTACACCATTCCAAGGCGGACACCTTCGACAAGATCAACCGCGAGGATCTGGCGAAGAACAGTGCCATCGTCGCCATCGCCGCCTTTCTGCTAGCCGATATGCCCGAACGATTGACGCCGTAGTGGTGAGTTCCAGCAACGAACTGCTGAGGGTCAACGCGGTCGAGGCCGAAAAGCAGCATCCGTGATCGACGCATGCTGTCTTTCTGGGTTGACCTCGGCGCTGGGCCTGGGCCATCCTGCCAATGGGCATAGATCCGGCAAGGAGGTTTCGATGAGTAGTCAGCGCGTCATTGATGAACCTCCTTCGCCGCTGAGCTAGCCTAGGGCAGCTCAGCGGAGCACGGGACCGCAAGGTCCCACCACCTTGTCGGAGGGGCACTACCGGGAGACTCGGCGTGCCTTCCGTTCCAAGCTTTCGGATCCGCCATGATCAACCAGATTCTCAACAGCGCGTGGGGGCAGGCCAGCAACCTGTTCACCCTCCCCATCCGCCGCCGTCGGTGGGTGGACCTCCTTGTGATCGCCGCCCTGGCGGGTATCGTCATGGGCCTTGTGTTCGTTGCGCGGGAATGGACCGTCCTCCAGCGTCCCGTGGTAGTGATCAACCTTTCGCCCTGGGCCCTGCCGAAATACGCCATCCTCAGCTTTGCCAGGGCCGCGGCGGCCTATGTCATCTCCGCGAGTTTCACGCTGGTGGTGGCCTACTGGGCGGCCCGGGATCCCCTGGCCGAGCGCTTCCTGATTCCAATCCTGGACATCCTCCAGAGCGTGCCCCTGCTGGCCTTCATGCCCGTGGTGCTGCTGGCCATGGTGAGCATCTTCCGCAGCAGCAACATCGGGATCGAACTTTCCGCCGTGATCCTCATCGTCACGTGCCAGGCCTGGAACATGGCCTTCAGTTTCTATCAGAGTCTGAAGACGGTCCCCAAGGAATTGGACGAAGTCTCCCGCAGTTTCGGCATGAGCTGGAGCCGTCGCCTCCGCTGGGTGGAGCTGCCCTTCGCGACCCCGGGGCTGGTCTGGAACTCCATGGTGAGCGTGGCCAACGGCTGGTTCTTCCTGATGGCGGCGGAAGCCTTCAAGCTCGGCAGTCGTGACTTCCGCCTTCCCGGCCTGGGCGCCTACATGAGCGTGGCGGTGGAACAGGGGAACGTCCGAGCGGAAATCTACGCGATTCTCACGATGCTGGCCCTCGTCATCCTGCTGGATCAGCTGGTCTGGAAGCCCATCGTCGCCTGGAGCCAGCGCTTCCAGATGGACGATGCGGTGAAGGTGGAAAAGCACCGCAGCTGGCTCCTGCGCCTCCTCCGCCGCAGCGAACTCTGGCTGAGAATCCGCCGCGTGATCACGAACCTCGTCCCTGAACGCCGACCCCGACCCATCGCACCCTCGGATATTTCGGAGGAACACACGGCCTTCCAGAAAGTCCTGGGCGGGACGATGCTCATCCTCGTGCTCCTGGCCCTCGCCCTGGGCGGCGTCAAACTGCTGGGGGTGCTGACGAGCGTCTCCTCGCCGGAATGGATCCGCCTCGTGAAGGCAGGGGGCGCCTCGATGGGCCGAGTGCTCAGCGCCACGGTGCTCGCCACCTGCTGGACGCTGCCCATCGGCCTCTGGATCGGGCTTTCCCCCACCTGGAGCCGCCGCCTTCAACCCTTCGTACAGGTGGTCGCCAGTTTCCCGGCCAGCATTCTCTTCGTGGCGCTCATTGTGGCCCTGCAGCGGGTGGGGGTGGACCTCTTCACCAGCAGCATTCTGCTGATGACGCTCTCGACCCAGTGGTATCTGCTCTTCAACATCATCGCCGGAGCGCAGGCGGTACCCATGAACCTGCGCGAAGCCGCCAAGGCCTACCGTTTCGGCCTTTGGAAAACCGCCTGGAAGCTCTACTTCCCGGCCATTTTCCCCTTCCTGGTGACCGGCTGGGTCACGGCCACCGGCGGTGCCTGGAACGCAAGCATCATCACGGAAATCGTCCAGTTCCGGGGCCAGACCTACACGACCTTCGGGCTGGGCGCCATCGTCACCCAATCCGCCGACGAAGGGAACATCCCCCTGCTCGCCGCGAGCGCCATCCTGATGGCGTTCATGGTGGTCCTCTTCAACCGACTCGTGTGGGCGCCCCTCTACCGCCTTGCCGAGACCCGGTACGCCCTGAATCGCTAGGAGTCGCCCATGACCGCCCCCATCTGCGAACTGCGCGGCGTCCAGAAGCACTTCCCGGGTTCCCGAGGCAAGGACATCCGAGTCCTGGAGGACATCAACCTGAAGGTGCTCCAGGACGAGATCCTCTGCATCCTGGGCCCCAACGGCAGCGGTAAATCCACCCTGCTGCGCCTCCTGGCGGGCCTCACGCCACCCACCAACGGGGAGGTGCGCTACCACCGCAACAAGCTGGTGGGCCTCAATCCGGGCGTGGCGATGGTGTTCCAGGATTTCGCGCTCTACCCCTGGATGACCGTTGAGGAGAATGTTCGCGTGGTGCTCCGCGCCCGGGACCTGCCCGAAGAAGAAGTGCGGGATCGCGCCCACCAGGCCATCAGCAAGGTAGGCCTCGAAGGCTTCGAGGAGGCCTTCCCGCGCGAACTCTCCCGGGGCTTCAAGCAGCGTGTGGGCGTGGCTCGGGCCCTGGCCGTGGACCCGGAAGTCCTCGTCATGGACGAACCCTTCAGCCAGGTGGACGCCCTCACCGCCGAGGCCCTGCGCGCCGAACTGCTGGACATCTGGCAGGATGCCGAGCGCAATCCCAACAGCATCGTGCTCGTGAGCCACTCCATCCGTGAGGCTGTGCTCATGTCCGACCGGATCGTGATCCTCTCCGGCAACCCCTCCCACATCCGCACGATCATTCCGAATCTCCTGCCGCGGCCACGCAACAGCCGCACCCCGGAATTCCTGAAACTGGTGGATCGGGTGCACGACATCATCACCTCCGCCGAGTTGCCGGATGTGGAGGTGACGGCCCCCATCCCGAGCAAAGTGCCCGAAGCCATCGAGCCCCTGCCCCATGCGGCGAGCCCGGATATCCTCGGTCTGCTGGAATTCCTGGAGGCCCAGGGCGGGAGCTGCGATCTCTTCCAGGTCGCCGCTCAGACCCATGTGCCCTTCGAGACCGTGCTCACCACGGTGAAGGCCGCCGAAATGTTGGACTTCGTCGAGACGCCCAAGCGCAGCCTCACCTTCACGGCCATCGGCCTGCGCTTCATGGCGGCCGACATGGACAAGCGCAAGGACATCTGGCGGGCCCAGCTCCTCCAGTTGCGGTTGTTCCGCGTCGTGCGGGAAATGCTGCAGCTCCGGGAGGGGGAACTCTCCAAGGAAGAACTGCTGCATGAAATCGCGCTGCGCCTGCCCATGGAAGACGCCGAGGAAACCTTCGAGACCCTGGTGGTCTGGGGGCGCTTCGGCGAGCTCTTCGCGTATCGGGAAGAGAAGGAAGTCCTGACCTTCGAGTGAACAGGCAGGCCGCTAATCAGGCAAGCTTTTCTCCAGGACCACCCCCTGTGAGACCGCAAAGATTTCCAAGGCATTCAGTGCGCTCTTGAAGTCGTAGTGGCTCGCAGCGGTGCGAACGACTTTCAATTCCTCCGGTAGTGTGGATTCGGGGATCCCCTGGAGCAGTTCCTCCAGCAAGGCTCCGGCCTTGAAATTCCGACTCCGAAGCGAAGCTGCCAACTCGGACATTCGTGCGTTGAGCCGCTCGAAGGACGCATTCTGCCCGCTCGGAGCATGGGGCTCCGTGCCGGCGGCAAGGGCCTTCAGCTCGCCGTGGGTGAGTTCAAAGTCGACCCGATAGGCTTCCATAAGAGTGGGGATTTCATCGGAGCGCTGGTGTTTCAAGGCCCGCTCTAGCCGTTCCGCACTGTGGTGAAGCCGGGACATGCCCAGATTGGCGGACACGCCCTTGACGGAATGGGCCAGGCGATGGGAGCTTTCCCAATCTCCCGCTTCGAAGGCTTGCTGGATGGCGTCCGCCGACTCGGCGTTATCCGCGGCGAATTCTCCCAATAGCTGCAGCAGCAGTCTGCGGTTTCCGCGAAGACGCTTCAGAGCGGACTCCAGGTTCAGGACCTCGAGTTCGCCGAGGACCTCGGCTTCAGGCACTGCCAGGAGTTCGGGTGAGACTGGAACCAAAGGTCCTGAATCCAAGGTGCGCGCCATCCTGGTAGCCAACACCAGAAAGAGATACTCCGGATCGATGGGCTTGACCACATAGTCGTTCATCCCCGCGGCCAGGCATTCTTCCCGATAGCCCTGAATGGCATGCGCCGTCAGGGCGATGATGGGCAGATCCTTGTAGCCCAGTTCGCGAATCCGATGGGTGGCCTGATAGCCATCCATCCTGGGCATCTGGACATCCATGAGCACGGCGTCATAGCTGCCGTTCTGGACCATCTCGACGGCTTCCAGTCCGTCACTGGCCACATCTACATCCACGCCAGCACTGGAAAGGATTTCCACCGCGAGCTGCTGGTTGATGGGGTTGTCCTCGGCTAACAGGACGCACTTCCCCCGAATCCGGTGTTCCGCGTCCGAAGCCTGTTCCTGGGCTGGGCGTTTCTGCTGGGACGCCGCCAGTTCACGACCGAGGGATTCCAGGATCGTGTTCAGCAGCAGGGACGGATTCACGGGCTTGATCAGGAAACCCTGAATCCCAGCCTTTTCGGCCTTATGCATGACCTCTTCGCGACCAAAGGCGGTGACCAGGATGATCGGCAACTCGGGACCAAATTGTGGATTTTTTCGAATCAGCTTGGAGGTCTCGATGCCGTCAATGCCGGGCATCTTCCAGTCCATGAGCACGAGTTGGTAGGGCTGGTTTGCGGCTGCCTGGGCAAGTTCCTTTAGGGCTTCCTCTCCAGATGCAACAGAGTGGGCTTCAAAGCGGAAGCCCTTCAGTTGGTCCAGCAGAACTTCCCGGGCGGCATCGTTGTCGTCCACCACGAGCACCCGCAATCCCTGCAAATCCATAGGTACACTAGGCTTCGCATTCGCTTGGGGCTTCCCGATGGGGAACTCGGCCGTGAAGCTGAAGGTGCTGCCTTTGCCCTCCTCGCTTTCGATGGTGATCTCGCCTCCCATCATGCCCACCAGATGTTTGGAGATGGTGAGCCCCAGTCCGGTACCGCCAAAGCGACGCGTGGTGGAGGTATCAGCCTGGGAGAATGCATGAAAGAGTTTCGAGATCTGTTCTGGGCTCATGCCGATGCCCGAATCCTTCACGGTGAAAAGAAGAGTGGCTCGTTCCTCGTGCACATCGATCAGGCCGATCTTGGCCAGGACATTGCCATGCTCCGTGAACTTGATGGCATTGTTCACCAGGTTGATGAGAACCTGCCCCAGCCGAAGAGGGTCTCCCAACAACACGGAGGGCACGCTTTCCTGACAGGCCACCACCAGCTCGACCCCCTTGTCGGCGGCCTTCTGCGCGAACATGTCGCCCACATTCGCCATCACATCCGCTGGCTGGAACGGAATCTGCTCCATCTCCAGCTTGCCAGCCTCGATTTTCGAGAAGTCCAGGATGTCGTTGATGATCCCCAGCAGTGACTGGCCCGCAGTCGAAATTTTCTGCACGAAATCCTGCTGTTTCGAGTCGAGCTGGGTCTTTAGCATTAACGTGGAGAACCCGAGAATGGCATTCATGGGCGTTCGGATTTCATGACTCATGTTGGCCAGGAATTCACTCTTGGCCCGGGTGGCACCCTCGGCCTTTTCCTTGGCCGTTGCCAGTTGCTGCAGGGTGCGGGTTCTGAGCAGGGCCGAGAAGAACAGTTCCTTCACGTTCTGGATATAGCCAACATCCGGATGATCGAAGGCGTGGGCATCCCGAAAATTGCGGAACACAAAGTAGCCATCAACCCGGTCCTCGATCTGGATGCGCATGACGAGGAGTGCCGACGGGATCGCTATCGAACCTAGTTCTGATTCTCCAGCCCGCCCTGCGGGGTTTTGAATCGTGAAGATGTCTGGAGCGACAACCGCTCCACCTTCCACATAGCGCTGGTGAGCAACCTCAGCCGTGAAGGTGACATGCCTCAGTTCATCCCGTTCAACATCCGTTACGGCATGGAACCGAAACGCTTCCGACTGGGCATCCCAAAGAACGGCCACTCCCGTTTCTACACCCTCAATGATCTGGGCTTCCTGAAGGATCGCGGGGAGGAGTTCCTCGAGATCAACCTTCTCGTTGATCGTTTTGGCGATGGCGTTCAGTTTTTCCAGGTGCTGGGTGCGCTGCAGGATCATTTCTTCAAGCCTGCGTTTCTCGCGTTCATCCCATCGCGTCCGCCACCATACCAGACCGTAGATTCCACCTGCCAAGCCAAGGACATATCCCAAGTAGGCCCACCAGGTTCGGTACAAGGGGGGCATCACCTGGAAGGCAAAGATCCCTTCCTCGCTGATCGCGCCGTGGACATTGCGCGCACGCACCCGGAACCGGTAGGTCCTTTCCGAGAGGTTTGTGTATTCCTTGAAGGTCACCCGAGTCCATGCCGACCATTCCCGGTCGTTTCCCTCCAAGAAAACTTGGTATTCGTTGGCCGACCCCTTCTCGAAACTGGGAGCCGCATAATCGAAGCGGAGGGTGCTGTCTCGGTAATTTATCTGAGGGATTCCGTCCTGCCTTACTTGATTCGAAGCAAGGTCCGTTCCGCCGAACACCCCCGTGCCGTCCGCCCGAATCACCCGGCGAACCAGGGCCCTGTACTCTGCGGGTGCCTTGTTGGCCACTTGTGGGTCGTAGCGGATCAGGCCTTCGGCTCCGCCAAACCAGATGACGCCATCCTCCTCGGGCAAAATTTCCAAAATATTCGAACCGCGCAAAGGCCCGAAGGACGCCGACTCCCACCGGTAGCCGCCCCCCGACGAGGGGTGGGCCGCACCGACTTCGGGCAGTTTTCCATCAATGCCTGAAGTGCTCATCCACAGCCATCCGCGCACATCCTCTCGACAGCGCAGGATCTTCCGGCCCTCATTCGGGAAAAGCGATGAGAAGCGAGCATCGGGCACAAATCGTTGGCTGGACTCCGAATAGGTGTAGATGCCCTTACGAGTGGAAAAGAGGGGACCTTGGCCTGCCCAGAACACAGCGTTGTCATTATCGGAGGGCAGGCCGCTGAACTCGCGAAAGCGCTCCATTTTTTGGCTTTCCCCCGCCTGGGTCGGCAAGGTTACCCGAAGGACGCCCTGGGTTTCCGTGCCCAGCCAGAGTCGCCCGTCACCAACCTCGACGATGCTGCGAATGTCCTGGGAAATGCCTGGAATGACTCCACCATCTTTCCAGCCAGGTCCTGCGGCCGAGGACGGAATGAGCAGGGCGAGCCCATCTTTCAGGCCTACATACATCCGCGACGGGTCGGTCCGCGAATGCCGGAAACAGCGTGCTACGCCAGCACCGCGGAGGGTTCGGATGGATGTGCCTCGGATTTCATGCACGCCTTCCTGGCTCGCAACCAGCAAGACATCGCCCACGGATACAAGATCCCGCACTTCGGTCCATGCGTTCGATAGTTTCTGGAAACCTGACAGAAAGCCCCGCGGGCCGCCTTCGGTCAAACGAAAGAGCCCCAGGGTGGTCCCGACATAAAGCACGCCCTGGTGCCGATGCGCCACCAGCACCGTGCCTCGCAACCCACTGCCATGATGAAAAAGAGACAGAGGCGCGGGCCAGTGAAGGCGGGTGACGCCTTGCTCCATGGCGAGCCAAACTCCCCCATGTTCATCGGCGAACAACTGGTTCACGGCATCGTCCTGGAGTCCGTGAGCCTTGTCCAGGAGCTTCACCAAGCGTCCATCCTGGTCCAGGATCAGCACGCCCAGAGGGGAAACAGCCAAAGCCAACATCCCATCCGCCAGCAGACAGCCTTGCTTCAAAGCGCCCTTACGCAGGAAGGGCTCTGCCTCCGTTGGGAATGGCTGCAATGAATTTCCGTCAAAGAGGAAGAGCCCTCCGGTTTCGGTTCCTATCAGGATCCCCTCGTCTGTGCGACTCGAAACCCCTGCCCACGGAATCATGAAGTTGATGTCGGCTCGTGTGAAGTTTTCTGACCACGGCACGAGCTGAAGAATGCCCTGACTCAATTCCAGGAACCCGACCTTCTGTTCCGCAATATAGACCCGCCTGTTCACCACGAAGGGCTTCCCATAGGAGGTGAATGCCTTGAAGGTGGTCATCTGCCCCTGATCCCAGAGGAACAGGCAATCCTTCGTCGTGAAGCAGACGCCTTTGGGCGTCACCGAGACGCCCGTCACCTCCACGAAATTCCGGTATTTGGCTTCGATTTTTTCTCGCAGTGAGACATACACCATGTGACCAGCGCCATCCGGAGCGAAGTAACCGATTTCCCCCATGGCACCCACAAACAAGCGCCCATCCTTGTCCATCGCCAACGCGTGCACGGCAGTCTTCTTGGGCGTCACCAGCCGTTGCCAAAAGGCGCCATCGTAGACCAGCACACCATCCGCATTGCCGATGTACACCACGCCCTGCGGATCTTGCACGACTGCCCAGGACTGCGGCGAATAACCGTGTTCCTGAGGGCTGTAGTTCTGCACCAAGGGTGCACCTGCCTCCCGGCTACGCTGCGAGGGCGGAGCAGCCACGAGAATCGGGAATACGAGCAATCCAAAGATGGCGCAAAGACGCTGCAACTTCACACGCACTCCGCACAGAATGCCCGGTTGCGTCCTGTCTGCTTGGCCTTGTATAAGGCTTCGTCGGCCTGTTCCAGAAGGGCATTCCAGGGCTCTCCAACCTTGGGCACCTTGGAGGCCACGCCCAGGCTGATGCTCACATGGGAGGCTGCCGAGGAGAATCCGTGGGGCAGAGCCAGCGCCACGACGCTCATTCTCAACCGCTCGGCCAAGCCTGCGGCCTCCTGAAGCTCGAGCAGGGGCACGATGCAAATGAATTCTTCGCCCCCGTACCTCGCTACCAGGCTGGTGGTTCGGCGCTCGGTGTCCGCAACGGCCCTGGCGACGCGGGTCAAGCATTCATCACCCGCCTGGTGTCCGTAGTTGTCGTTGAAGGCCTTGAAATGGTCCACATCCATCAGAATGGCGGCCACGGGTGTCCGCTGGCGCTGAGCTTGGCTCCAGACAAAGTCGAGATGCTCCGTGAAACGCCGACGGTTGGGAATCCCTGTGAGCCCATCGAGGTAGGAAAGGTTTTCAAGCAGATCCCGATAGCGCTTCAACTCCAGGTGGGTGCGAATTCGGGCCTGCACGATGGGCAGGCTGAACGGTTTGGTGATGTAGTCCACGGCGCCCAGTTTGAGGCCTTCGATCTCGTCTGATTCCTCGTTCTGTCCCGTGATGAAAATGACGGGAATGCCCTGTGTCCGCGGATCCTTCTTGAGTTCCCGACAGACATCGTGACCCGTCATGCCGGGCATGATCACATCCAGCAGGATGAGGTCCGGGAGTCGCTCCTGGATCAGTTCCAGCGCATCTTTTCCGCTGGTGGTGACAAGAATTTCGTAGTCCTCCATCAGAGATGTGGCCAGCAGGTGGATATTGGCCGGCATGTCATCCACCACCAGCAATGTGGCCTTTTGCTCCTGCGGGATCAGTTCCATGGCCATGGCTTAATCCTTAGCGCTGAAACACGCTTTGGGCATAGCGTAGGAGCAACTGGATGCGCAGCCGGTCATCCCGGGCGGTGAGCGGCTTGACGAGGAAATCCTGAATTCGGTCTTCCAGGGTTTCCAGGAGTGGCTCCTGGCCCTTGGCAATCAGCAGCAGGATGGGCAAAGAGACGGACCAGGGATTGGGATGGATGGTCTTCACGAGGTCCTGGGCCGAGTCCTCGCCCAGTTCTGTATCCACGACCAGCGCATCCGTGATGCCGTTATCCAGGATCTCGCCCAGTTCAGATCGGTCTGCGGCCGCCTTGACGGTGATGCCAGTGGCTGCGAGATGCGCCTGAAGGAGTGAGCGGATTGTATTGGATGCCGAAAAAAGGGCCAAGACGGGGGCCTGCCCCATCTCTGGCGCAAGCCGCAACAGCATCCGCACCCGAATTCGGAAGGCAGCATCCTCGGCATTCTTTGAAATGAAATCATCGGCCCCGGCGTCCAAGCTGCGGGCCTGGATGTCCTGTACCAAGGATGTGAGCATGGCAAAGGGAACGGTGCAGCAGCGAGCGTCGGCCCGAACGCGACGACAAAGCTCGAAGCCGTCCATACCCGGCATGACGGCATCGCTGAGGATGAGATCCGGGCGTTCTTGACCCAGGAAGGCCAGGGCTTCCGCGGCGTTGGGCGCCAACGAAACCCTGGCTCCCAGGGGTGCCAGGCGGTCCGACAAAATCGTGCGCATGATCCGGTCGTCTTCGACCAGGAGAATATGAGACTCCGAGAAATTGGTGAGCATTGGGACTCCGGGGGAATACCGAATGATATCCACCCTCGGAGATTGTTGCAGTCAGAGCCGTGCTTGAAGACCCGAAGGCGCTGTTTGACTCGGGAGCAAGCACCTCAAGAGCGTCCTCCAAGGACTCCTCTTGAGACCCCTGGCATCACCTGCGATTTGGCACCGGCGGATGGGTGGCGGCCAGGGCGATTCCCGCCAGGATGAATAGGATGCCCAGGCCTTGCACCATCCCTGGCGTCTCTTTCAACAGGAGCCAGCCGAGCAGCACCGTGGCGACCTGCTGGAAGAGGAGCCCCAGGGAGCCTAGGCTGGCGGAAATATGGCCAAAACTCCAGGCGATGAGCCACCACGCCAACACCTGCACCAGCCAGCCCAGGCCCAGCAGCGCCAACCAGGCCCTGGGAGCGAAGCCGCCGAAGGAGGCACCGGAACCGAGGTTCAGAAATCCGAAGGCGAGGGCGGCCGTGGCTACCACCGCAGTCAGGGCCCAGGGGGCGCTGAGGCTGCGCCGGGCGCGGGAGAGGGACAGCATGTAGCCCGCGTAGCCGAAGGAGGCCAGGAACCCCAGCAGTTCACCTCGGCCTCCGCCGAGGTGAGCCCCGGAGGCCAGGGCGAGAATGGCGGCGCCCCCGAGCGCGAGGCCCAGTCCGAGCCAGCCCCAGAGCCGGAGCCGGAAGTGCAGGAAGATGACCCCCACCAGCGCCACCCAGAGTGGAGCGAGACCCACGGGTAGCGTGGCATTGGCGGCGGTGGTCCAGTGGAGGGCCTGGTGCCAGAGCCAGAGATCGGCCGTGAAGCAGAGGCCCCCCAGCGCGGCCCAGGTGAGGCCCTTCCCGGTCCCTGGACCAGGCGTGCCTTCGCGGAGGGCGAGCAGAACCACCAGGGGCAGGGCAAAGAGCATCCGATAGAAGCCCACCGCCAGCGGGCTGACACCGACCGCCGTTCGCACGAAGATGGCCGCGAAACCAAGCAGAGCCGCCCCAGCCAGCAGGGCGGGAAGGCCCCTTCTCGCTTTCGCCATTTCAGCTTTCGGGCGTCAAAATGCGTTCAACTTCGTCCTGGAGGGTCTGGGGCTCGAAGGGCTTATGAAGAAACCAAAGCGAGCCCATTCGTTCGAGCCGCTCCTGCACCTGGTCATCGTGGTGGGCGGTGATTACCAGGATGGGTACTCCCTTCAGGGCCGGATCCTCGTGGCAGGCGCGCACTAGGCTATTGCCGGGGCAGCCCGGCATCAGGTAGTCCAATAGCAGGAGTTGAGGTGGGTGCTCCCGCAAAATGGTGAGCACGTCGAAGATGCTGATCGGATCGATCTCCACAACCTCGTGCCCCGCTTTGCGAAGACAGGTCGCCGCAAAAGTGCGCGCGAGTCGGCTGTCATCCACGATGGCGATCCGGGCCATGGCAATCCTCTCCCCCATCATCCCCCAAGGAGGCCTCCACCGCCAGTCAGTTTGCCCAGCGGGAAACCATCTCCCAGAGGTCATCCTCTCGGTATCCCTGCGGGATACGCGAGACTTCGCCACCAAGACCCTTCCAATCGACAAGCGGGGTCAGTTTG
>CAIPUA010000268.1 GCA_903868115.1 uncultured Holophagaceae bacterium
AGGCCGGGCTGAGGGTCCGCCATGCGCGCCCGGATCTCCTCCACGGTAAGCGGTCGATCCGTGGCCTCCATAACTTCCAGAATGGAGCGCCGTTGGGGCGTCACTCGCAGGCCCGCGGCACGAAGGGAATGGCTGGTCGGGGAGGTCATGGGGGATCCGTGGGGCCATCAGAACCAGTGGCTAGCCTGCAGGAGCATACCCCAGGCCATGCTGACGCCCAGCAGGGAAGTCAGGATGAGCAGGGTGTCCTGCCACCGCTTATTCTCACGGATCAGCACCACCAGTCCCAGCCCACCTCCGGCGCAGAGGCCCGCCACCCAGGCACCAAAGCTCAGGTTGCCCTGGACATAGAACTGGGTCAGGACAACGGAGGCAAAGCAGTTGGGGATCAGGCCGATCAGGGAGGCAAGGGCGGGCTGCAGGAGGCTGCCCTTGTGGAGCAGAACGCCAATGCCACTGCCCACCTGGGCCAGGAGGAGGTTCAAGCCCACCGTGAGCACCAGCAGATACCCACTGATCTTGAGGGTGTGCAACAGGGGATGCTTGACCAGGGCCTGCAGGAGCGACGGCCGATTGGAGACTTCATGCGCGCAGCAGGCGGTGTGGTGCAGGGCCTCGTCTTGTTGGGCCTTGGCGTCGGAGCCTGCCGGAAACGCTTCAACGGGTTCCACATCGGGTTTCCAGAAGATCACATCAAACAGCAACCCTGCGGGGATCGCGATCACCACCTTCATCAACAGGAGGGGCAGGATCATCCGGGCCCGGTCCGGGTGAGCCAGCAGGATGGGGATCGCTTCGTCCGAGGTCGTCAGGAACACGGAGAGCAGGGTGCCTGGGCTGATCATCCCCTTGGTGTAGAGCGCGGCCGTCAGCACGGAGAACCCGCATTGGGGGACGCAGCCCACCAGCGCGCCCAGGATGGGCCCGAAGCGGCCCACCCGCGAAACACGCAGGCCCATCCGTTCGCCGTACTTGTGTTCCAGAAATCCCACCAGCACGTAGGCAGCCAACAGGAATGGCACCATCTTGGCGGTATCCATTAACGCATCGAGCAGGGTCTCCAAAGGCTCCACCTTTCCTAGAAAGAGTACTTCACATGCACAGCCCAGGTGCGCGGCGGGATCACATGGGTGCCACCGCATCCGCTCAGGTAGGTGAACAGGGCCCGCTTATCAAAGGCATTCAGAAGATCGGCCCCGAGCGACAAGCGCTGCCTGCCGATGAGCTGGAATTCCTGCGCCGCGCTGAAGGCCCAGACCGTGCGTGCTCGTGAACGCCAGATACCTTCGGCGTCCTGATGGACATAGGGAATCCCGAAGGCATAATCGGCGTCTCCAGCTGCATCTGCAGGGTCGCCACTCACCAGTCCCGAGTCATACCGCCCGATGGCTTGGAAGTGAAAGCCTTGGCGTTCATAGTGCAAGCCGAGTTGACCCGCGAGCTTTTGATCGTGGTCGATGAGGAACCATTCCCCGGGCGCCACTTCCGGAGGATTGAGTTGGAGACCGCCCACCACGGGCGCCTGGACGCGGGCCCGCGTCTTGCCGAGGCTGAGATAGCCGGAGAAACCTGCCACCGGCGCCAGGTCCAGGCGCACATTCCAGCCGTGGTATTGGCCCCGGGTCAGGCCCACGGGAAAGGCCACACCCGTGTTCAGGAACTGGCCGGAATCCGCGGCATTGCGGCTGTGCTTCTCCCAGTATTCCATCATGAAGCGGAGGGAGGCCCCAAGTTGCTGCTCGATCCCGGCGTTGAAGCTGTCTTGGAGTTCCGGCTTCAGGGCGGGAACCGGTGTACCGCTGTAGGGACCGAGGTCCCAGGCCAACTGGGAGAGGGAAAGGGCCAGATTCTCGTTTTCCCGGGTAATGAGCAGGCGATCGTAGGATGTCCGGAAGACGGTGCGGGTGGAGGGAATCCGGTAGGACATGCCCAACCTAGGCTGGAGTTGGCCCTGGGCGATGTTCTTCACGGTGTAGCGGTCGTAGCGCAAACCAAGCGCCAGGAACCAGTTGTCCAGATGAAGATCGTTCTGGACAAAGACAGAGGCCAACCGGGGCGTGATGCGATCCTCGAAGTGCCAGATGGCCCCACCGCCTGCAGGCGAAAAGGCATAGAGAGGGAACCCGACCTCGAACAATCCATCCTGGGTCACGGCGAAATGGAACGCCTCTCGGATGGGATAGACCACATGCTGGAGGCCCGCCTTGAGAGTGCTGTCCCCCGTGAAACGCTGGGTGTAGGCAGCCTGGAAGCCCTGGTTCTCCAGGCTGCGGTCCTGCTTGGCCCAGTACGGGGAATCTGGTCCCCCGGGCTGAAAGCCTGGATGCAGGTCTTGCGTCGGCAGCAGCGCCGCCTCGGCATGCCGAAAGAACAACGAGGCCTCAAAGCTTTGCCGCGGACTGAGAAGGTGGGACCAAGCCAGGCTCAGGTTGAAGTCCGAGGTCATGGTTTTCGAGTTCTGCCCGATTGCCTGCTGGCTGGCCAGGTTCATGACCCGACGGTGGGTGTCACCGCCCGCAATCGAGGCCCGCAGAGTGTCCTGGTCGCCCAGCACCCAGTCGAACCGGGTGAAGAGCCGGCCTGTGGTCCCGTGGTTATTGAAGTTGTCGAAGCTGACCACATCCAGGAACCGGTCGCTCTGGCTCAAGGCTCCCGTGACGAAATATCCGAAGCGCTCACTACCGCCACGGACACTCAGGCCAGCCTCGGTGGTGGCGAAACGAGCCGCCCCCAGGGAAACTTCCCCCTCGAAACCCTTGGGGGCCCCTAGGCCGGATTTGGTGGTCATGTTGATCACCGCGGCAGGCTTGCCGCCGTACTCCGCGCTGATACCGCCCGTGATGATCTCCATGCTCTCCACCTGGGAGGGATCCAGGCTGTTGGAGAAGGTGGTCTGCATCTGGTCCGTGACGGGGATGCCATCCACCACGAACATTACCTGCCCGTGGCTGCCCCGGAAATGGAAACGGCCGTTCTCGTTCTGAGTGAAACCGGGGGTGGCCAGCAGGATGGACTCCAGGGCCCGGCTCTGGACAGGGGCAGGGCTGAACTGGATGCTGCTCTTGTCGATATCGATATGGGTCGAAGGGTGCTCCTCCACCACACTCAGGGTTTCGGTGACGGCCACCGTGGCTCCCAGGGTCTTGAGGACCATTTCCATCTCCACGGGCAGGGTCGAACGCAGTTCCACATTGCGGTGGGCCATCTCCAACTGAGGTGCTACAACCTCCAGGTGGTAGTCATTGAAGGGAATGTTGGAAAGGGTGAAGCGCCCCTGGATGTCCGCCTTCACGACCTGTCGGTAGCCCGAAATGCGGTTCACGAGGAGTACCGTGGCTTCGGGAACCGGGCGTCGTGCCTCGTCCAGCACCTTCCCCGTGAGTTGGGAACTGGCGCCCAGCGCGCGAGCCTGCAGGCCGACTGGGGCCGAGGTCACAAGACAGAAAAGAAGCGTTGGTAGGGATCGAACAGGATCCATCCGGGTCTCCAGAATAGATGCAACTCTATTCTAGATGAAAACAAATTCTATTTGTGACACCTATACTTACAGAGTTCCTTGAGGGCAGCCCCGCCACCCTCACCATCCTTCTCCAGGCCTATTCGCCATCCTCACTCTGCAGCGCCGCTTCGCAGGCCAGCGCCACGGTGTGCGTGCCCTGCCACATGGCATAGCGGCGGTAGCCGCCCGAAAGGTTGCGCACCTTGAAGCCGTGCTGGGTCAACAGGCGGGCCGCGATATAGCCTCTGAGACCGACCTGACAGAACACCAGCAGTTCCTTGTCCCTGGGGAGAGCCTCGAGTCGGTCCCGCAGTTCATCCAGGGGCGCGCAGGTGGCACCAGAAATGGAGCCATGGGCGTGTTCCTGAAAGGTCCGCACATCCAGCAACACCTGCCGGTCCGTCAGGGCGGCCA
This sequence comes from uncultured Holophagaceae bacterium, assembly GCA_903868115.1. GTDB lineage: Bacteria > Acidobacteriota > Holophagae > Holophagales > Holophagaceae > JAYREN01. Next base: position 3,914 of record CAIPUA010000268.1, read on the forward strand.
GTTCCTCCGGCTCCCACAAGTCCACATCGCCGCGAACCACATTGGAGGCCACGAAACCGGCCATGTTCACCGCATCCTTGGCGCTGCCGAAAGGCGGGGCATAGCAGAGTTCCAGATCCTCCAGATCGAAGACGGTAAGACCCGCCCGCAGGGCCACGGCGATCACATCGATCCGCTTGTCCACGCCCGCCACGCCCACGGCCTGAGCCCCCAGGATGCGTCCGTCTTCCGGATCGAACAGGAGCTTCAGGGAGATGGGATGCGCGCCCGGGTAGTAGGTGGCATGGTCCGCCGGGAACACGTAAATACGCCGGTAGGCGAGTCCCTTGCGCTGCAGGGCGGCCTCGGAAAGCCCCGTCATGGCGAAGGCGAGGTCGAAGACCTTGCAGATGGAGGTGCCCTGGGTGTCCTTGTAGCGGCTGTCCCGGCCGAGGATCACTTCGGCCGCGATGCGGCCCTGGCGATTGGCCGGCCCCGCCAGAGGGATGAGCGCCGGATCTCCGCTGACGAAATCACGGGTTTCCACGGCATCACCCACTGCGTAGATGTTGGGGTCGCTGGTGCGCATCTGGTCATCCACCCGGATGCCGCCGGTGGGCCCTAGGGCCAGTCCCGCTGCCCGGGCCAGCTGCGTCTCGGGGCGCACACCCACGCTCAGCACCGCCATATGACAGGGGATGCGGTCGCCGTTGTCCAGAATGGCCACCAGTCCCTCCGGCCCCGGCTCAAAGGCGGCTACGGAGCGCCCCAGGCGCAGATCAACCCCTTGCCGCGTCAGTTCCTCATGCAGGGGAAAGGTCATCTCCCGGTCTGCCACGCCCAGCACGTGGGGCAGTTTCTCGACCAGGGTGACGGGCAGGCCCCGGTGGTGGAGCTGTTCCGCTAGTTCCAGCCCGATGAAGCCCGCCCCCACCACGAGGGCCCGGCCGATAACAGGCTTGGAGACGGCCGCCAGAATGGCATCCATGTCGCCCATGTTCCGCAGCGTGAAGATCCGCTCATGTTGGATCCCGGGAATCCCGGGCCGAATCGCTTCGGCCCCCGGACTCAGCACCAGCGCATCGTAGGGTTCACGGCTCTCTTTTCCCGTTTTCAGATTTCGAGCTACCACCACCTTGCCCTGCGTATCGATGGACACAACCTCGGTGTTGACCCGCACGTCGATATCGAAACGAGCGCTGAGGCTCTCGGGGGTCTGGACGAGCAGTCGCCCCCGCTGGGGGATCACGCCACCGATGTGGTACGGCAGGCCACAGTTGGCGAAAGAGACATAGGGGCCGCGCTCGAAAAGCACGATGCTGGCCTCTTCGGAGAGTCGGCGGGCGCGGGCCGCCGCGCTCGCGCCGCCTGCGACACCACCAACGACCAGGATGCGGGGAGAACCGGACATGAGTGACCTTCCATGAAATGCAGCCCCTTGGCGCTGCCCCGCAGGGTCCAGGGTGCCTCGCTTCGACTATAAGGGTCCGCAAGCAAAATTCACCACGGAGGACTCGGAGAAAACAATGGATTCTGGTTCTTTGCTTCGTGGTGAACCTTTTTTGTGTATAGGCCCGCCCTTCCGGCATGATGGTGCCAGTCCCCGGATTCCTTTATGGCCCACGCGACCCAAGCCCCACCCCTTCAAGCTCTGCTCTACGAATGCCGCAAGGTCATCGTGGGCCAGCCTCATCTGTTGAATCGCCTGCTCCTGGCCTTGCTCTGTCGGGGCCATGTGCTGCTGGAAGGCCTGCCGGGCCTGGCCAAGACGCGCACCATCAAGACGCTGGCCGCCGCCAGCGACATGGAGTTTCGGCGCATCCAGTTCACCCCGGATCTGCTGCCCTCGGATGTGGTCGGCACGCTGGTCTTCGATCCGCGGAACCTCACCTTCACGCCCAAGAAGGGCCCCATCTTCGCCAACCTGCTGCTGGCCGACGAAATCAACCGGGCACCCAGCAAGGTGCAGGCGGCCCTCCTCGAGGCCATGGAAGAGCGCCAGGTGACGCTGGGCGAAGAGAGTTTCAAGCTGCCGGATCCCTTCCTGGTGCTGGCCACTCAGAACCCGCTGGAACAGGAGGGCACCTTCGCCCTGCCGGAAGCCCAGATGGACCGCTTCCTCTTCAAGCTGAAGATCGACTACCCCTCCCAGAGCGACGAGGTCGAAGTGCTGCGCCGGGCCGATGGCCACGAAGAGGCCGTGGTGCCCGTGCTGGACGACATCATGGTGCAGCAGGCCGCGCACCTAGCTTCCCAGGTGCGGCTGGACGATGCCATCCGGGACTACATCGTGCGCCTGGTGCAGGCCACGCGCCCCGGCCACGGCAAGGCCTGGAAGGGCCGCGAACTGCTGCGCTGCGGCGCCAGTCCCCGGGCCTCCCTGGCCCTGCAGAATGCGTCCAAGGCCCTGGCCCTGATCTCGGCCCGCGATCATGTGCTACCCGACGATGTAGTGAACCTCGCGCCGGATGTCCTCCGCCACCGCCTCCTCCTCACCTATGAGGCTGAAGCCGACGGGATGAACACGGACGAAGTCATCCGCGCGCTGCTGGGAGCCATCCCTCGCCCCTGAAGTCTCGCGTATCGGCACCGCCGATACCGAGCGGCTGAAGCCGACGGGCCGTGGTGAAGCTCATCTTTTAAAGAT
>CAIPUA010000269.1 GCA_903868115.1 uncultured Holophagaceae bacterium
CCAGGATCAGCCGCGTAGCCCAAGGCTCGGGAACCCAGGCTGCATCCAGCTCGCCTCGCGCGAAGAGCATCAGGATGTCGGGGTTTTTCAGGGGCAGCACCTTGACCTCGCGCCCTTCAGCCAGTCCCTGCGCCCTCAGCCAAGCCCGAAGCGCCACGTCCTGGGTGTTTCCCAATTCCGGGGAAGCGATCTTCTTCCCGCGAAAATCGGCAGGCTGTCGAATCCCCGCACGCGGATGCACCACCAGAGAGGCGCCCCCCGAAACGGCGCCGGCGATGATCCGCAGCCCCTTCTTGCCGCTGCGGAGCCATGCGTTCACCGCCGGACTGGGCCCCACATAGGCGGCATCCAGCTCACCCGCCAACAGGGCCTCCATCTCGGAGGGACCCGCGTTAAAGATCCGCCAAGTTACGGGGCGTCCGACCGCGGCGGCGAAATCACCCCCGTCCGCGCCCCAGCAAGCCCTGAGCATGGGTCACATTGGCGAAACAGCCCAGACGGAGCGCCCCGCCATCTCGAGTCTTGCTGCGGCAGCCCAGCGACACACTGAGCGCCAGCAGGAGCCCAACGAGACACCGACCTAATGCAGAAGTCATGTTTGAATACATTTTCGCGCTTCCTCGGGATGAACTGCCAGCATCGAGCCTCGAGCAGGTGCTGCCGGTATTCCTGGCAACCGGCCCTAGGAACTCCTGGTTATCTGGTAGGTTCCAGGCTTCAGGGCAGCCTGCTGGTGGATCGGAACATCGGGAATGATCCATTTGAAACGCCGGAATCCCATCGCGTAGAGCCGGTTCAGATCGAACACCGTGTATTCGGACTGGCGGGGGGCATTGAGAGAACATCGCGGGAGGAAGCTACCAAATTCCGGATTGGAGGCGCGTTTCATCAAAACGGAGTTGTTCTGGTAACAGGTCCGCAGATTGCAGTTGTAGAGGCATCGTGCGTTGCCGAACAGGATGATCCGATCCTTCTGGGGTAGCGAAGTCAGGAAATCAAGGTCGTCGTTGGCCTCGGGCAATAGGGTGAGGAGGTCAAACAGTTCAAGGCTTTCCTGGATGGTCTCCAGATCCTGGGCACCTTTGATGATGCTGGCTTCGACCACATAGTCCGGGAACTCGGTCTTCACGAACCGCGCGAGCACATCCGAAACGCAGATGATGACATTGCCCTTCCGGTGATACCTGGTCAGGAAGGCGCGATTGGCCTCGCAGTCCTCCTGGGTGATGAAGTGGTTCTGAAGGCATAGCTTGACGCCGATGCCCATGTCGTAGAGTTCCGCAACATCCCGGTGGGACAGGACCTTGTTCGGGATGTAGGGACGGCCGCCGTAGAGTTCGGTGAACTCCTCGACAAAACCGAAGGTGTCCTTGATGTGGCTCAACGGCAGGAAGCCGTACCACCCTTCCATGAATTCCCGCATGGAAGTGTCCTTGATATGTGTCCGATTCGTGACCGAACAGCTCACATCATCCTTGTCGAACAAGTCGGACATGAACAGTCCCCGATCGGCGAGACTGAGCGGTCTAGAAGGTTGTTGGATCACCTTGTTTACGGCGCGTGCTTCCTCGCCACTCTGCAGGGGCTGGGCAACGTGAGAAGGCACCTGGACGGCACCCGACAAGTCCTTGAGACGCTCCCATACCGGCTCGATCGAGGGCAGCACACGAAGAATTTCGGCTTCGTTCTTCCGCCACTTGCCGCTCGAAGGGGCCGTAAGCGTGTGGCGGGAAGGAGGCAGCGGTGACTCCAGTCGGCGGGCCAGGCGAGCGTCGAAAGGGATTTCCGCGAAGGCGCAGAGGCGCTGGGCCTGGGCCCGGGGATCCGCCAGGAATTCCGCATAGCTCAAGGCCGTCCAGCGTTGTTCCGGAAGACCCGCCAGGTCGTCGAGGATGATGCGGTTGGCGGCCTCCCATTGCAAGGCTGCGATCACCTCGAGGGGTTGTCCGATCACGGAGGGCCACCCGGGCGGGAGCAGCATGGACCATTTCTCTGTGCAGCCGGGGAGGTTGCCGTAAGATTCCCACCCGCGCGAGCGCCATGCCTCCATGATGCTGCTGAGCGTTTCCTGTGGATCCCTCCACAGGAAAATGAACCGGGCATCGGGAAACATGCGGAGGAAGAAGGGGATCCGGAGGGAATTATTCGAGGTCTTTTCAAGAAGTCGAACGGCTTCCTCGTCAGTGACCGCCTCACCCTGCGCATCGACCAGCCGATCGGAAAGGATCGCGCGGATCCGGGTGGCGATGGGGGGCGTGCAGTGTTCGGCTGTGAGGCGGTTGGAGTCCACACCGTCTGCACCTGGGCACAATTCCGGAAAGGATTCGACCAGCCAGGAGGCTTCCCCGCCGAGGGTGCGGAAGATAGGGTGGGCAGCCAGGGTTTCGAACAGCAGGGAACTGCCCGAGCGCGGGGCTGAAACGATGAACACGGGGCGATCGAAGCGCGGCCGGGTGCTGGCTCCGAGGCTTTGCGTCGGTGGAACGCGCAGGATGCGCCCAAAATGGGACTCGGGAGCGGTCACGATCAAACTCCAGCAGGGTTGAGGAAGGGCATCAGGCCGGCCTGGAACAACCGAAACTCCTCGGGTGAAAGTTGTTGTTGGCTGTCCGAAAGGGCCACGGAAGGGTGTGGATGGGTTTCGACCATCACGGCATCGGCCCCTGCGGCCAGAGCTGCGCGACCCAGCGGCACCACGATATCGCGGCGTCCTGCAGAGTGGCTCAGGTCCACAACGACAGGAAAGGGGACCATCCCCTTCAAGATCGGGACGGCGGAAATATCGAGGGTGTTGCGGGTACTGGTCTCGAAGGTGCGGATCCCACGCTCGCACAAGATCACGTTCCGGTTGCCCTCGAGCACGATGTATTCGGCGGCGAGAATGAATTCCTCCAGCGTGGCCGCCATTCCCCGCTTCAGGAGGACGGGCTTCCGGGTCTGCCCGACGAGGCGCAGCAGTTCGAAATTCTGCATGCTGCGGGCACCGATCTGCAGGACATCGACCCAACGGCAGGCGTTCTCCACATCTCGGGTGTCGACGACCTCCGACACTGTTTTCATACCAAAATGGTCAGCAACCCTCCGCAGGATCTCCCAGCCGGGGGCACCCAGGCCTTGGAATGCGTAAGGCGAAGTGCGGGGCTTGTAGGCCCCCGCGCGGAGCAGCCGGATGCCTTGTCCGTGCAGGAATTCGGCGATGGAGAAGAGCTGCTCCTCGCTTTCGATGGAGCAGGGCCCGGCGATGATGCTCCGGTGCCCTCCTCCCAAGGGAATGCCTGCGATGTCGATGACCGCGTCCGGGTCTCCCGGAGCGCGATGGACGTGCAGCTTCTGGCTGCGGGTCGTTCCCATCAGATCGGTCGAGGCCCGGAAGATTTCCTGGAAGAGATGCGCGATGGCGGCATCGTTGAAGGGGCCCTGGTTCTCTTCCAGGATGGAGCAGAGCATTTCACTCTCGCGCAGGGGATCAAAATAGCCGATTCCCAGGCTGTCTTTTAGCGCCCCGACTTGCTTGGCCAAACCGCCCCGACGACTCAGAAGGGCCAGGATCTGCCTGTTGATAGCCTCGATTTCCGCACGCAGAGCCTTCAGTCCTTCATCCATCTTGTCATTCTATCTCGCAGACCGATGGGGCGGCACTCGAATCGGCCCGCATGCGACTGGGTATGCATATGCAGCCCCCGTTCCGCCAGGGGCGGCAGATTGGGCGTATCGAAGACTTCGTAGCGGTGGACGCTCAGCTTGTCCGTGGTCACGCTCCGGCACCTGCTCCAGGATCCGGTCCAGCGACGGCCCGGGCGCCAGGGAAGAGGGCTCTCCCAGGGGCGCCATGCCCAGGGTGCCACCGGTGTGGATGAGGAGAATGCGGTTCTGCATCAGTGAGGATAACCGACTCGACTGATGACCCTAGATCGGTGGAGCCGGAAATCACTTCGCAAGACCACGCTTGATTGATACACC
>CAIPUA010000270.1 GCA_903868115.1 uncultured Holophagaceae bacterium
CCAGCGCCCAGGGCAACTCGTATGCCGGCATCACCGCCGGTGGCTCTGATATCGGGAGCATGTTCTTCAACGTGGCCACCCTCACCAGATTCGAGGGAGATCAAGCTGTGCTGGGCTTCAGCTACGTGGACCCCTCGGCCCGCCTCGGGGATGGCAGTGCCTCCCGGGCCTCCCTATTCGGGGGGACGATCGTCACCGGTACGTCCGGGGGGGATGCGGGCTGCGGCGCGGTACTGCCGGTGGTCTACGGACTCTGGAGCCTCGGTCCCGACCTGAAGCTGGGTCTCTCAGTGAACAGTCCCTTCGGCCTGGGTAGCGAATACGAGGCGGGCTGGATCGGCCGCTACCACGCCATCAAGTCCAACATGACCATCGTGGAGATCGCCCCGAATATCGCGTGGCGCCTCAACCCCAGCTGGTCCGTGGGTGCAGCGCTGCTGGCCCGGCACGTGGATGCCGAGCTGACCAATGCCGTGGACTTCGGTTCCATCGGTGCCGCGCGCTCTGTTCCCGGGTTCATACCGGGGGGCCAGGACGGCACCGTGAAGGTGACCGGCCGCCAGTGGAAGGCCGGCTACAAGCTGGGGGTCCTCTTCGAGCCCACCGGGGCCCTGCGCTTCGGTGCGGCCTACCATTCACGCATGGATTTCCAGCTCAAGGGCGAAGTCAGCTATCAGGGCGTGCCGACCGTCCTCAAGTCCTACTTCCCCGATGGCGATGCAACGCCCAAGGCCAACCAGCCCGCTACCGCCTCCTTCGGTGCCGCCTGGGACCTCACGCCCACCTTCACGCTCCAAGTGGAGGCAGCGAAGACCTACTGGAGCTGCCTCGAGGAGATCCGCATCCAGTTCGCCTCCGGACAGGCCGATTCCGTCACCGAGGAGAAGTGGAAGAACACCTGGTTCCTGGCCCTGGGCTGCACCTGGCATCCGAGCGCGGCCTGGACCTTCCGGACCGGAGTGGCTCGGGATCAGACGCCAACCTCCGATGCCTATCGCACCCCTCGCATCCCCGATGCGGACCGCACCTGGCTGAGCGTCGGCGCGGGCTACGCCTTCAGCCGGTCCTTCGGCCTGGACCTTGCCTACAGCTACATCTTCGCCAAGGATGCGAAGCTCGATCTGAAGGCCACCTCCGGCGGTTCCGACTTCTTCCGGGGCAATCTCTCGGGCACGTACCAGAACCACATCGGCGTCTTGGCCCTTCAGGCCCGCTACCGCTTCTGATTCAATCGGCCTGAACTAGGAGTCCGTCCAGGTATTAGCCGTGGCTCCTGGAGAATACTTGGAGGGGCCCTTCCCTTAACTGCGGATCACTTCCCCCACTTGTTGCACCAGGCGAGCATGGTCTCGAACCAGAGCTTGGCGTTGGCGGGCTTGGCCACGAAGTGGCCTTCCTCGGGGAAGATCAGCAGTTGGCTGGGGATGCCGCGCAGCTGGTGGACGTTGTAGAGTTGCAGGGCCTCGGTGTAGACCACGCGGAAATCGCGCATGCCGTGGATGACCAGCATGGGTTTCTTGAAATTGGCGTAGGCGTTGTGGGGGCTGTGCTTTTCCCACAGGGCCTTGGTTTCAGCGCTGTCCCAGGGAAAGCCGTTGAACTCGTGCCGGGGGAACCACAGCTCCTCCGTGGCCAGCTGCATGCTCTGGGTATTGAAGATGCCCGCGTGGCTGATGAAGGCGGCGAAGTGATCCGCGTAATGGCCCGCCATCCAGTTCATGGCGTAGCCGCCGTAGCTGGCGCCCGCCGCAATGACGCGGGCGGGATCCGCCTGGGGCAGTGTCTATACGCTATCCACCGAAACGGCTCTTTGTCTTTTCGCCCTTCAGCGCGTTGACCCTTTATTTCTACTATCCACGGCACTCAGAGGGGCCGCAGCTGCTCTGCGAGGGAGCGCGTCCGTTCCGACACCGTATCGCCGGTGTGGCGCGTCGCCTTCGGCTCGATGAGCAGGAGGTGGCATTCCTCCTCCGCCACCGGGTTGTGGAGGACGCCTTTGGGTACTACGAACATCTCTCCCTCCCCCAGCTCCACGGGGCCCGCCTCCAGCTCGATGCGCAGGCGGCCCTTCATTACGAGGAAGAGCTCGTCCTCCCCTTCGTGGCGGTGCCAGGCCAGGGAGCCCTGGACCTTGGCCACCTTCACGTAGGCGTCGTTCACTTCGCCGATGACCCGCGGGGACCAAAGTTCCGTGAGGCCCGCGGCGAGGGGGCTGGGGGAAAGAACGGCGTTCATGCGGGCTCCCGGGTGGAGAGGTTGGGATGGGCGAGTGCGGCCGCCGGCCGCGCCCCATAGCTTAAGCGCCGCCAGGCCCACTCGGCGGGGCCCATGGGGAAGCGGGCCAGCCAGAGGCGGCTGCTCCAGACCTGGAGGGCGAAGAAGGCGAGGCCCCCCAGGAGGCCGGCGCCGACCGTCGTCTTGCCGTAGAGGCCCAGGCCGTAGCCGTTGAAGACGAGGGTGCAGACCAGGGACTGGAGCAGGTACTGGGTGAGGGCCATGCGCCCCAGGGGAGCGAAGAGACTGAAGGTACGGCGTCTGGCGCCGCCCTGGAGCAGCAGCAGGATCCCCGCCAGGTAGCCCACGGTGAGGGCCGGTCGCGCGAAGAAGGCGGTGAGCTTGATGAGGGCGCGGAAGGGCTGGGGCAGGCCGGCCACGGCGGTGTGCAGCGCCGCCTGGGGCAGGAGGTTGGCGAGGAGGCCCAGGAAGATGCAGGTGACGAAGAGGACGCGCAGGGTGCGGCGGTGCGCCTCGGGATGGGACAGGAAGCCCTTCTTCCAGAAATAGACGCCGAGGATGAAGAAGGGCAGGAGGGCCGGCATCCGGCTTGTAAGGCGCTGGGGCCCGAGGACGTGGACGAACTCCCAGGTCCGGTAATTCAGCGCCTCCAGCCAGGTGCCCGCGCCGTAGTGCTGCAGCCCCTGGCGGTAGAAGTCCAGGGGGCCCTGTTCCAGCCTCTTCAGCAGGGGCAGGAAGGGCAGGGCGATGGCCAGGGACACGGCGAGGAGGATTGGAATGGACCAGAGGATGCGCGAAGGCCGCCAGCGCAGGAAGGGCAGGACCAGGAGGCTGATGAGGGCGTAGTCCAGGAGGATGTCCACGTTCCAGAGCAGGAGGCTGTGGGCGAGGCCGAAGAGGGCGAGGGCGCCGACACGGCGCAGGGCGAAGGGGAGGTAGGCGCGGCCGGTGCGGCCGGCGCCCTCCAACTGGATGGCGAGGCCGGCGCCGAAGAGCATGGCCAGCAGGGCGGCGGCCTTGCCTTCCAGGAGGACGCGCACCAGGGCCTCGCCGACGCCGCCCCCCCAACCGAGGGTGATGGGGAGATGGGCGTCCCGGGCCCACATCGCGCCGCTGAAGACGTCCAGGTTCACCAGCAGCACGCCGAGCAGCGCGAGGCCCCGCAGCACGTCGAGCTGGAGGAGGCGGTCGCGGGGAGCGACGGGAGCGAGGGTCGGCGGTGCGCCGGACGCGGGGGTCATGGGGCCTCCAGGTATATAGCTCAGCGGGCAGGCAAGGGGTTGGTGTGACCTGGAGACTATGAACCCGGGGCGGGAGGGGTTGAGGGGGAGATCGGCGAGTGTCCAGGCAGGATCGGCGGGCGGCGCGGTGGGGTAGGCCGGTGCGCGGGCCCTTGGCATTCTGAGGTGATACGTGTTTCCCAGATCGCCACCCCTCTCCCAAGAACCAAACTAGACGTAGGCCGATCGGCGTACTGGTGGGTGGATAGTCCAACACCGACTCCGCCACGGATTCCCCCGTGGGCGTGACCTTTCCGGTGAAGCTCACCAACCCCCGCTTCCTCGCCAAGGTCACCTGGCAGGTGCTTCCCACCGCCACCTGGGACGCCTTCTTCGAATACGACAAGGTGGACCGCGAGAACAAGTATGTGGACCGCTACTACACCCACGAAGCCGCCCAGAAACAGAACAGCCCCAGTCGTTATACGCGAGGCTCCGAAAGTCACCGTGTCCATGCGGACCGCTTGCGCCGACTTGAAGCTGAGCCATCTTTACGTAATCCACGCGGGGACCCACCGGTTCCCCATGGAAGAAGGCATCACCGCCGTGCCCCTGGCCGGCGTCCCTGGTCTTCCCCACTCCCAATAGCCCCACGGAGGCTCCCATGATGCGGCCCCGCTCGATGGCTCCCGCCCTCCTCGCCCTCCTCCTCGCCTTGGCGGGCTTCTCCCTCCCCGCCCAGGCCGTCTTCCGCTTCACCTCCGAAGTCAGCGCCACCGCCAGCGATGGTACTTCCGCAACCAGCAAGGTGACCCTCACGCTGGCGCCCGGGCTCGTCTGGCACGCCACCTTCGTGGCCTGTCCCGGGAAGGGCGGGGCTTCCACCCCCCAAGCGTTCTACGCCATGCGCGGCGGGCTGTTCGGCCTGTACGAGGGCGAGGCCATGTGCTTCGGCGTCCTCAAGCACCACGGCAGCGCCAGTGCGGGCGGCCGCACCCTCAGCGGACCCGGCTCCAACCAGCAGAACTCCAGCGGCAGCGCCTGGACGCTGCAGGAGGACGCCGCGCGCTTCACCCGCACCCAGGACGGTGGCGTCATCAGGTGCACGCCCGAGGTGTACCTCGACGAGGGCCCGCCGGAGTTCGCGCTGCTGGGCCCGGGGGCGTACGACTTTGGCTCCGAGGGCGACGACCGCTACCACGCCCTCATGACCTTCCGGCTCACCAACGAGGACCTGAAGAATCTCCAGAAGATGCGGAAGACGCAGGAAGGGACCTTCACCTCCGAGGACGGCTACTGCACCCAGCGCTACAAGCTCACGCTGGAGGGCGTGCCGCCGGAGGACGAGACCGAGATCAGCGTGGAGGTCGAAGAGGAGACCTACCTCGGCTGGGAGCCGGAGGGCCAGCTGGCGGCTCCGGAGCAGCCGGGAAACAGCCTCCTGGTGAAGGTGAGCGCGCACAAGAAGGGCGACCCCTCCACGGCCCGCCGCGCCAAGCTCACCATCTCGCTGCCCCACGTATCCAAGAACCCCGGCGTCTGCATGAACTGGCCGGCGGAGAGTGCCGCGGGCAGGGAGGGTCTCAGGTTCCGCACCGATGACTTCACCGCGGACGGACCGCTCCGCTTTGTGGACATCACCCATCTCGAATCCACGGAGGAGGTCGACAAGGTCGAGTTCCGCGTGCACGCCTACGACTATGGCGCCTGGGGGACCCTGCGCGTGGCGGGCAAGGACCCCACGGGGAGCGAGGTGACGGTGAAGACGCGGGGCAAGGACACGCCCGATCTCAGCATTCCCCTGGACGAGAACGGCAACCGGGTGGCGGATGCCTGGGAGGAGCGGATGGGCGTGAGGGGACTTGGAGCCAGTTCCGACGAGGACGACCAGCCCGCGGGCAAGCCAGGCACCCGGGGCGATGGCCTGAGCCTCTACGAGGAATACCGAGGGTTCACGGTGAAGGGCGAACACGTGCGCACCGATGCCCGGAAGAAGGACCTGTTCGTCTGCGACACCACCCAGCTAGGCGAAGCGGCCATCGGCTTCTTCGCGAAGCTCACGGGGCTGACCGTGCACCGCGTGACCCAGGATGAACTCGGCGCCTCCAGCCGGGTCATCAACCGCCAGTCCGTGCCGGAAACCCACGCGTTGGACCAGCACGGCTTGCTCATCAAGCGCGCCCCCGCGGGCATGAAGGATCCCGAAGCCATCGGCGCCCCGGCAGGCGTGGATCCAGGGCCTCCGGGGAACACGGAATACATCGCCCTGCCTGAAACAGACTATGTCCATGACAACGCGCAGGTGGTGGTGAAAGGCGCCCAGGGCGCCATGAGCGCCAGTATCGGGGTGCTTGCGCACGAGCTCTGCCACGGCGTCGGTGTCTCCCACCACGGCGACGCCACCATCCTCGCCGCGCAGTGGGAATGGGAGCAGGGCGTGACCGGTGGGTGGCGCCTGATGGAAACCCTGATGGGCGGGGATGGGAAGACCGCGATGGGCGCTGGGACGGAAATCCACGCCTTCAGTGAAGCCGGCCAGGAGCTGAAACCCGGCGACGAGCTTCCCAGCGAAGGCGGCCTCAAAGGCCTCTTCCACGTGTTCTGGAAGGCCGGACCCAGCAAGGAAGGCACGGAGGGCAGCGGCGTGAGCCACTGCATCATGTGCTACACGATCGGTCGCGCCTATTGCTCCAAGACGCCCGGGGTGCGCTACGTGATCCCTCCCCAGGAGCGCGTCCGCGACCCCTTCTCCATGGTCCTGTGCGACACGGCGAAGGGCAGCGGCACCAACGACCCAGGCCATTCTCCAGAGTCGCACCACGGCGACGCCGCCCGCGGCAACTGCAAGGCCCAGATCGTCGTGAGCGACAAGTACATGAAGTGAGCCGGGATGGTGCCGTTGGAGGAGCCAGTCGCCGTCTATACGAGTCACCAAACGGTGCCCCATACCGCCCACCTTCCAGGCGCAGCAACAGCCCGAACGGCGCATCGGGGTCAACGATGAGGTATTCGGACACCCCGGCGCCCTCGTCGCTCCATCGCTTCTTCGCCTGGAAGGAATACACTTTACAGGTTCGGGTTCGGTGCAAGGCTGGGCGAAATCAGCCTGTTTGATCTATCCACTGCGGAGGAACGACGATGAAACGACTGGGTGTGGTGTTGGTGGCAGTGGCGGTATCCGCGGCGATCGGGGCGTTTGCCTTGCGCGCAGCGCAAGCACAGACCTTGATCCCGATTAGGGGGAGCGTTGAAGCCCGGGTTGCATTGCTCGAGCAGAAGGTCGCCATGCTCGAGTCGCAGAACGCGGAACTGCGCAGCATGATCCAAATCTCGACCGCCGCGGGCACCATGACAATCAAGCCGAGTCGGCAGCTTGTAATCAAGAGCATGCATGTTGTACACGAGTCGACCAACAAAATAGAAATCAAGGCCGCTGGCGACATTATCCTCAAGGGCAGCCGCATCAACCTCAACTAGGAGTGCCATGAACCGACTTGCAAGAACCACGGGCCTCCTGGTTTTCCTGATCATTGCGGCGACGTCTGTGCCGATGAGTTCCGGTCAAGCCGCGCGCGTCGGCGACAATCACACGTGTCCGCTAGTCACCGCGCTCGTTCCCCACGGTGGCGGGCCGATCCTGCCTCCAGGTGTGCCTAGCGTAATGATCGGCGGCAAGCCCGCGGCAGTTGTGGGGAACCCTGTGCAGTGCAGAGGTGTGGTGGACTCGATCCTCAAGGGATCCTCGACGGTGCGGATCGGCGGCAAACCGGCCGCGCGTTCGGGGGACCTCACCGCGCACGGCGGCATGATCACGTCGGGGTGCGCGAATGTGATGATTGGGGACTAGATCAGGTGGGTTGACTCCCTCTTCGCCTAGGAAGGACCTGAACTTGCTGGCAGCGGGCCTCTCGGCGCTGGTGCCGCCACCACGTATGCACCTAGTTCACAAATTGGCTCGGGCCATCCATGGCCCTCGCCCTCTGGGCCGCCCGCTTCGCAATCGGTCCTATTCGCCAATCCTGGCGAATGGTTGGTGTGCTTGCGCCCAACGCCAAGTTGCGGCCGCTGGTGGTTCCCGAGGCACCGGATGAATAGGAACCTCTAAGTGGTGGCACCTGTAGTTAGGAGGAGGCACGAAAGGGGAGAATGGTGCGTCGGCGCTGGGAAACTTGGGCCGAAGTCCTGCTCAGGGTCTTTGGGGTGGATGTCTTTTGTTGCCCGAAGTGCGAGGGGCGTATGCAGCGGATCATCTAGGCCAGCGTGATGGGTAGCTTTCCGCCCAGGAGCGCCACCACATCACCCCAATCCACGCGGGCGGCTTCTTCGTATCGCCCACCTTCCAGGCGCAGCAACAGCCCAAACTGCTCATCGGGGTCAACGATCAGGTATTCAGGCACCCCAGCGCCCTCGTAGCTCCATCGCTTCTTCGCCATATCCTTGCTCGCCGTGCTGGGGCTCAGAATTTCAACCACCAGATCAGGGACGCCCTCAATGCCACGGTTGGTGATCTTTGTGGGATCGCACACAACCACGAGATCAGGTTGGTAGACGCTCTCTTCGCCTGGAAGGAAAAGGTCTAATGGCGCACTCAATACTTCGCAGCTTCCACTGCCGCTCTTGCGTTTCGCTTCTTCAATGGCGTTATTGATCGCCATCTGTATGCGGAAGCTGACCCGCTGATGATCGGGACTCGGTGCGGGCGTCATGGCGTAAGGAACCCCATGAATGAGCTCCCAGCGCCCTTCCCAAGTCTTCCAATCTGCGATGGTGTATCCGGTGTGTTTGAGTTCTGGAAGGCTCATCGGCGGTCCCCCAGAAATATTTTGGCAGCAGCGGGGGCTACTCCCCGCATGGTTTCTTGATGGGGTGGCAGCACCCTAGGACCCTTTCCGAGGATGACATCATCCGTTGGTGGAAGCACTCCAGATCCAACCAACGATGCCATCAAGGCTCCAAACCCTGCGGAGTCGGCGGCGCGCGGGTCTGCACGATGGGATATGACCCTCCGTTCGGCCGCGACTCCTTCAATACCGGCCTCACCCCGTCGGCTTGGTAGACTCGAGGAATGGATTCCACCTGCCACCCGCTGCTGCGCAATCTGAACGGCCCCCAGCGGGAGGCGGTGCAGCACGTGAACGGCCCCTTGCTGATCCTAGCGGGTGCGGGGTCGGGGAAGACCACGGTCATCACCCGGCGCATCGCCTGGCTCATCGAGGAAGAGGGCGTGCATCCCTCTTCGATCCTGGCGATGACCTTCACCAACAAGGCCGCCGGTGAGATGCGGGACCGCGTGCAGCAGCTGGTTTCCGTGCCCACGGAGCAGCTCTGGGTGAGCACCTTCCACAGTTTCTGCACGCGCATCCTGCGCCGGGAAGGGGATCGCACCCCCGTGGGCCGCGATTTCACCATCTTCGATCCCTCGGACCAGAAGGCCTTGGTGCGCCAAGTCCTGGGGGAACTGAAGCTGCCGGAGAAGCAGTTTCATCCCAAGAAGATTCTGGAGGTCATCGGCGACTGGAAGAACCGTTGCCTGCTGCCGGCTGAAGCCCGGGAGGAAGCGTTGGACGCGTGGACCCGGAAGGCCCTGGACGCCTACGACCTCTACCAGATGGCCCTGAAGAACCAGCGGGCCTGCGACTTTGACGATCTGCTGCTACACACCGAACGGCTCTTCCGGGAACCCGGCATCCAATCCCTTTACGCCGAGCGATTCAAGTATCTGCTGGTGGACGAATACCAGGACACCAACCGCGCCCAGTACCTCATGGTGCAGCACCTGGCGAAGCAGCATCACAACCTATGTGTGGTGGGGGATGAGGACCAGTGCCTGCCTCGGGGAACCCGAATCCAGATGGCGGATGGCGCAGAGCGTCCCATCGAAGCTGTGAAGGCGGGGGATCAAGTGCTCTCCTGCCATGGCAGTGGGGATTTCCGTGCCGCCGACGTGCTTCGCGCGGGGCAGCGAGAGCGTTCGGGCCTGGGGGTGCGCATCCGAACGGCTGCGGGGCGAGAGCTCCTTTCTACACCGGAACACCTTCATTTCGCAGGCTATCGCCTCGGCGTGAGCCCCCAACTGCACTTCGTCTACCTCATGCACAAGCGGGAAATCGGATGGCGATTGGGTACCTCCCAGATCTACACCCGAGGGCAGGCCAAGGCCATTGTGGGTTTTCGCCAGCGTTGCCTTCAGGAACACGCGGATGCGATCTGGGTGGTTGAGACCTTCCCCAGCGAGGCGGAAGCGCGCACGGCGGAGGCCATTCTGTCACTGAATTTTCAGCTTCCAACCCTGCCTTTCGTCCCGCGCAAAGGGGGCAGCACCCGGGGCATGGTCCATGACGCCGAAGCCATCCGCCGGGTTTTCGCGGCCGTGGATACCGAGACCGGAGCCCTGCGTCTGATGGCACAAAACGGTCTGCACCTAGAGCATCCTCACCATCAGCCGCAATCACGGGACGCTTGTCGGCGAAATCTATGGGTGAGCCTCTGTGGGGATCACCGGGGCGCCTCGCCCATGCACCGCATTTCCATGGTGGGGAACGATACTGAAGGTCCTCGGGTGTTGGGAAAACTGGATCTTTCGGTGCGGCCTGCCCGTGCGGGTAGTCTGAGCTGGCGTTTAGAGACCTGCCGCAAGAATTTCAGCGAAATCCTGAAACTCGTTTCAAAAATCCAGGAAGCCTTCCCGGAGCTGAAGGTGATCCGCAGCGCTCGCCTGGGGCCGAGCTCTGAAGGTGGGACCAATTCGCTCCCCTTCCTCCCGGCCGCCAGCGTCCGGCCGGGCATGGCGCTTTTTGATGGCGTGGGGGGCTATGACACGGTGGTGAAGGTCGATGCCATACCGTTGCCCAGCGCCGTTTTCGATCTGGATGTGGCAGGCACCCACAATTTCATTGCCAATGGAATCCTCACGCACAACTCAATCTACGGTTGGCGCGGCGCCGATATCCGCAACATCCTCGACTTTCAGCGGGACTTCCCCGAGGCGGTCCGGATCGAACTGATGCAGAACTACCGGTCCACGGAAAAGATCCTGGACGCCGCTTCCAGCGTTATCGCCAACAATACGCAGCGTCTTGAGGGGAAGGGACGCCTGACAACCCAACTGGGTGAAGGCGAGCGCCTGACCTTCAAGCTCCTGGATGAGGGTCGCCTCGAAGCCGAGTGGGTGGTGGACCGGATCCGGGAGGAACGGGCGCGGTTTCCGAATGCCAAGATGGCAGTCCTGTACCGCGCCAACTGGCAGTCCCGCCAGCTGGAAGAGGCGCTACGCGCGGTCAACATGCCCTACAAACTGGTAGGCGGTGTCAAATTCTACGAACGGCAGGAAGTGAAGGACCTGCTCGCTTACCTGCGGCTGCTGTCCAATCCCTACGATGTCGTGAGCTTTCGCCGGGCCATCAGCAGTCCCAGCCGGGGTGTCGGCCCCACGACCCTGGCCCGCATCGAGGCCGCCATCCCCGAAGGCGGCACACCCCTGGAAGGCGCGTGGGCTTTGTTGAAGTCCGGCGAGCTGAAGGGCCGGGCCCAGCGCGAGATGGGGAAGTTCCTCGAACTCTTCCGGCGCGGGGCCGGTGAGGTCGGTGCCACGGGG
>CAIPUA010000271.1 GCA_903868115.1 uncultured Holophagaceae bacterium
CCTGAGCTTTCTACGCTCCGCCCAGGGCCATCTCTTCCAGCAGGATCGTGAGGCCGGCTTGGCTTCCGTACCAGCGCAAGTCACTGCCCAGGGCGACGATGCGGGTGAGGAAGTCGCGCAGGTTGCCCGCGAAGGTGAGGCGGTCCACGGCCTCGCATAGCACGCCATCCCGGATGCGCAGGCCCGAGGCGCCCACGCTGAGATCGCCCGACACCGGATCCACCGTGTGCAGGCCCATGATCTCCGTGATGAGAACGCCGCCCTCGGCCAGACGGTAGAGGGCTTCAGGGCTCTGGTCACCGGCCTCGGGAAAAAGATTGAAGGTTGCCACACCGGGGTTGCTGCCCACGCCGCGCCCCGCGTTGGCGGTGGGCGCGCAACCCATCTCAGCGGCGGTCTTCAGGGTGTGGAGGTAGGTCCTCAGCACACCTTTGTCAAGCAGCGTGTTGCGCCGGGTGGGCAGGCCCTCGCCATCCCAGGGTTCGCTGCCCAGGCCCGCTCCGCCATCGAGGAAGACCAGGCGACCATCATCGATGAGGGTGAGCAGGGGTGAGGCGATCCGTTCTCCGAGCTTGCCTGCGAAGAGACTCCGCTGCTTGAGCACCGCTTCGGCCGACAGCATCCCAGCTACGAGGCCCAATAGATCCACCGCAACTTCGGGATGCAAAACCACGGGGTATTTCCCGGAGGGCAGGGCCACGGGGTTGAGTTTGCGTTCGCCTTTTTCTGCGGCCTCGCGGCCGATGGCGGCCAAGTCGAAGGCCTCGGGATGGCGGCCCATGTCCCAGTGCCAGGCAGCCTGACGATCCTCGCCGTCCTGTACGGCCAGTTCGATGGAGGCAGAGCACGAACTCCCGAGATCCGACGCCCGCACACCCTTCTGCGTGAGCAGCAGGCTGGCGCCTGCGCCATCGGCCCAGGCCGCTTCCCGAACGGCGGAAACCTTGGCCGAAGCCTTTCGCGCCTCGGCCTCCAGGCGCAAGGCCCGCTCCACGCGCTCCTCGGGACACAAAGCCTCGGCCCGAGCATCGTAGCGGCTGGGCAGATCATCTGCGCCCGCAGGTTCCGCCTGGCGCAGCCAGGGATCCTCGTCGCCCAGGGCCGAGAGTGCCCAGGCCTGGTCGAAGAGATCGTTGAAATGCGCACGGGCAAGATGGGTGGTCGTGGCGATGCCGGTACGGCCGCCGCGCATGACGCGCACGCCGAGGCCCCCGCGCTTACTGGTGCTGAGGTCCTCCAGGGCGCCGTTCTGAACCTTGGCTTTGCGGCTCCGGGAAACGGAAACAAAGGCTTCGGCCCCGTCGGCCCCCCGTGCAAGGGCATGACGGATGCCGTCCTGGAGACGCTGCTCCAGGGATTCGGGAAGGAAGGAGCGAAAAACGAGTTCGGACATCAGGGCAGGGCCTCGCGAAGGACTTTCTGATAGGCCTGATAGGTGGTCGTGTCGAAGCAGACGAGAAAGACCTTCTCGGGCATCGGGCTCGTTTCCAGGAAGGCCAGGATGCTACGAATGGCAATGGGGGCTGCCACTTCCAGGGGAATCTGGGGTTGGCGTCCGCTGCCCAGGCTGGGGAAGGCGAGCGTGCGGAAGCCGCGGGTGCGGGCGAGTTCCAACGACTGGGTGTAGCAGGCCGCCAGGGCCTCCAGTTCACCGTGGGCACCGTCCATCCAGGTGGGTGCCACCGTGTGGATGACGAACCCGGCCCGAAGCTGGTAGCCCGGCGTGAGACGCACCTCGCCCGTTTCACAGCCCTCGAGTTTTTCACAGGCCATCGTCAGGGCCTGACCGGCGGCATCATGGACGGCCTTGTGCACCGGACCGCCCTCGAGAAGCGAGGTGTCCGTGGAGTTCACCAGGGCATCGACCTCCATCGCGGTGATGTCGCCGAGCTGAAGTTGGATTCGGGGAGTCATATCGGGTCCCGGGTTGAAAGTCCCCGAGGATGTCTCGGGGGCGGGTGATGCAGCGGTGTATCAGATCACAGTGGGGAGCGCTTCAGCCGTGCCGCCCACCACCAGGGCAGGGCACAGGATTGTGGGGAGTGCGTCGGAAACCGGTACGCCCTGGCCGTCTTTGCCGCAGGTGCCGATATCGAAGTGCTGCAGGTCCGAGCCGATCCGGGTGAGTTGCTTCAGCACCTCCGGCCCGCAACCACTGAGGGTGGCGTTCTTGACGGGGTAGCGGACTTTTCCCCCTTCCACCCAGAAGCCCTCCGTAACCTGAAAAACGAAGTTGCCTGTCACGGTGTCGACTTGGCCGCCGCCCATGTGCGTGACGAGCAGGCCGCGATCCAGATCCTTGAGGATCGCCTCGGGAGTCTCAACGCCCGCCGCCAGGAAGGTGTTCCGCATGCGGGGGATGGGCAGGTGGCGATAGCTTTCGCGACGACCGTTCCCAGTGGGTTCCACGCCCATGCGACGAGCCGTTTTGCGGGACTGGAGGTACTGTTTCAGGACGCCGTTCTCGATCAGGACCACACGCTGGGGCGGCTGGCCTTCGTCATCCACCGCCGCGCTGCCGCGTTTGTGGGGCAGGGTGCCGTCATCGATGATCGTCACACCTTCGGCGGCGACCTTTTCGCCCAGCTTGCCGGCGAAGGCGCTCATGCCGGCCAGGGCCAAGTCGGCTTCCAGGCCGTGTCCGCAGGCTTCATGGATCATGGTGCCACCTGCGCTGCTGGACAGGATCACCGGGAAGGTGCCGGCGGGCGCGGGTTGGGCCGAGAGCGCCTGGACGGCTAGGCGCACGGCCTCCTGCACAGTTCGGGCAACGGCAGCTTCGCTGAATAGCTCGAAGCCTCGGCTCTCGCCCAGGGCCTGGTAGCCCGTTTGGAGTTGATCGCCGGAACCTGCCGTTGCATTCAGGCGAAGCACGCTCTGCATGCGGCAGTCTTCCACCAGCGCGGTGTGCCAGGTTGCTCCTTTCCGTTCGGCGGAGGCGATCCAGACCCGCTGCGTGCTGTCGCCATAGCCCACGGCCACCTGACGGACGGCACCCGCCATCAGCGATTCCCCGTGGCTTCGGGCCAGCGCTTCGGCGCCTCTGACCAGGGCTACTTTCTCCGCCAGAGGAACCGTGGCCGGGTCGCGTTCGATGGGGCTCGGGGTGGGGTGGTGGAAGGCGGCCAACTCCGGGAGGGTCGCCGGCAAACCCATTCCTGGAGCCGCAAGCAGCCGGGCGGCCCCCATCAGTTCGGGCAGGGAGGGGGCGATGAGGTCTGCGAAACGCGTCATCTCCCCTTCTACCAAACGCAGGCTGGCACCGAAGGTCTCGCTGGCCAGCACATCCTCCATGCGGCCGTCGTCCATGCCCAGCCCGCAGGCCCAGCGCTGTTCCACGAAGAGTTCGGCAAAGTCCCCACCTTTGGCAAGCAGGGCCTCGAGTACCTCGCGGAATTCGTGGGGCCGGAACGGGGCAGGCATGGGCGCCCTCCAGATGCGGCCTCGCCGCAGGCTCCAGTCTGCCAGAAGGCGAGCCTCAGCCTCGGCCAGGAGATCCGAGAGTTCCTGGCCATCGTTGAGGATGAGGAGATCCGCATGCAGGGCCTTCTCGGCGGCGCGGGACTGAGACTGCAGCCGGGTGCGCGCGGTGGCAGTCTCCAGACCATCCCGCTGGATGAGGCGGGCAATTCTCATTTCGTCGGGAGCTTCCACCACCCACAGTGCATCGAAATGATGACCCTTCGCTCGCTCGATCCAGAGTGCCGCGTCCAGGATGGCTCCTCTGGTTTCAGGCGGAAGCGCGGAAAGGTGGCTTGCGATCCTGGCCTCGATCCGAGGATGCAGCAGGGCCTCAAGCGCCTTGCGCGCTGTGGACTCCGCAAAGACCTGTGCGCCGAGTCGAGCGCGATCAGGGGTGCCATCTGGTGCGAGGATGGCTTCGCCGAAGGCGGCAACGACGGCTTCGAGACCTTCGGACCCCGTCTCGACCACCTCACGGGCGACTTGGTCCGCATCGACGACGGCCCATCCGCGCTCGGCCATTCGTTGCGCGACGAAACTCTTTCCGGAGGCAATTCCGCCCGTGAGGCCGACGACAGGAAAGGGATTGTCCATGGCTCAAGGATAGGAGCAGGGGGCAGGGCCAGTGTCCTGGTAGAGAGGACGGATCATTTCAGGGTATGGGCCA
>CAIPUA010000272.1 GCA_903868115.1 uncultured Holophagaceae bacterium
ATGGGATGGGCCAAGAGGGTCAGCTAGAGCCAACACTGTCTGAAATTTTCCAGGACCTGAGTCCGAGCGTTCCTGGAGACATTGGAGGGTGGGAATTCGGGGAAGGATATCAAGTGGGTAGGCAAAACAAAAGACCAAAACGCTGAATGTCGAAACGACTATAAAAGCGGCATGAAAGGACTGGGTCAGTGCATTGGATAAAGGACTAGGGGTGATGGGCTCTGCATCACACCGATCCCCCTCGTGTCAATCCATTCGAGTTGGGCGAAGCGGATGCGGGTCGCGAGACAGAGCCCATGCGGGCTCTGACGAGCGGGGCCCCCGCACCGCTGAGCAACCCACCCTGGGTGAGGTAGACTGGTTCCTTTGCCGCCTTAGCTCAGTTGGTAGAGCACCGCACTTGTAATGCGAAGGTCGTTGGTTCGATTCCGACAGGCGGCTCCAATGCCTTCCGATGCCCAAACCACACCTGCCCCCGGGAGCGCCGTACCCGGGCGACAGGCAAGTTCGGGCGCCTTTCTCCATTCCGTGGGCATCGTCACCTTGATGACGCTCATCTCCAGGATCACGGGCGTAGCGGTTCAGATCACGATCAGCGCGGTGCTGGGCGCCACGCGCATGGGCGATGCCTACCAGGTGGCCTGGCGTTTGCCCAACATGCTGCGCCGTTTCACAGCGGAAGGCACCATGACTTCGGCCTTCCTGCCCACGCTGACGGAGGTGGAAGCGCGAGACGGCAAGGCGGGCGCCATCGCCTTCGTTTCGGATTTCATGGGCAGCCTAGCCTGGGTGTTGGGCGTTCTCTGTCTGCTCGGGATCCTCTTCATGGCACCCATCATCGGCCTCCAGATGCTCGGCAAACTGGCGCCCGGTCAGCCTCTCCTGGAACAGCTCCGCGCCTTCGGAACCGTGCTGGCCGGGAAGGCCAACTTCCCGCCCGATGTCGCC
This sequence comes from uncultured Holophagaceae bacterium, assembly GCA_903868115.1. Classification (GTDB taxonomy): domain Bacteria; phylum Acidobacteriota; class Holophagae; order Holophagales; family Holophagaceae; genus JAYREN01. The sequence goes on from CAIPUA010000272.1 coordinate 949, forward strand.
CTGGCGGAAGGCATCGCCCGACTCATGTTTCCCTACCTCGTGCTGGTGAGTCTCACCGCCTGCATGGCGGCAGTGCTGAACCTGAGGGGCCGCTTCGCCCTCACGGCCTCCGTGAGCACCTTCTTCAACCTCACCTTTCTGGCCGCCAGTTGGGCCTGCCTCCAGTTGGGGCCCAGGGCCTGGCACCAGCCCGAGCGCGCGGCCCTTCTCTTCGCCTGTGCCGTCATCCTGGGTGGTGGGGTGCAGGTCCTGGTGCTGCTGCCGGCCTTTCGGCGCCTGGGCTTCCGGCTGGGATTCCACCTGCGCCTGAAGAACACGGATGTCCGCCTGGCGCTGAAGCGCATGGGACCCGGGCTCCTGGCCGGAGGCATCCATCCCCTCAATGTCCTGGTGAGCACCGCGTTGGCCAGCCAACTGGGCTACGGGGCCCAGGTCGTGCTGAACAACTCGAACATGCTGGGCGAACTGGTGCTGGGCCTCTTCGCCATGAGCTTCGCCACCGTCAGCCTGCCCGCCATGAGCCGCCAGGCGGCCGAAGGCGATCTGCCGGGCGTGCGGACCAACCTCAGCATGGCGCTGCGGGGCACGGCCTTCCTTGCGATCCCCGCCGCGGTGGGCCTCGCCGTCCTTGCCTACCCCATCGCGGCCTTCCTTTTCCAGCGCGGCCAGTTCACACCCGCAAGTGTGCACTGGCTGGCTGAAACCCTGCCCTTCCAGGCCCTTGGCATCCTGTTCATCGCCACGGTTCGCATTTCCAACCAGGCCCTCAATGCCCTGAAGGATTACCGCAGCCCCGCCCAGTCTGCCGTGCTGCAGTTCTCCTGCAACATCGTCCTCTCGCTGCTACTGATGAAGCCCCTGGGCACACGCGGCATGGCCCTGGCGAACAGCCTCTCGGCCCTGGTCGGCCTCTTCTACCTGGAATGGCGTCTGCGCCACGTCCTGGGGCAGCTGCCCTACCGCCCCGTCCTCACGGGCTGGGCCCTCTTTGGGCTCGGTTCAGCAGCCATGGGGCTCCTGACTGTTTTCGGCGGACGCCTGGTGGACGTCTTCACCTACCACGGGTTCCGGGGCACCGGCTTGCGCCTGTTCCCCCTCATGGCCGCCGCCTCTTTAGGCTATTTCGCCCTGGTAAAGATGCTTCGCGTGCAGGAAGCCGAGGAGCTCATTGCGATGATCCGACGGAAGCTACGATCGACGAGGTGAAGCCTTTTTTGTGCCGCGCAGTGGCTCTCACTTCGGCAAAAAACAGGCATGGTTCTCCTTGAAGGGGCCGTTCAGATCGCCCAGGATGCGTTTCACGGTGGGGTCCTTCAGGAAGCGCGCGGAAAGCCAACGGCGTGCCTCGACCCGGGGGTGGGAAGCGCCGCAGTGGAAATCGGCGTAGAGCGACAGGTCCGTATCATGGCCGAAGGAACGGAGGGTCGTGATGCCGTACCGTTCGGGCTCATCATGCATGGGACTGCGGCGCGGCAGGTTCAGGATGGAGGCGTTGAGATCGTGGAGCGACGCAGCTTCATCCTGGATGAAGGCCAGGGTTGTTTCGCGGTCGGCCTCGGTCTCCGTGGGCAGGCCGAAAAGCAGGTAGGCGTGGTTCTTGATCCCTGCGGCCGCGCAGCTTCGCAGGACGCGCCGCGCCTGATCGGCTGTCACGCCCTTGTCCATCAGGTCCAGAAGGCGAGGGGCCGCGGTTTCGAGGCCCCACTGCAGCATGGCGCAGCCACCTTCTGCGAGATGGTCTGCGAAACCTGGATCCGCGAAGCGCGCCTCCAGACGCACGAAGCCGTGCCAGCGCAGGGGCAGACGCCGATTGCGCACCACCTTCGCGATGTGATCCAGCCCGGCGGGTGACAGGGCCGAATCCGTCAGGTGCAGCATGGCGCCCTTTGGAAAGCGGGCCGCCACGCTTTCGAGCCACTCGGCGAGCGTGTCCCGGGAACCGGGCCGGTAGGCGGGATGCAGATAGTCGGGGCAGAAGGTGCAGCGGCGCCAATAGCAGCCGCGCCCCAGCGCCACCGGCACCGTTGGCACAGGCACCAGATAGGCGTCCCAGGGGGTGGTGGCGAGGTCCGGCGCCAGAACGGCTTCGTCGCCCCCGGCCGCACCGCCCAGTTCCAGGGTCAGCGCGTCCATTTCCGCGTCCGAGGTGCTGGCAAGGATCCGGTGAAAGCGCCGAAAGGCGGGCGAGGTCAGGGAGGCGCCCACGGCGTTCCAGCAGGCCACGAGCGGGCCTCCGAGGATCCGCTGGACCGCTGGAAGGCGCTCGGCCAGCAGGAAGGCCAACCGGAAGGTGGCGAAGGCTTGGTTCAGGAAGGTCAGGGAAAGGCCCACATGGCTGACGCGCTCGGCCTCGAGCCGGGGGAGGAGTTCCTCCAGGAAATAGGCGTCGAAGGGTCCCGGCGCGTGTGCAAGGGCCTCCAGGTCCGTCGAATCCTGGGGGCGCCGCCCCTCCACTTCCACATCGGCCAGGCGCAGATGAAAGCCCGGATGGGGCACGGAGGCCAGGCGCAGCAGGTTCACCAGATGGCTGACGGCTGAACTGTAGATCCTGCGCTGTCCATACGTTTCGGGCCTCTGCAGGGGGGGTTGCGGCAGAGCGGTCGCTCGCTGGGCGGCCCGGAACGCCTGCAGGGAGCCCGCCGAGTAGCCCTCCGCTTCCGCACACCGCAGAGCCAGATCCAGCTTCCCGGGCGCCAAGGTGTGCCGGTACCAGCCGAGACTGGCATCGATATCGAAGGCGTCCACGCCTCGGGCCCTGAACGCGCTCGCCGCAGCCGCAGCCGACAGGCCGGGTTCGGCGGGCTTGATGAGAGGAGGTGTGACGAAGGCGATGCGCATGGCTGAATCGAGCCTAGCGGATCCAGGCCAAGGCCGGTGACCGCTCCAGGCGATTCGTCTCGGCCGGGCAGTCCCGCAAATGAGTAGCTCTACTCATGCAAAAAGAGTGGATCCCGTCATTGTGGCCAGGGCCGGGCTCCAGGATCCTGAATCAGTGTCCATTACATGGCTGTACCCTGGCATTGCTAACGAAAATGAGGAAGTTCAAATGAACCCAAGACTAGCCATGCTCGGCCTCTGCACTTCTCTGCTGATCGCGGCACCCGGGCTGCCGAAAATCGGCTCCAGTCGCGGGC
>CAIPUA010000273.1 GCA_903868115.1 uncultured Holophagaceae bacterium
ATCTGCGCCGGGATGGCATCCTTGTTATAGGTGAACTTCATCGCGTAGGGCTTCACCATCGGATCGCCGTTGCGCTCTCCCCGATCCTCGACCTGGCTCTGGATGACCCGCTTGATGGCGGTCGCCAGCGCGGTGGTAGCCTGCATGATCTCCACCGGGGCTTCCGCGATCCGGTTGTCCCGGGGGACCCAGCCAAAAAGGAACTCCGTGTTCGGGAACATCTTGTGGCGCCAGTCGCCCTTTCCGGCCAGCTCCTTCATGGAGTAGGAGATGACCCGGTCCGGGTCGCGCTTCTCCTTGGCCTTGATCGAACGGTAGAGCACCTGGAAGTCCTTTTCCTCCCCGAGGCCCTCGGCCGCGTCCTTGGCGAACTCCACCAGGGCGCACAGCGGGCAAGCCCCACCCGGGCAAACGAACATGCGCTGGCTGTGCCCTTCCTTGCCCTCCTTGGTCTTGAACTTGGTGATCATCATGTTGTGCATCTTGCGCTCGCGGAATCCGTCCAGGTGGATCCAGCCCACCGTCTTGCCGCGCTTCTTCCAGTCGGACATCTTGCCGAACCCGCCCGTGCGGACCTTCGACATGAACTCCTTGGTCCCGTAACCCATGACTACCTCCTCTTGTCGCGCCCGGTGATCTTTCGGGTCGCATTCTCGAAGTGGCCCACCGATTTCTCGAGCTGCTCGGTGAGCTCCTTCTGCATGGTGTCGAACTCGTCTTCCATGTACTTCGGATCGGTCTCGCGCTCCAGGCCCACGTCGACCCGCAGGCTCTGGTAGTCCCCGAGGTTGACGGTCAAGCCCACCGCCATCTTCACTCGTTCAGTTGCCGCTGGCATTCTCTCATCCTCCTTTGTAAAAAATTTTTACAAGTCGTCCTTGTCGGCCAGGTTCGATAAACCGCACGACGCCGGCCCATTCGGTGATTTCACGTCGAATGCCCCGTTGGCCTCATAACTCTCCAGCCTCCGCACGGCCATGACCGCCTCATTGAGTGCCTCGATCATGTCATCGGCATACGCCTTTACCTCGTAGCTGAGCACGCCCTTGCCGTCGCGTTTGATCGTCACGCTCGGCTGCGAGCGGGCGAGGGTCGCCTCCTGCTCAACTGTCCCCGCCGGTTTCTGCTCCGTGGTCGTCCGTGCCATCTTCCTCTCCTCCTTCTTCGCGGGTGGCGCTTTGATCCACCCTAGTTGTCCGTCCATTGCTTTGCTCCCTTCTATCCAGCTCCTCCACGAATAGCCGGTGAATAGCCTCTACAAACCGGCAGACCTTGGTCGGGAGGTTGATTCCGATCTCTTCCTCGCCGAGCACGCGAGAAGAATATCCGGCCTCGTTGGCCGCACCGATGATCAACCACTTCACGGTCTCGTCGTTCTTGGTCAGGCAAAAGGCATCCTTTGGGCGCTCTCCCACCGCAGTCCCCCCTTTCAAACCGGAACGATGTAGCCTAGCAACAGCGCCTGCTCGGCCCCCACCACTTCCTTCTCGCCGCACACCTCGCAGTCGTAGCCCTCGGCATCCGGCTCTGTGCTACCCCTGGTGAACTCCTTGCAGACCTTGCACCAGCCGGTGTAGCTGTCCACCGCTTCCTGGTAGTCGACCTCCGCGACTTCCACCACCTCGTCCAGTCGAGCAATCTTTGCTCGCTCCTTCATGAACCGCTCCTTTCGAAAATGCCTTCGGCCAGTGGCTCTGTGGTCATCTAACCCCTACAACCAAGGAATCGAATGGGACTCGCCGAAGACAGGTAAAAATATATCACATTGAAATATGATTGCAAGCACTTTTTAGGCCCTAAATCAGGCACTTTTGTTCAGCCAACCACCTCGGAACCCAGATCTGTTTTTTTACCTCATCGAGCACGCACATGCCCGTGCCCCAGCGCTTCGGGAACCAGATCTCTTTCCCCAACGAACGCCCGGTGGCACCGGGCATCCGGACGAGCCAGGACTTCTCCCTCTCCAGA
>CAIPUA010000274.1 GCA_903868115.1 uncultured Holophagaceae bacterium
GGGTGGGCGATGCGTGTCCAGGGCTGGCCTTCGCCCTTTCCGAACTGGCTGCCGAAGGCATCGAAGGCCGCCATGCGTTGGTCCCAGACCTCGCTCACATCCACCACCAGATCAGGGGCGGTGGGCGGGTTCACGCCGCCCACCCAGGCCACGGCTTTGGGGCGCCAGGGTTCGCCCGGGCAGGGATAGTTCTTCAGGCCCGCGTAGTAGGCCGCCTCGCGCCCCAGGCGGAAGATGCGCCGATGGTCCGGGTGATGGTCCTCGGGATGGGGCAGCACCAGGATGTCGGGCCGGGTTTCCCGCAGCACGGCCATGAGCTCCAGGCGGAAGGTCTCGGATTCGTCGAAGCGCGCATCGGGAAAATCGAGAATGATGCGCTCTACGCCCAGGATGTGGGCGGCTTCCAGGGCTTCGGCCCGGCGCGTATCGGGCGTGCCGCGGGTGCCCATATCGCCGCAGGTGGCATCCAGAATGGCGCCCCGCAGCCCCCGCTTGGCGGCGAGCGCCAGCAGTCCGCCCACATGCACCTCGGCATCGTCCGGGTGGGCGCCGACGACGAGAAGATCCAGTTTCTCGATCATGTTGCCTCCACCATCACGGGGGATTCTCCGCGGTCCAGGGCCGCCAGCAGGCGATCCAAAAGGGCCTCGTCCTTCAGCCAGAGGGCACCGGGCAGCACGCGTTCCTGGGGCTTGCCAAAGGGGAAAAGCCGCTGTCGGAGGCGTTCCGGGTCCTCGCCCAGCAGATCGGCCACCTGATTCCGGTAGAGGCGTCGGTCCAGCCGGAGCAGACGTTGACGCGCCCGGGCCAGTTCCTGCCGGAACCGATTGCCGAGAGCTGCACCCCAGGCCGGATCGGGCTGAGCCGCCAAGGCCTGGCTGGGAAGCGGGGGATGGTCCTGGACGAAGGCCTCCCAGTAGCCTGCGCGCAGTGCCTCCAGTTGCGAAGGCGCGAGGCGGAGTCCCCGGGGCAGTACGAAGGCGCTGGGCCGGGGGATGATGGTTGGAGGTGTTAGTCCCACGAGGTTCCAGAGGGGTTCCGTCAAACGCCAGTAGGCGCGTTCGGCGGGGCCGAGGACCACATGGGTGGCGGGGATCAGCAAGGATTGCATCAGGGGGCGCAGGGCCGCGCCGGGGCTGAGCCAGCATCCGGGGGGGCAGGGCTGGCCCCGTTCCAGGCGGCGGCGCAGGCCGGAGGTCGGCGCCAGGCTGAACCAGGCGGACTGTTCCCGGGGGTCCAGGAGGAAGGCCACGCCCTCGGCTTCCAAGCGGGCGGCTTGTTGCAGGAGTTTGGACTCGAGATCCAGGGAGCGCCAGCGCTCGAGTTCGGCCTGGACGGCATCGCGGAGGGCGCGCTCGGTGGGCGAGAAAAAATGGAGGCCACGGAACCTGAGCGGCTTGCCGAGGGCCAGGACATGATCCCGCAGGGTCGGGCGGTCCGGCCGGGGCAGGGGGCCCCAGAATTGTTCGGCTTCCTGCTGGTGGGCGTTCGTCCAGGGCAGCCAACCCGTGGCCGTACCCTCCGGGGCCTCGAACCGAAAGCGTCGGCGGAGCAGGCGATCTCCTGCGAAAAGCACGGTGGAGGCCACTTCCAGGCGATCGTGATCCTCGTCGGCGAGCCAATAGACCGCCTCGCCGCCCAGGACTTTCGCGGCCGACAATGCGGCGAGGGCCTTGACGACCGAAAGCGCGGGAGTCCAGCCCGCGCCGATCTGCTGACCCGTGACCACCACGGGGCGTCGCGTATCCATGGCTGAAAGCCTAACCCGGATTGCACCCGGAGCGTACCTCGGCACCGGGAAAAGGGAAGAACCACAGAGATCGCAGAAAAAAAAGAGGTTCTTCCGTGATCTGAGTGAAAAGGTTGAGCAGCAGCGGTCTTCTGGCATCTTGGGTTTGTCGAGAACTCAAAATGGAAAGGAGGCCGCCGCTGCCTACCAACGAGCTTATGACCCGCCTGGGCGGATGGAAAGGGTATCGTTCCGGTGCGGTGGAACGATACGAGGTCGGGGTGAAGGGTGCTCGGGCCGAGGTATGGATTGATCTTCTGGGATCGGGTGATCGTCCGCGAATATGTAACGGGTGCGGACATTTCGTGAGTCGGGTTCACGATTGGTCAGAACGGGAAATCCGCGACCTCCCAGTGTTCGAAATGGACACGACCCTTATGGTGGCGCGCGCGAGAGTCGCCTGTGCCAGATGCGGGCCAAGCCTTGAGAGGCTCGACTGGCTGGAACCTCACGCGCGCGTGACGAATCGGCTCGCTGAAAACGTAGCCCGGATGTGCAAGGTCATGCCCATCAAGCGGGTGGCGGAACACTACAACCTGCAATGGAATACCGTGAAGGCGATCGACAAGGCTTACCTGAAGCGAGCCCTGGAGCCCGCCAAGCGGGGGAAGGTGCGGCTACTCCTGATGGATGAGTTCGCGCTGCACAAGGGACACCGCTACGCCACGGTGATCATGGATGCCGAAACGAAACGCGTGCTCTGGGTGGGGCAAGGGCGAAGCAGAGAGGATGTCCGCCCGTTCTTCGAATGGCTTGGGAAGCGACGCTGCCAGAAGATCCAGGCAGTGGGCATGGACATGTGGCCAGCCTTTGAGGCGGAGGTGCGCAGGCATTGCCCCAATGCAGAGATCGTCTTCGATCAGTTTCACCTCGTGGCGAATTTTGGGAAGGACGTCATCGACAAGGTGCGGATCCATGAGGCCAATCGAGTGAAGGACGACAAGGTTGCGAGGGAACTTATCAAGGGCGCCAAGTGGAACCTGCTGGGCAACTGGGAGAATTTGCCGAATCGGGAAACCAAAGTCCGGCTCAACGAACTGCTGGAAGCAAACCAAGCTCTGATGACGGTCTATGTGATGAAGGATGCCCTGAAGGCATTGTGGGGATACACGCGAGAAGGGTGGGCCAGGAAGGCCTGGGAGACATGGCTTGGAATGGCCCGATCAAGCGGGCTGAAGCCATTGGAACGTTTCGCCGAAAAACTCATCAAGCGAATTGACGGGATCCTTGCTCACTGCCGCTGGAAACTCAATACCAGTGTGGTTGAGGGCGTGAACAACAAGATCAAAGTCCTCAAACGGATCGCCTACGGTTACCGCGACGAGGATTACTTCTTCCTCAAGATCCGCGCGGCCTTTCCCGGAAATCGCTGAAGAACCTAAAATTATACCGTGTAGGGTTGGACATTTTCTGTCCACTGTGTGGACGAGGCCGATTATTGAGGATTGAGTGGATCTGGAGGAC
>CAIPUA010000275.1 GCA_903868115.1 uncultured Holophagaceae bacterium
AGACTTTCCCCCACGATGGGACAGGGCCGCGCCTGGGTTCAATTGGCCCCGGTTTGGAATTCCGCCTGATGCCCCCCCCCCCAGCCTAAGGGGGGATCTCCTTCCGGCTGAGGCAGTCCAGGATGGCGGCGATCACCTTGGGCTGCTGAATCACGGCGATGCGCTGCATGCGACTGTCGCAGCGCGGGCAAGCCATGACATCGATGGCAAATACCCGCAGCAGCAGTGTGGCCCAAGGCACCCAGCGCCGCCGGATGGTCTGGCCGTTGCGGGTTTCGCTGTAGGCCACGCTATGGCCGCAGGGATCCAGGTCGGCATCCTCTGGCGCTTCCGGGACCACCTGTTTCCGCAGCCGCGCATTCGGCGCGAGCACGCCAAAATAATGAACCAGATGCATCCTCGGCGGCGGCACGAGGGCCGAGAGCCTTGCCACCAGTTCCTCTCCACTGAAGAAAATGATCCGCGTCCCATCAGGCCAGGGCGTCTTCAGTTCGAAGGCATACTTGCCGTCCATGGTCTCGTGCAGGCGGCCCTTGGCCAAGGGCGGGCGCAGCAGGTAGCGGCATAGTCGCTCGCGGTGGAATCTGTTGTCCGCCGACACGTGCACTTCAGCGTCGAGGACGAAGCCGAGCGCCTTCCCTGCGCGCTCCACTTGATCGGGCGCCCCTTGCCGCGCATCCTTCAGCCGCACCGGTTTCGCCCCTGCGGACCCGAAAACCAAAGTGCCTGAGATGGAGGCCTTGGCCATGCCCGCCAGCGACTCATTGTGCTGGGCCACGGGATCTTCGGCTTCATCCAGATCGTCCAGCCAGATGCGGCGGCGGCGCAGCAGGGCCAGCACGGTCTCTGCAATTCGGGAGGCCACCTGGTTAAGGTCTTCCAGCCTCGGCGGGGCCAGGTCCACGAATGCTGGATGGCCGAAAGCATCCACGACGAAGACGCCATCCAAGACCAGCGCATGGAAGTGAATGTTCAGGTTCAAGGCGGAGCCAAATCTTTGTACTGCGACCATGGCGCCCGTGTGGGCGAGGCGGGTGGAAGCCAACCCCAGCGCCCGCCGGGCCCGCAGGCGCTGGTAGCGGAAGACCTCCTGCATGGCCGTTTTCGCCACGGCGCGGCAAAGCTTGCCATCATACGCCAGGAGGTAGCGCAGCACCCTGGGCAGGCTGAGCACCCACTGGCGCAGGGGCACAGGCGGCAGGACGCGCTCACAGAGCCAGGTAGCACCTTCTTCCATCCTCCTTCCGCCGCAGGAGGGACAGAACCCGCGCCCCTTGCAGGAGAAGGGTACCAGCCGGTCATGCCCGCACCCGCCGCAGTGGATGCGCAGGAAGCCTTCGCGCAGGTCGCCGCAACGGAGGTAGGCATCAAATTCGCGCCGAACGAAGGCTGGCAGGGGTCTGCCCTGGGCTTCACAAGCCCTCTGTACGCGGGGCCAGTGCTCCGACACACAGCGGTGCAGGAGGGGCTGGTCGCAGGTGCGCGGCTGGTAAGGCCGAGTACAGAGCATTCGGCCATTTTCGTTTTTTTATCGCCTTATTCAAGCAAATACTTCAACCAAACCGGGAGATCTCGCGCGGCAATCACCCCGAACCGGCTTCAATCACCCCCTACTAGCTTCCCCAAGCCGTTCGGCGAGCCCCCGCAAGGGAAGCGCCTCCACCCCTTCCGCCACGGAAAACCGGTCGGCGCCTGGATAGACGACGAACCGTCGCTGCGGCTTCAAGTCCGCGCAGGCGGCATGGAAGCCGCGCTCCAGCTTGGGCGACAGGCTGCGCTTGATCTCGATGGCCCACAGGGTGCCGTTGGGCCAGGACAGGAGCAGGTCGATCTCGGCCCCGGCGCTGGAGCGGTAGAAATGGGCTTCCACCTGGGCGGGCGCGGCGGCGATGAGGTTTTCGATGACGAAGCATTCCCAGCTCTGGCCCAGCACGGGATGAGAGAGCAGGGTCTCGCGGTCGGGAATGCCCAGCAGGGCATGGGCCAAGCCGCTATCCCGAATGAAGACCTTGGGGGATTTCACCAGGCGCTTGTTCAGATTGCCGTGCCACGGC
>CAIPUA010000276.1 GCA_903868115.1 uncultured Holophagaceae bacterium
ACGCTGGCCATTTTCGTGATCAGCATCTGGTTACTGGCCTTCTACTCCGGCCGGATGTTGCGCCGCGACATGCAACGCCTCCTGGGCGATCAGCAATTCTCGGCCGTGTCATTCATGGCCTCCGACCTCAACCGCGAAATGGGTGACCGCTTCAAGGCCCTGGACAGAATCGCCCAGGAAATCAGCCCGGCCGTGCTGGACAACACGGCGACTTCGCAGGCACTCCTGGAACAGCGCCCCATTTTCCAGAATCTGTTCAACGGCGGCGTCTTCATCACCCGGGCGGATGGCACGGCGACGGCTTCGATCCCCCTTTCGGCTGAGCGGCGGGGTGTCAACTACCTGGACCGGGATTTCATCATCGCCGCACTCAAAGAGGGGAAAGCGACGGTCGGCCGACCGGTGCTGGGCAAACAGCTGCATGCTCCGATTTTCGTCATGGCGGCGCCCATCCGCGATGCCCAGGGCAGGGTGCTCGGCACCTTGGCAGGCGTGACCAACCTGAGCACACCCAGTTTTTTGGACAAGATTTCGGAAGGCCGCTATGGCAACACGGGTGGCTATCTGCTGGTCGCGGCCCAGCACCGGCTGATCGTCACCGCCAGCGATCGAAGCCGCATCATGGAACAGCTTCCCCCGCTGGGTGTCAGCCCTTGGATTGACCGGTTTGTCCAGGGCCATGAGGGTTCAGGGGTATTTGTCAATCCGCTTGGCGTGGAGGTGCTGGCTTCGGCCAAGGGCGTGCCCGCGGCGGGTTGGTACCTGGTGGCCGATCTGCCCACCGCCGAAAGCTTTGCCCCCATCCACATTCTGCAGCGGCGCATGCTGCTGGCCACGATCTTCCTGAGCCTGCTGGCGGGTGGCCTGACCTGGTTGATGCTGAAGCGCCTACTGGCACCGATGCTGGCCGCCGTGAAAGTGCTGACCACGGTACCCGGTACCGGCCATCCAATCCCCTTGCCCAACGAGAGCCTGGACGAAATCGGCGAACTGATTGGTGGCTTCAATCGCCTACTAGGTTCATTGGGCCAACACCAAGAGGCGCTGAAGGAGAGTGAGGCGCGATATGCCAAGACGTTCGCCGCCGTGAACGATGGGCTTTGGGATTGGGACGTTCCAAGCGGAGATGCCTTCTTCAGCCCTCTCTACTACGCGCTGCTGGGCTACGAGGACCGTGCCTTCCCAGCCGACTATGCTTCCTGGCGCCTCCTGGTCCATCCGGAGGACTTGGACCGGACCGAAGGAGAGCTTCGGAAAAGCATCGAGTCCGGGGAGGGCTTTGCCATCGATCTCAGGATGAAGACGAAAGCGGGCGAATGGCTGTGGGTCTCCACGCGGGGCAAGGCTGTTGAATTGGATGCGGAAGGAAGAGCCCTGCGGATGGTCGGCACGCTGAGCAACATAGCCGAACGCAAGCGGATCGAGGTGGCCCTTCGGGAGAGCGAGGGTAAGTTCTCCAATGCGTTCCAGACCTCGCCCTACGCCATCACCATCACGCACCCAGAAGACGGCACATTCCTTGAGGTCAACGACGCCTTCATCTCGATGACGGAGTTCACCCGGGAAGAAGCCCTCGCCAACGCGTCCATCGGGCTACACCTGTGGGTCAACGAAGATCATCGAAAGCTCGTCGTGGCGGCGCTTCGCGCAGGTCAGACTGTCGTGGGCCAGGAGTTCCCGTTCCGGACCAAGAGCGGCAAGGTCATCACGGGCCTTTTTTCCGCCCAGACGCTCTTGCTGAGCCAAGGGGCCTGCATTCTGTCCAGCATCAACGACATCACCGAGCGCAAGCATGCCGAGGCGGAGCTGCAGGACCTGCACTGGCGCCTGGAGAGCATCCTCGAAGGCACCCATGTCGGCACCTGGGA
>CAIPUA010000277.1 GCA_903868115.1 uncultured Holophagaceae bacterium
GACGAAAGGAGATTGGCGCGCAGGGCGAGCTGCAGCTGGAGGAGCACCTCGAAACGGCGACCCGCGAGTTTTTCCCGGAGTGCGCGAATGCCCGCCCAGCCGGCCTTCTTATCGAAGACGATGAATTCGATGTTCTCCAAGCCTTCGAGCAGCTTGGCCTCACCCTTGCCGATGATCCAGGTGATGGGCACTTCGGGCCAGGCGCGGCGAAAGGTGCGGACCAGCGGCACCGCATGGGTGACATCGCCGAGGGCCGAAAGGCGCAGGAGGCAGATCGAACGGGGTGCGGCGGGGATGCTCACGTTCTCAGGCCTTCTTCCAGCCCACACTGCCGTCCTTGCGATCCTCCAGCAGGATGCCCTGGGCCTTGAGCTGGTCGCGGATCCGGTCGGATTCGGCCCAGTTCTTGGCGACCTTCGCGGCCTTGCGGGCCTCGATGAGCGCTGCGACCTCGGCGTCGAGGCTGGCTTCCTCGTGGGGCCAGCCGGCGAAGATGGCATTGGTCTCATCCAAGAACGCCAGCGCGGCATCGCGCTCCTCACGGGTCAGGGCGGCGCGGTCATCCTGGGCGTTGAGATCGCTGACCAGCGTGAAGATGGCGGCCAGGGCCTCGGGCGTGTTGAGGTCATCGGAGAGGGCAGTCCAGAAATCCTCCCGCGCCTGGGCGATCCGACGGAGGGGATCGAGAGCCTCCTTCCATTCGCCGCCCCCGGCGGATTCAAAGTTCCCCTCCATGCGCTTGCGGAAGGTGCGGAGGCGTTCGAGGGCATTTCTGGCGCCCGTGAGGCCCTCGAAGCTGAAGTTGTAGAGCTTGCGGTAGTGGTTGCTCTGGATGGCATAGCGGAAGGTGATGGGATCGATGCCCTTCTCCTGCAAGTCCCGCAGGGTATAGAAATTCCCCAGGGACTTGGACATCTTCTCGCCTTCCACCAGCAGGAACTCGCCGTGGACCCAGTGGTTGACCCAGGTGTGGCCCGTGGCACCTTCGCTCTGAGCAATCTCGTTCTCGTGGTGGGGAAAGACCAGGTCCACGCCGCCGCTGTGGATATCGATGCGTTCCCCCAGCAGTTCCATGCCCATGGCCGAGCATTCGATGTGCCAGCCGGGCCGCCCCGGACCCCAGGGCGAAGCCCAGCTGGGCTCACCGGGCTTGAAGGTCTTCCACAAAACGAAATCGCTGAGGGACTCGCGCTCGTATTCGTCGGCGTCCACGGAGGTGCCGACCTGCATGCCCTCGCGGTCCAGGTGGGCCAGGCAGCCGTACTGGGGCAGGCCCGCGATGCGGTAGTAGACGCTGCCTTCCCGGGCGTAGGCCAGGCCCTTGGCCTCCAGGCGCTGGATGAGTGCGATCATCTGCGGAAGGTAGTCCGTGGCCCGGGGCAGGAAGGTGAAGCTGGCCTGGGGGATGGCCACGGCCTCCAGGTCGTCGAAGAAGGCTTGGGTATAGCGGTCGGTGAGGGCCTTCATGGCCCCGTGGCGGGTGCCGTTGTCGGCGCCCTCCGGCAGCTCCTTCTGGCTGTCGCGGATGATCTTGTCCTCGACATCCGTGATGTTCATGCAGTGGCGAACCTCGTAGCCCGCACGCTGAAAGGTCCGCTTGAGCAGATCCTGGAACAGGAAGGTGCGCAGATTGCCGATGTGGGCGAAGTTGTAGACGGTAGGGCCGCAGGTGTAGAGGGTAAGTACGCCGGGAGTCAGGGGCTCCACGGCCTCCACCCGGCGGCTGAGGGTGTTGAAGAGATGGATTGGGCGTGTCATCGGCATGCCTCAAGTCAAACACCAATCGCGCTCGTTCCCAAGTCTTCAGCCGGGCAGTGCCCCGGGAAGTTCGGCCAACGCGGGCAATCGAGACCGGACGAACCGCAGCAGGTCTTCAGGGAGCGTGCGGGCGCGGCCATCGGGGCCAGTCACCACATGCACCGTGCGGCCCTCGGCCAAGCGCGTCCCCTCACGATAGATGGTGTAGACGAAGGTCAGCTTGCGCCGATTCACTTCCAGCAACTGCGTGCGCACTTGCACCTGTTCGTCATAGCGGGCCGGGGCGCGGAACTTCACCTGCAGGTCCGCCACGCTCATCAGCACGCCCTGGCGTTCCCATTCTGCGTAACTCTGGCCGAGTTCCCGCAGGAAGTCGGAACGACCGAGTTCCATCCAGATCGGGTAGACGGCATGGTGCACGATGCCCATGGCATCGGTTTCGGCGTAGCGGACGCGGATGGAGGTCGTGGCTTCGAAGGTCATCTCACCATCTTGGCAAAAGCAAAGCGCCTCGGGGGAGGCGCTTTTGCCAGGAAATTCAGGGATGGGCCTATTCGAGGACTACCTTCACCAGGTCGCCGTCATTGGTGGTGATCTCCAACAGTAGGTCGCCGGGTTTGGAGTTCTCGAGCATCTTGATCAGGGCATCGGGCTTCAGGCCCTTCTTGTTCTCACCGTTGATCTTGATGTCGCTGTCGCCGGCCATCTCCAGAACGCTCTTCGCGAGGCTGATGGGCAACCGCATGTGGACTTCGGTGGGACCATCCTTCTTGGCATCCTTGTTGTGGCGGTGCATTCTGCCGCTCTTGCTGATGATGTCCACTTTGATGAACTTGGCCTGCTGGGCCGCGACGGGGACGGCGAAGGCAAGGGCCAGGGCTAGCGGAAGGACGAGGGCTCGCATGGAAGCCTCCAGGAAGGGGTGGGAGTGGCGGATGAGGTGGCGGGAGCCGCCGGTTCGGGATGGATTACGGGGCCGGAAGGGGCCCGCTTAGTCCGGGGTCCAAGGTATTCTCGGAAGGTCGGAGGCGTGCTTGCGTTCCGGCGGCATCTCAAGATCTGCGCCCCGCCGGGGCCCTTTCCGGAGTTCCCATGAAGGCCCTCGCCCTCCTTTTCACCCTGGCCGTGCCCCTGCTGGCCCAGTCCTCCGTGGCGTGGGAGCACGATCTCGCGGCCGCCCAGAAGCGCGCCAGGGCCGAAAAGAAGCAGCTCTTCGTCGATGTCTGGGCCGAATGGTGCGGCCCCTGCCAGTACCTGAAGAACAAGGTCTTCCCCACGCCCGAAGCGCAGAAGGCCCTCGGCAAGTTCGTCGCGGCCTCCCTGATGACCCAGTCCAAAGACGGCAAGCCCGACCCCGCAAACACGAAAGTGGCCGAGCGCTTCCAGGTCGAGGCCTACCCCACCCTGCTGATCCTGGACGCCGAGGGCAAGGAAGTCCGCCGACAGGTCGGGGCCTTCCGTACGGGCGCCGAATTCGCGGCCTGGCTGGGGAAGTAGCCTAGAACCTGACGACGACTCCAAAACCCGCGCCCGAGCGCTTGATGTTGAGGATCAGGTCATCCTTGATGGAGCCTTGGGGCACATCGAAGCTCTCGTCGTCCAGGAAGGCCCTGAGACCGAGCCACTCCAGGGGGAAGTAGCGGAGGTCGCCTTGCCAGCGGGTATAGCTGGCGCCCTTGTAGCGCAGGAAATGGAAACTGGCCCGACTCACGAAGCGGTCGCCGAAAGCCTTGCCACCCACAGACAGGCCCACCTGAGGGATGGGGACCGGGATCTTTTCCGAAGAGGTCTTGGTCAGAAGAGTAGTCTGCTCGGTGCCCGTGGCGGTCATATCCAAGTCCCAGGCGTGGAGGCCGAGATCCACCCCGATCCAGGCCTGCTGCCAAGTGAAGGCACGGATGGTCCAGTTCAGGTCGTAGCTCTTCAACTTCACCTGGGAAGTGACCAGGGCCCCGACCTGATAGGTCGTACCGTTCAGTTCCACCTTTTTTGTGATGACCGAACTTCCCTGGTAGTCCTGGGCATCCGTCGAGAGTGTGAAGCCGAAACGACGGCCCTGATATTCGATAGTGGCACCGGGCTGGGTCTTGTCTTTCTGGAGGGCCAGATCGCTCTTGAGATCAAAGGAAATGGCGTTGCCGCTCTCCGTGCCCTGGAAATTGCCTTCCAGGGTGGCGGGAAGGCCGTGGAGGTCGAAGTTCCACTTCCGCTCAGAAACCTGAGCGACGAGCGGCAGCGTTGCGAGGAGGAACAAGGCAGCAGAGCGCATGGGTTCTCCTTTCCCAGGGACTTCAAACTGTTTATCGGGTGCCAACCCGCCTTGCCTGAATAATCAGATATCCTTCACGCCTCCCTGGGGCTTCTGGGGCAGGCGCTGGTGGATGCCTTCGAGTTCGTCCTGGCGGGCGCCCATGCTCGGACGTGGCGGCGGCGGTGGGGGCGGCGTCTTCGGGGGTGGTGGAGGCGGCGGCCGATCCTTGAGCAGGGACTGGAGGTTGTGGACGGCCTCCTCGCGGTCCGGCTGTTCCTTCAAGAGCCGCTCCAGGAGAGCCTGGGCGTCCCCGCTCTGGTCCAGAGCGAAGTGGGCACGGGCCGCCAGCAGCAGCGCGGGGCCGCGCCAATCGGGTACGGGCCGCGGCACGCCTTGACCGGTCAGGGGCGCCAGGGTCTCGAGAGCCTCCTTGTAGGCACGGGTCTTCAGATCGATCTGGGCGGCCAGCAGGAGTTGGTGGGGCGTATTGCCGCTGGGTCGCCAGCGCTTGGCGGCCTCGAGATCGCCCTGTTCCAGCGCCGTCTGCGCGAGCCACGCCTTTACGCTTGGAGGAAGGGGCAGTTCCGCCCGTGCCGGAGAGGCAACCGCTCCCGCGATCAGAAGGCCCAGAATGGGGCGCCACGCCCGCAGGGGCTTGCCCGCCACCACCAGCCAGAGCGCCAGGCCCAGCAGTGCCAGCCATGCGCCCCCTTCCGGGTGGCCCGGCTGCAGACTGCGAGCCACGGGCAAGGGTGCCTTGCCTTGGGCTAGGTCTTGAAGAAAATCCGCCAGGTCTTCACTGGGAGCTACAGCGCGGCCGCCGCAAGCCTCGGCGAGCCTCCTGAGAAAGTCGGGCTGAGCCGTGCTGGTGGTGGGCTCTTGGGATGCCTCCTGGGAGCCCGCAGCCACGGGTACTGGCTGGGGTGTGGCTTGGCCGAAGGTCAAAGTGTAGAGGGGAAGCTTGGCCTCCTGGAGGAAGCCCTTGGCCCGGGCGAGCGCGTCTGCCTGGGCTTCCCAGGTCTCTTCGCCGTCGCTGAGGAGCAGGATCACGGCCGGGGCCTTCTTGTCCACCTGGGCGGCGACCTGGGGCAGGCCACGACCCAGGCTGGTGCCGGGGCTGCCGATTTCCCCGGGGTTCACGGCCCGCAGCGCATCGCGCATCAGCGCCCGATCCTCGCCGGGGGGCATCAGGGGAACGGTGTCGCCCGTGAGGAGGTCCAGCCCGAAGCGCACACCGGGAATCGGCTGGCTCCACAGGCGGTCCAGCGTGCGCAGCGCCGCTTCCCACCGGGTCTTGCCGCGCACATCGGCCACCCCCATGGAGCGACTGGCATCCACGACCACATGGACCGTGAGACGGGGCACCTCCGGCAACCCATAGCGCGGTTCCGCCAAACCCAGCCCTGTGCCCGCCAGCACCAGAGCCAGCCCGAGCCCCTGAAGCAGCGGCTTCTGCCCCACCACCCGCACCCCGATACCTGGCCGCAGCTGTGCCCAGACGCCCAGCAACAGCGCCAGCAGTGCCAGAACCAGGGCCGGCGCGAGGAAAACGGGATGGGAGAAGGGAAAGCTCATGGCAGGTCCCCAAGGCCGCTCACGAATGACGGGGATTCGGGCCGGGATGACTTTCGTCTTAATCCATGCGCATCCGTGTGCTCCGTGTGTTCCGTGGTTAAAAAAGAACAGGAACCACGGAGCACACGAAGCACACGGAAAGAGAAAAGAAATGAAGTTCTCGGTTTTACAGGACGCCACGGGTGACACCGGGTGAAGCAAGCTTCTCCGTGGATGGGCTTTATTGGATAGTCCTGGTTATGTTTTTCTATCACCGTTAATCGCCGTTCCTCACCGGTTTTAAGGCTTTTTTTGGCCGGTGATGAACAGTGATGAACAGTGATAAAAGGAACAAAAGGCCTTTGTCTTGATCGGTGTCCATCGGTGTTCATCGGTGGCAAAAGCTGTTTTTCAGCCACCGATGAACACAGATACACACCGATAAAAGCGGCGCTCATGCTTCACCCCAGGCGGCATCCACGGC
>CAIPUA010000278.1 GCA_903868115.1 uncultured Holophagaceae bacterium
AGAGCTTCGTCTATTTCATTTCCACAAGGCTGCTGAGGGAGGGGGGAGCAGGTCCCGCTCTTTTGATTTCCCCACTCCTGTCCTTGATGCGCAACCAACTCCCCGCCGCCGAGCGCATGGGTGTACGGGCAAAAACGATAAATTCCGAAAACGAAGACGAGAGGAAGGAAGTGGAATCCCTGATTAGCCAGGGTGTCGTCGATATTCTTCTCGTATCCCCGGAGCAGCTCGCCAACGAGCGCTTCAAAACCCATGTGCTCGAACACATCAGCGGAAGCGTCTCCCTGCTCGTGGTTGATGAGGCCCACTGTATTTCTGATTGGGGACATGACTTCCGCCCGCACTATCGCCTCCTGGAGCGTTATGTCAGGCTCCTTCCGCAAAACCTGCGGTTATTGGCGACCACGGCGACAGCCAATGACCGAGTATTGAAGGATCTTTCTGAAGTGCTCGGCCCCAACCTCCAACTCTCGCGAGGAGACCTCAATCGGCCTTCCCTAAAGCTCCAAACGATCAGCCTTCCCAATCAGGCGGAGCGTTTGGCTTGGCTGGCAGAGCACGTTCCGGTCATGCCCGGCAGTGGAATCATCTACACCCTGACGAAAAGAGACACTGAGCAGGTGGCCGATTGGCTCAAGTCCAAGGGACTCATGGTGGAGGCCTATCACTCAGATTCAGGGGACCGCCCAGCCTTGGAAGATGCCCTGCTGGACAATCGCCTCAAGGCTCTGGTTGCCACGACTTCTCTGGGAATGGGGTATGACAAGCCTGATCTGGGCTTCGTGGTTCACTACCAGTCCCCCGGTTCCGTGGTGGCTTACTACCAACAAGTGGGTCGGGCGGGGCGTGCGTTGGATCGGGCCTACGGAGTACTGCTCAGCGGACAAGAGGAATCGGATATCACGGATTTCTTCATCCGCACCGCTTTCCCGTCTCCTGAAGATGTCCAGAAGGTGCTTAAGGCACTCCACGACGCATCGGCGGGCCTTTCCCTACCGGGTCTCCAGGCAAAATTAAATCTGAGCAAGGGGGCTATCGAAAAGACCTTGCTGTTGCTCTCACTCGAATCACCCGCCCCTATCGTCAAGGCTGGAACAAAGTGGCAGCTCACGGCCTCAACGTTATCCCAATCATTCTGGGATCGGGCTGAACGCCTCACGGCATTGCGCCGAGAAGAGCACCAGCAGATGCAAGCGTATGTTGCCCTAAGCAAGGGTCACATGGCCTTCCTGATCCAGGCCCTGGATGGCAAGGCTGAGCAGATAAAGCATCCAGATCTGCCGGATCTTTCGAGTGGGTCGGACGCATCTTTGATCAAGGAAGCGGTAGCCTTTCTCTGCAGGACCAACCTGCCCATCGAACCAAGACAGAAATGGCCCCAAGGGGGTCTCCCGAAATGCGGCCTTGGAAGTGGTACCAACATCCCACCAGTCTTGAAATCGCAACCAGGTATGGCCCTCTGTGTTTGGCGGGACGCAGGCTGGGGCGAGCACGTGTTCAACGGAAAATACCGGGACAATCATTTTTCCGATGATCTCGTCCAGGCCGCAGCGGATCTTGTGCGGACTTGGCAACCGACCCCTGCGCCCACATGGGTAACCTGCATCCCCTCCCTGGTGCATCCCCAACTCGTTCCAGACTTCGCGGCACGGGTGGCGAAATCGCTCGGACTCCCGTTCCATACTGTCCTCATGAAAACCGATCACCGCCCAGCCCAAAAGACGATGAAGAACAGCACCTACCAGGCCCAGAATCTGGATGGTTCTCTTGCGCTCAGCGAGGAGAAACTGCCTGAAGGCCCAGTGCTGCTGTTGGATGACATGGTCGATTCCAAGTGGACGCTAACGGTTGCGGCTTGGCTTCTTCGCAGAGGCGGCAGTGGGCCGGTATTTCCCATGGCACTAGCCAAGACTGGACACGGCGCATGAACCCCATCTTGACTCCCTATACGCAGGCGATTCTACTCCTTACGGCACCCCTGCTGACTGGCACTGGGACGCCCTCGGCGGATCTGCTCACGCCGAGTCAATACAAGCGGTTGGTGCTCCGATTACTAGAGCTCAAGCACCAACCTTCGGATCTGATCAGCGGAGGGGCTTCGGCGTTGGTCCAGGACTGCCAAGATCTTGTGGATACGGATCGAATTAATCGTTTGCTAGGACGCGGCTTCCAATTGAGCCAGGCCGTGGACCGGTGGCAGAACCGCGCCATCTGGGTCATCAGCCGGGCAGATGCCCAGTATCCTCGGCGCCTGAAGGCCAAATTGAGGGAAGATGCGCCCGCAGTGCTCTATGGTTGCGGCGACATCAGCCTCTTGGACCGAGGGGGACTGGCGGTGGTGGGTTCCCGGAACGTGGACCCTGAACTACTCGCCTACGCAGATCAGGCAGGGCGACTGAGTGCCGCCGCGAACTGCGTGCTCGTTTCGGGGGCGGCCAGGGGCATCGACCAGGCCTCCATGCGTGGAGCGCTTGAGGGTGGAGGAAGGGCGGTTGGCGTGTTGGCAGACAGCATGGAACGAGCATCCTTGGCCCGAGAAAACCGGAATCTTCTGATGGACGAAATGCTAGTGCTGGTGTCGCCCTACGATCCGAGTGCCGGTTTCAATGTGGGTAATGCCATGCAGCGCAACAAGCTGATCTACGCCTTTGCGGACGCCGCACTGGTGGTCAACTCGGATTTCCAGAAGGGTGGGACCTGGGCAGGTGCTGTCGAGCAATTGGATAAGCTTCGCCTCGTTCCGATCTATGTCCGGACGCCGAAGACCGGTGAGAAGGGGATGGAGGGTCTCCGGCGGAAGGGAGCCCGCCTGTGGCCTGAATCGATGGATTCCTCAGATCTGTTAGCTCTACTCAGCGAAGCCTCTTTGTCCCAGGGGCGAGACAGGGATGCGATGGAACTTCCTTTCGGCAGTGATGAACCGCCTGCAGGCCAGGGCACACTCGCCATCCCCGATAGTGTTGATCCACCCCCGAGCGAGCCAATCAACGAGAAGGCCCACCCAGCGCATGTTCCTGTGGCTGAAATCCCCCAGGTCCAGCAGTCGCCCAAGGAAATGCTGTTCGACACCGTTAGGCGTCTCGTTGCCGCGATGTCAGACCCCGTCGATGAAACAGCTCTGGTAGAGGCGCTTGGCTTGGAAAAGGGTCAGGCAAAAGCTTGGCTCAAGATTCTAAAACAAGAAGGCGTCGTGAAGGCACCTAAAAAAAAGCCAACACGCCGTCCGAAAACAGCGACCGATCAGCCATCCCTTTTCGTGGATCCGTCTTGAGTCCCTACGGAACTGATTCATTCACCATCGGTGCCTAGGGAATTCCCATGCTCCCAATTCTCGTTGCCCGCCAAATTGAAGAGGGTCTCTGCGCCTTCCTGAAGACCGCCTTCCCGGTCACCACGCCCGCCTTTCAGCGGGGCAACGGCCAGACCTTCATGGATGCCTTCCTGGATACCCCCGGCGCCCTGCTCAAGGGGCCTTGGCTAGAGGTAAAGCTCCCCTTCCGGCAGGCGGCGGAGGGCGGTTCTTTGCCCTTCCAGAAGCTCCAGATGCCCTTCACCCCTTACCAGCATCAAGTGAGGGCCTTCGAGCGCCTTTGCGGGGCTGGCGCTCGCTCTACGCTGGTCGCCACGGGCACGGGTTCGGGCAAGACCGAGTGCTTCATGTACCCCTTGCTGGATCATTGCCTGGTCCACCGGGAGAAGGGCATCAAGGCCATCATCATCTACCCCATGAATGCCCTGGCCACGGACCAGGCCCGGCGCTTCGCCAAGGAATGCGCCAAGCTCGTTCAATTGGGGCTGCCCAGCCTCAGCGTGGGGCTCTTCACGGGGGATCAAGGCACAGACCGGTCCATGGGCCCCGAGATGGTGATCTCCAACCGCGAGACGCTGCGCAGCAACCCGCCCGATATCCTGCTGACCAATTACAAGATGCTGGACTTCCTGCTGATGAGACCGCAGGACCAGCCGCTCTGGCAGCACAACAAGCCCGGCGTGCTGCGCTATCTGGTGGTGGACGAGCTGCACACCTTCGACGGGGCTCAGGGCACGGACCTGGCCTGCCTGATCCGCCGCCTGCGCGCCAAGCTGGAGGCGGGTTCTGAACTGGCCTGCGTGGGCACCAGCGCCACCATCGGCGGGCCCGATGCGGTGGAGCCGCTGCGCGCCTATGCCGGAGACATCTTCGCGGCGGAATTCGACGAAGGCGCCATTGTCCTGGAGGACCGTCTGGAGGTGGAGGAATACCTTCAGCGCGAAGTGGGCAGCCAGGAGATCATCGCCCGCTGGCCCAAGGATGCGATTTCCGATCTTCGCCCTCGGGACGCCGAAAAGGCGGAGGCCTTCCTGGCGCGGGCAGCGGAGACCTGGCTCGGGGTGCGCCTGGACCTGGAAGCTGCCGACAAAGCGGTTTACGAGCAGGCCGCCGTGACCTTGGGGGCGCTCCTGCCGCGCCTCACGGCCTTCCAGGAATTGCTGCGGCGGGCACACACCCAGTGCCATGTGGGCGACCTAGCCAGCGAATGGATGCAGCGCCTGCGCCTGAAGGATGCGGAAGAAGCGGAGACGCTCATCGATAGCCTCTGCACGCTGATCTCGGCTGCCCGAACCTGGAAGAAACTCGGGGAGGCCACGAATCCCTTCCTCCAGGTGCGCATCCAGCTCTGGTTGCGAGAACTGCGCCGCATGGTGTCCAGCGTTGGCGTTGACCCGACGCTGATCCATGCCGACGATGTGCAAGACCTCCGGGACCCGCTGCATCTTCCGGTCCTGCATTGCCGGGAATGTCACGGCGTGGCCTGGGGCTCAGTGAAACCCGAAGGCGAACAGACCCTCAAGCCCGACGCCCAGGCCTTCTACCAGTCCTGGTTCCGCGAGCAGCCCGATGCCGTGCTGCTCTACCCGCTCCTGGGCCAGGAAGACGAGATTCGAAAGCCCAAGGAACTGCGTCGCCTGTGCCTCCAATGCCAAAAGCTGACCCTCTACCAGATGGGGAAGGACGAAAACGGCACCTGCCCGGAATGTGACGGGAAACGGATCGCCGTATGGATGCCGGATATCCAGATCCAGGTGGAGCGCAACGGCGAGAACCGCACCATCGTGAGCCACGATTGCCCCTGCTGCGGGGCGCGGGAAGGTCTGTCTGTCGTGGGTTCCCGGGCCGCGGGTCTCAGCAGCGTCATGATTGGGGAGCTGTTCGGCTCGGCCTTCAACGATGACCACAAGCTCATCGCCTTTTCCGATTCGGTTCAGGATGCGGCTCACCGGGCGGGCTTCTTCGGGGCTCGCACCTACAGCCAGGTGGTGCGTCACGCCCTGGCGGGCTTCATCCGGGAGCGTGGCCAAGGGCTCACGCTATCCAAGGTGGCCGAAGAGTTTCCCAAATTCTGGCTCCAGAAGAAGGGCAATGCCGCCAGCTTCGTGGGCACCTTCATCGCCCCCAACATGGAATGGCTGAAGGGCTATCAGGAGCTCAAAAACACAGACGTGATTCCGGCGGGCAATGATACGCCAGACCTCGTATCCAAACGCCTGTCCTGGGAGGTCATTTCCGAATTCGGTCTGCGCAGCCGCATTGGGCGCACCCTTGAACGTTCCGGGGTGGCCGTGGTCCAGCCAGACGAGGACCGCCTGATGGCCTGTGCAACCAAGCTGGCGGGGCGCCTGCGCGAGGAACTGGAACTGCTCAAGGACATCCGGACCGAGAATGTTTCGCGTTTCCTGCTGGGCTTCCTGACCCGTGCCCGGCAGATTGGGGCGTTCTACACCCAGGATCTGGAGAAGTATGTCCAGGAGGGCGGCAAGACCTACATCCTGAATGAAATGACCAGGCACATGCCTAATTTTGGCTTTTCCAGCCACCCCCCGGCCATGCTCACGCTGGAACGCATTTCCAAGGAATTCGAGCATGTGCTTGCCCCAGGATCCTGGTTCGTGGATTGGTTCACTCGCTGCACGGAAAATTTCCCCCTGGCCCAAAATGAGCGAGAGCAGGCCTTCACGCTGACCATGGACGCCCTGGAGCGCGGAGGTTGGCTGATCCGCCACACCGTAAAGGATCAGGCGATCTGGGG
>CAIPUA010000279.1 GCA_903868115.1 uncultured Holophagaceae bacterium
CGGGTGTGCAGGGCGTCGGGGGTTCCGACGGCCGTCTCTGGTTGGCGGGGAATGCGGGTCTCGTTGAGGTGAACCGGGGGCGCATGCGCCGATGGACTCAGGCCGATGGCCTGCTAAGTACGCGCCTGAGCTCCATGGCCGTGGGCCAGGACGGGACCTTCCTCGTGAGTTATCAGGATTCGCTGGGAATCAGCCAGATCGCCCGGGAAGGGGAAACCCTGCGAGTGCTTCGCCACTGGCGGAGCGGACGAGGTGAGCTGCCTACGGATGCGGTCTTCAGCGTCCATACCGATAGGGCCGGCGGGATCTGGCTCAATACGCACATGGGCGTGGTGCTCCTGACGGAGAGTGGCTACCGGGCCTTCGGACGAGCTTCTGGCATCCAGAACCCAGACATGATGCAGGGGGCCTTTCATGCAGATTCAGATGGACGCAGATGGTTTGCGACCTCCAGTGGGGTCTCGATTTTCGATGTGCAGGCCTTTCCCTGGAACCTGCCCCCTCCTCGAGCTACCTTCACAGCCCTGAAGTTCGGGGATCGCACCGTGGCCCTGCCCGTCGGCGGGATGCTGGAAATCAAGCCTCGGGAGAACACCCTGGAAGCTGCCCTCGGATGCACCGCCTTCAGCAATGAAAAAATGTTCCTCCTTGAGGCCCGCATGGATGGGCTTGAGGAGGACTGGCATCCGGAATCCGATCACAAACTCCGGTACGCCGGTTTGCGCCCGGGTCCTTACACGCTGAGGGTGCGTGCGGTCCTGGATGGCAAGCCTGGGCCCGAGGAGATTCTGTCCTTCGAGATTTTGCCCCGTTGGTACCAGACCTGGATTTTTCGCGGGGCTTTGGGGCTTTCTTTTGGTCCCCTGCTCTGGGGACTCCTCGCCTTTCGCCACTACCGTCTGCGCGCCCACAACACACGTCTGGAGAGTCTGGTGCAGGCCCGGACGGTGGAGTTGGAAGGCACCTACGATGCGCTGAGGGAAGCGGAGGCCCGCAGTCAGAGGGATGCCCGCCTGGCGGCTCTGACCACCATGGCGGCAGGTGTTGCCCACGAATTGGCCACGCCTGTCGCTACGATCGCGCTGGTGGCCGATGAGCTGGCGGCCGTCGCGCCCCCGGATTTGCAGTCGGACATGACCATTCTCCAGCAAGAGACGAAGCGGTGCAGACGCATCCTGGCCACCCTTCGTCAGACCTCTGGCGAACCGGTAGGAGAAACACCCGTCCTTGTGCACTGGACGAACCTTGCCGCCATGCTGCAGGCCGATTTCCCGATGCTGGAAATCACGGGGGAGGCCCCCCCCATCATGCTGCCACCGGATGCTCTGCAGCGGGCCTTGCGGGATCTGCTTACCAATGCGGCCGAGGCCTCGTCGAAAGACGGCTGCCTGCGTCTTGGGTTGGCGACGGAGGGCAACTTCGTACGGCTGGAACTCGAAGATCGCGGCCAAGGAATGTCGAAAGAATCCTTGGCGCGGCTGGGTGAGCCCTTCTTCACCACCAAGGGGGCCAGCAATGGCATGGGGTTGGGTGTCTTTCTCGCCCGGACCTTCGCGGAGCAGTGCGGTGGCAACCTGACCTTCGAGAGTGCCGAAGGGCATGGCACGCGTGCGATTCTGCACCTTCCGATAGGGTCCACCCATGTCTGAACTCTCCTTGACCGTCCTCCTGCTGGAAGATGACGATGCCTTCCGGGAACGGCTGGCCATCGCCCTGAGACGGCGCGGACTGGAGGTCCGCACCGCATCTGAGGTGGACGCGGCCCTTCTGCTGGCGCGGGAAGAAAGTCCCGAATGGGCCATCGTGGACCTCAGGCTGCCGGGTCGTTGGGGCCTGGATGCCGTAAAGGAATTGCTGGAACTGGATCCAGCCACCCGCATCCTGATCCTGACGGGTTATGGAAGCATCAGCACCGCCGTCGAGGCCATGCGCCTGGGGGCCGTTCACTATCTGACCAAGCCGGCCAGCGTGGACGAGATTCTGGCGGCTCTCGAAGGCCACCCAGAGCTGCCGGCCGCCAAGGCTTGGGAACCGTCCAGTCTTGAGCTTGTCGAATGGGAGCATCTGCAGCGAGGCCTCTTGGCCTGTGAGGGCAACTTGAGTCAAGCGGCCCGGATGCTCGGCATCCATCGGCGGTCCCTGCAGCGGAAACTTGCCCGGAACCCGCCCCTCCGCTAAGGCGCTGCGACACATTGCCACATTGAACAGGTGAGGGCTGGACCCCAAGGTAAAGGCAGTTCACCTGACAACCTTTTGCAATCAGCCTTGCCACCCAGCGGAGTTTCGTTAGGTGGCAGTACCTGTATTCAAAAGGGCCTCCATCACTCTCTTCTCCATGCAGGAGTACCCCGTGAAGCACGCCATAACTTACTGTCTCGTTGTTGGTGCGAGTCTTTCGCTGACCGCTGGAGATGAGGGTGTTCGTCAGGCAGCGCTCCGGAGCATGGCCGCCCGGACCTTTGCGCTGGGCTTGGACCTGGATCACACCTTTGTCGCGAAGTCCGTCCACCCGGATGCGCTCCTCAGTGAGGACGATGTCCGCCTCACCCAGTACTACCGAGGCGTGAAGGTCTTCGGCGGGGAAGCCATCGTTCACCTCCTTGGCGGGCAGACTCGCCACATCACGGACGGCCTCGTGAAGGGCCTCAGGCTGAACACCACGCCGGTGCTTTGCGCCAGCGAGGCCTTGGCCACGGCCCACCAGGCCCTGAATCCCATTGGCCCCTACGCCTACCCACCGACTCAGGAACTGGTGGTCGCCAGCCTCGAAAAGGGCAACAAGACGGTCCCCACTCTCGTCTGGCACATCCACACCGAGCTTGAGAACGGTGTCGCCGAGACGGCCCACACGGATTTCTTTGTGGATGCCCACTCGGGTCAGATCGTCGACCGCTGGAGCACCCTCCAGACCACAGGCGTGGTTGGCACAGGCCTGTCCCAATACAGCGGCACGGTGAGCTTGAACACCAACACTCTGACCACCGGTTATGAACTGCGCGACATGACCCGCGGCATCGGTGGCAACGTGGTCTACAACATGAACCACAGCACCACGGTGAACGGCTTGATCTACACCGATGCCGACAACACCTGGGGCGACGGTTTGAATTATGTGGAGAACACGGTCACGACCCTGCCCAACGGCCAGACAGCTGCGGTGGACGCCGCCTACGGCATGCAGAAGACCTGGGACATGTACAAGAATGTCTACGCCCGCAACGGCATTGACAACCTGGGCAAGGCCACCTACAGCCGCGTGCATTACAGCTCGGCCTACGACAACGCGTTCTGGTCCAGCACCTGCTTCTGCATGACCTATGGCGATGGGACGATGTTCACCACCCTGACCTCCATGGACGTGGCCGCGCACGAAATGAGTCACGGGGTCATGTCTACTTCCGCCAACCTTGTCTACAAGGGTGAGAGTGGCGGTTTGAACGAAGCCAACTCCGACATCATGGGCGCGGCGGCGGAGTTCTACGCCAGGGGCATCCTCACAGTGGAAATCCCCAACTACACCGCCATCACCAGCACCATCAGCACGGTGGGTGGCGTGGTGCCCGCGGCCAATTACCTGATTGGCGAGCAGCTTGAGACCACCAGCTTCACGCATCCATTACGCTACATGTACAAGCCCAGCCTGGATGGCAAGAGCCCCGATGCCTGGTCCAGCACGCTCAGGCGGCTCGATGTCCACTACAGCAGTGGGCCCGCCAATCATTGGTTCTTCCTGCTCGCCCACGGGAGCCAGACGGATACCTTCTCCGGCAACATCGCCAGCCCCATGGCCAACCTGGTCACCAGCATCACGGGCATCGGCAACCACAAGGCAGCGGCCATCTGGTATCGGGCGATGACCAAGTACATGACTTCCAGCACGATCTATGCGGGCGCCCGGACCGCAACGCTCTCGGCGGCCACAGAGTTATTCGGGGCAACCTCCCCGGAATACACGGCCGTGAACCTGGCCTGGAAGGCCGTGAACGTTCTCTAGTCGGGCACTGAAGATGCTACCGAGACGAGGCCCCACGCTGTGGGGCTTCGTTTTAGGCGGAAGCGGAAGAGGCCGTCCGGGGTGCCGCTGCCCGGTTCCCCTCGCTCCGATCTGTCATTGGCCGGATCAGGTTGCAATTCAGCGCCTGATTGCAACCTTCGCGGGCAGGGAGCCCTCCATACGATATGCGGAAGGGACCGCACCCTAACCGGGACAAGATAGGGAGAACGAGCCATGCGAACGATCCAAGATCACCTGAACGATGCCCGGCGATGGACTGCGGGCTATCCCTCGACCATCGACGACCACGGATGGCGCGTGACTTGTGCCGTGCTTGCTGAGGAGGTCTATCGTCTCCAGACGGTGGCGTGTCGTCTCGATGGTGATGTCGCCGCGCTGCTCAACGGAATCCGCGCGAAGGTTTCGCAATAGTTCAAAGGCTCCAAACTTTGGGAAGCTTGGGCGGCTGGATGGCCCTTTCCGAAAGAACGCTATCCAACCGCCAAGGAGACACCGATGATATCCGTTTGCTCGTATTGCCACGTCTATTTGCGTGGGGAAGCCGACCCTGAGGGCAGGGTCTCTCATGGAATTTGTCCAGAGTGTCTGGCCGATTACCGCCCGCAATTCTTGGTGGAACCCTTGCCATCTCATGGCATTCTCCGATACCCGCCAATCGGGTCGGGGCCGACTGCGTCCTGATCTCGCATATGTCTCGGGACATTCGAGGTCGTTGCTAGGCATTCCGAGTGAGAAAGGCTTCGACTTCGCGCCGGAGTTCATGCAGTCGCTCGGGGGGTTTCACAACGACGATAAGGGTGTCGTCCCCTGCCACGGTACCCACCACGCCCTCGAGGTCGCTCTGGTCAAGCTTGAGGGCTAGGCTGGAGGCGAGTCCGGGACCCACGCGTACGACCAGGATATTCGGCGGCGCAGTGTCCACGGAAAATGCCGGGGTCGGGGGTCGGGGTGCTTCCACATGCTGGTATCGCCCATCCAGCTTGACGACGGCAAGCCTGCGGAAATGCCGAGATAGGGTGCTTTGGGTCAGGTTCAGGCCCTCCTGCTCCAGGTGTAGAAGAAGCTCCGCTTGTTCGGTGATCCGGTGCTGTTTCAGGAGGCGAAGGATGGCCTGATCGATATTCATCCGGGTATTTTCTCCGGTGCCTGCATATGCATGCAACAGGAATCAATCGTGTCTTCCCAGTTCTCCGGATGGAGATGAGGGTGGATCAAAGTTTTCCAGAATTTAGACTTGCTTTTGAAATGAATACATATGCAAAATGATTGATGTAAGTCCTGAAAAAATATCAGGATTGCATTCTCAACCGGATATATATGCACACCTCCCCTCTTCCTGCGCTCCTTTCCACCTATACGCCGTATCCTTTCCCGCTCCTGCGCGGTGAGGGGGACCGGGTCTTCGACGACCTGGGCACGGCCTACTGGGACTTCTATGGAGGGCATTGCGTTTGTGCCACAGGGCATGCCCATCCACGCGTCGTACAGGCCATCGCCAGGCAGGCCAGTGAATTGCTGTTCTACTCCACCGCCGCCCAACTGCCCGTTCGCGACCGGGCGGCCGAAGCCCTGCTGGCCTTTGCCAACGGGGGCTTGGCCAAGCCCCTGGCCTCGATTTTCTTCTGCAACTCCGGCACAGAGGCCAACGAGAACGCGCTCAAGCTCGCGGTAAAACTCACCGGCCGGACCCGATTCACCTCGTTCCGGGGAGGCTGGCATGGCCGCAGCACCCTGGCCCTTTCCGTCACCGACGATCCTGGGCTCCGGTTGGGCTTCGAGCCCCTGCTTGCGCCTACGGAATTCCTGCCATTCGGCGACGAGGCCGCCCTGGAAGGCGTTGATCTGAGTCGGAGCGCAGCCGTGATTCTGGAACCCATCCAGAGCATGGCCGGCATCCGCAGCACCTCGCCTAGCTTCCTGCGCCGATTGCGGCAAGCCTGCGATGCCGGCGGCGCCATGCTCATTTTCGACGAGGTTCAGACCGGCATGGGGCGCCTCGGAACCCCTTTCGCGGCGAGCTTCTTCGGCACCACGCCCGACCTGATCACCTCGGCCAAGGGACTCGCGAGCGGCGTGCCCATGGGCGCGGTGCTGATGAGCGAAGCGATTGCATCTGCCCTTAAGCCAGGGGATCTCGGCAGCACCTTCGGCGGAGGTCCCCTGGCTTCGGCCGCGCTGCTGGCGACCCTTGGTGTCATCCACAGCGAAGGCTTGATGCCACGCGCTTCAGCAATGGCCTCTCGCCTGCGACGGGAACTTGCGCGAAGCCCTGTCTCGAAGGTGGAGGGCGAAGGCCTGTTGCTGGGCTTGCGGGTGCCCTCGGGTGCGGCAGGTTTGCGCCAGCACCTGCTCACCCACCGCATCCTCGTTGGCGGCAGCGGTGACCCAGAAGTTTTACGCCTCATGCCGCCCTTGAACCTGTCCGACGCCGCCCTCGATGCGCTGGTGAGCGCCGTATGGAACTACACCGTATGAAATTTGGCGCTGGAATTAACGCAAAACCCGGAACCACAGAGGACACAGAGCGCAAAGGAGAGCCCATGAAACACTTCACCGGACTAAGGGATTTGGGCCCCGAGGGCCTGGAATCCATCCTTGCCAAGGCGATGGCCTGGAAGGGCGGACCCCATCCCAAGCACCTCGTGGACAAGGTGCTGGGCATGGTCTTCTTCAATCCATCCCTTCGCACCCGGGCCTCCTTCGAGGCCGTGATGGCCCGAGGCGGCGGCAGTTCCATCGTGCTCGAAGTTGGCAGCGGCGTCTGGAAACTGGAGGATCGCCTTGGCGCCGTCATGAACAGTGATCGTGCCGAGCACGTTCGCGAGGCGGTGCCCGTGCTCTCCCGGTATGTGGATGCCCTGGCGGTGCGCACCTTTGCCGGTGGCGCTGATGATGACCTGGATCATGCCGACCCCGTGATGAGCGCTTTTCGGGAACTGGCCACGGTGCCAGTGATCAGCATGGAGAGCGCGCGGGAGCATCCCTGCCAGGGCCTGGCGGATCTGATGACGGTGCGCGAGACCTTCGGCGCCACCCCCCGACTGCCTGTAACCCTGGCCTGGGCGCCCCACATCAAGCCGCTTCCCAAGGCCGTTCCGAACTCCTTCCTGCTCACGGCCGCTGCTGCGGGTTGCGAGGTGCGCATCGCCCACCCGAAGGGTTTTGAGTTGCATCCCTCCGTGCTCGCCGAGGCCGGAGCCTTCGCTCAATCCGCGGGCGGGAGTGTTTCCATCACCCATGACCTGAACGCCGCGCTCCAGGACAGCCACGTGATCTACGCCAAGGCCTGGGGGCCTGCGACCGAATCCGGACTTTCCGCCGAAGCGGTCAAGGAACATTCCGAGTGGATGACGCGTGAATCCCATCTGGGGAGTGCCCGCCCGGACGCCATCTTCCTTCACTGTCTGCCCGTGCGGCGGAATGTCGAAGTGGCCGACGCTGTGCTCGATAGTGCTCACTGCCGGGTCGTGGACGAGGCCGAGAACCGCTTTCATATCCAGCGAGCCATCCTCGACTGGATTTTCGGCTCCTAACGAGGCACCCATGCCCATCAACCCTTCGACTTTCCTGCCGCTCCGCCATGCCGCTCAGTATGTGCGCCGTTTCCGCGACCGCGTCTTTGTCGTCAAGATCGGTGGCGAACTGTTGGCCGGTGCCTCCTTGCGCCGGGTGGTGGTGGAGCAGTTGGCCGTCCTGGCTGCCTTCGGTATCCGGCTGGTGATCGTCCACGGCGGCGGTCCGGAGTTGGACGATCTTTGCCAGCGGCTGTCCATCCCCACGCGCAAGATCGCGGGCCGACGCATCACCACACCGGAGGTGCTGGAGGCGGCGAAGGCGGTTTTCTGTGGAACCCAGGTGGACCTCATCGCGGATCTTACGGCGGCAGGCGTAGCCTGTGCGGGCCTCTCTGGCGTGGACGGAGGCCTCTGTCTCGCTCACCGCCGACCGATCGTGGAACTCGTGCCCGATGGTTCTACCGAAGCCATCGCCGTGAACTTCGGCCTCGTGGGCGACATCGAAAAGGTGAATGCCTCGCTTGTCCATCACCTGCTGGAGGGTGGCTTCATGCCGGTGATTGCGCCTCTAAGCAGCGATGGCAAAGGACAGGTTTTCAATACCAACGCCGATACCCTCGCCTCAGAATTGGCGCAAGCCCTCGGTGCCGAGAAACTCTTCTTCCTGCTCGCAGTGCCGGGCCTCCTGGCCGATCCCGCCGATCCCTCCAGCCTGGTGACTTTCGCGAATCCCGCGCGACTGGCCCACCTGGAAGCCCAGGGCGCCATCCTGGAAGGCATGCGCCCCAAGGTGGCCGCCGCCCGTGCGGCGTTGGAGGGGGGTGTTCGGGCCGTGCATCTGGTGAGTGGTATCGTCCCGGATGCTTTGCTGGCAGAGGTCTTCACCAACGAGGGCAGTGGAACCCTGCTGAGTCTTTCGGACGAGGGAGCGGCATGACACCGGAGGCGCTCCTCCAGGCACTCGTCTCGATTCCAAGCCTCAGCGGAGACGAAGCCTCTGCCGCCACCTTCGTCGCCGCTCTGGCCGAGGGCTGGGGCTACCGAGTTCACCGGCACCAGGACAATATCTGGTTCGAAGCGGGCCAGGGCGGGCCACGACTGCTGATGGTGAGCCACCTCGACACGGTAAATCCCTGTGCGGGATGGGTCACGGATCCCTGGAAACCGGAGTGGCAGGGGAGCGTGTTGGCGGGTCTCGGTGCCAACGATGCCAAGGGTTGTGTCGCGGCCATGCTGGGAGCTGCCCAAACCCTGGCTGCGGAGCCTCCCGAGGGCACCGTTGTCTTCGCCTTCACGGCGGAAGAGGAGACCGGAGGTACGAATGGAATGGGACAGCTGCTGTCATATTTAGGTGCCCTTGATGCAG
Source organism: uncultured Holophagaceae bacterium (assembly GCA_903868115.1). Lineage (GTDB taxonomy): Bacteria > Acidobacteriota > Holophagae > Holophagales > Holophagaceae > JAYREN01. Next base: position 8,897 of record CAIPUA010000279.1, read on the forward strand.
CGCTGGTGGGCGAACCGACAGGGCTCGAGCCATGCATCGCCCAGCGGGGCATGCTGATCCTGAACTGCACGGCGCGGGGCGAAAGCGCCCATGCGGCTCACGCGGCACTGGCTGACAACGCCATCCACAAAGCGGCCCGGGACATTTCGCGGCTGGCTGCGATGGTCTTTGAACCGGACGAACTCCTGGGAGCCGCGCGGCCCCAGGTTACGCTCGTCCAGGGAGGGCTTGCGCGCAACCGGGTACCCGATCTCTGTGAGTTCACCCTGGACATGAGGACCACACCGAACCTTGATCACGCAGAACTGGCGGAACACATCGCGCGTGCACTGGAGAGCGAGGTGGCGGTGCACTCCGCACGCTATGTGCCGAAGGCCACTTCCGCCGAGTCCTTTGTCGCCCTCGCGGCACTCGCAGCCAGCGGTCGGAAGGTCTTCGTAGGCTCGGCCACCACCTCCGACTGGGCCTTTCTGGGTGACCTGCCCACAGTGAAAATAGGTCCTGGCGACACCCACCGAAGTCACCGCCCCAACGAATTCCTCACCAGAGAGGAACTTCGGGCGGGGACGGCGTTCTATCTGCGGGCCGCGAGGAACTACTTTGCTCTGGCCGCACGGGAGGCCAACAGTGGCGCATGAAGGATCGACCCTCTGGGCCAAGAATCTGCCCCTGGATCAGGCGCTCCATCGCTTCACCGTGGGTGATGACCCCCTCACGGATCTAGCGCTGCTGCCTTGGGACATTGTTGGAAGCGCGGCCCACGCCCGCACGCTGGCCGAGGGTGGTTTTCTCGCGCGCCGCGATTTTCAAAGTCTCCTGCAGGCCCTGAAGGCTCTCCATGCGGAAGCCCTGGCTGGCCGCATCACCATCACGCCGGAGATGGAGGACGGCCACACCGCCCTGGAACTGGCGCTGGTGTCGCGTTGTGGTGAAGCGGGCAAGCGCATTCACCTGGGCCGTTCCCGCAACGACCAGGTAATCCTCGCTCTGCGCCTCTTACTGCGGGAGGAACTCGCAAGGATCGGCGGGCAGGTGATCGAGGTCGCCATGGCCTTCACCGCTCTGGCGGAGCGAAACGCGCGGATTCCCATGCCCGGCTACACCCACCTGCGCCGGGCCATGCCCAGCACCTGGGGGTTGTGGGCCACGGCTTTTGCCGAAGGACTGCTGGAAGAGGTCGAAGCCCTGGGGGCCCTGCTGATCCGCCTGGATCGTTGCCCGGCAGGCGCTGCTGCTGGCTTCGGCGCCCCCCTGCCGCTGGATCGGGAGCGCATGGCCGAACTGCTGGGCTTCTCGCAGGTGCAGCGCAATCCCATCGATGTGATGAACAGTCGAGGCCGCCATGAGGGCGCCATCGCGGATTGGCTGGCCTCCGTCGCCTCCGTCCTGGAAAAAGCGCTCTGGGATCTGGCCCTCTTCTCCATGGAGGAGATCCGTTTCGTAGCGCTGCCGGATGCTTTCACCACGGGCAGCAGCATCATGCCTCAAAAGCGCAATCCCGATGTCCTGGAATTGGCCCGGGCTACCTGTCGCCTGCTGCGCGGTCAGGCGAGTGTCGTCCACGAGGTAGCCGGAGGGCTGCCGTCCAGCTATCACCGGGATCTCCAGCTTCTCAAGGCGCCCATCCTGGACATGCTGAGGCACGCCTCGGGGGTGTTTTCCGTGCTGCCCGCCCTCATCGAAGGTCTGGTCATCGATCCCGTCGTATGCAAGGCGGCCTGTGGAGACGAGCTCTACGCGGCCCACGCCGCCACCTCCCTCGCGCTGGAGGGCATGACCTTCCGCGATGCTTACCAGGAGGTGGCGCACCGAATCCTGCAGGGAGAGTTCGTCCCGGATTACGGCCGCTACCCGGGCGCTGTTCTGGCTGATATCGCCACCCCCCGGGGTCTCCTCCAGGAACACCTTGCAACCCTGCGATCCCTCAGGACCCATTGGCGAGAAACCGTCGATCGCCTGTGGGCGATGTCGGACCCCGGCGTGAATGACCCAACCCAGGAATGCTCATGAACCCTCATGCCATGCTCGCCTTCAGCGGCGGCCTCGATACAACCTTCTGCGTGCTCTGGCTCCGCGAAAAGGGATTCCGGGTCACCACTGCCACCGTGGACACGGGTGGCTTCTCGGCGCCCGAGTTGGTGCGCATTGAAGCTCTTTCCGCGCAGCTGGGCGCCGAACGCCACATCACTGTGGATGGGCGCTCTGAACTCTTCGCCAGCTACTTGCGTTTCCTGGTGTACGGCAACGTCCTGCGGGGCGGGCTCTACCCCCTGAGTGTGAGTGCCGAGCGGGTCTGCCAAGCTCGCCGCGTGGTCGAGCTGGCGAAGATCCTCGGCGCGGAAACGCTGGTGCATGGTTCCACCGGTGCGGGCAACGACCAGGTGCGTTTCGATGTAGCCTTCCGGGCCCTGGCGCCGGAGCTGGCGCTCGTCACACCCATCCGTGAGCTGGGCCTGAGCCGGGACGAGGAAATGGCCTATGTGGCCGCCCGGGGCATCACGCTGCCGGAGAAGATGCGCGCCTATTCCATCAACGAAGGGCTCTGGGGCACGAGCATCGGTGGCCGGGAGACACACGATTCATGGGCAGAACTGCCCGAAGTCGCCTATCCCGGGGGTGAGATCGACGAGGCGCTCCCCACCCGGGAATTCACGCTCGGTTTCGAGCTTGGAATTCCGAACCGCCTGGACGGGCAGGAACTGGCCCCGGTGACCCTCATTCAGGCCCTCAACGAAATCGGTCGGACCTACGGGATCGGCCGGGGGGTCCACTTGGGGGACACGATCCTTGGCATCAAGGGGCGCGTGGGCTTCGAGGCTCCAGCGCCACACCTCATAATCAGCGCCCACAGAGAGCTGGAGAAGCTGGTGCTGACGGGCCAGCAACTCTTCTGGAAGGAGAGCCTTGGCAATCTCTACGGAAGCCTTCTGCACGAGGGCCGTTTCTTCGATCCTCTGGCCCGGGATCTGGAGGCCTTCCTGGAGTCCAGCCAAGCTACCGTGACGGGCGAAGTGCGTGTGAGGCTGCACTCCCGCAGCTTCAGCGTGCTTGGGGTGAGGAGCCCCTACTCGCTGATGAGCGCTTGCGCGAGTTACGGAGAAGGCAGTCGGCTCTGGGACGGGGCCGAAGCGGCGGGTTTCACCAAGCTGTACGGGATTGCGCAGACGCTGGCAATGGGCGCGAGGGGGCGGACATGAGGATCCACCTCGACAAGATCGGCTCGGTGACACGCAACCTGCGTCCTGGGCATACCGTCACCCTCACGACCACAATCCAGGCCGAGGCGGGTGCGGTGCTGGCGGGGCGAGTGATCGGGGAGAAGCACACTTACAATCAGTTGGAGGATCTCCACGGCCGCTTCACCCGACTGCACGGGGGCGATGTAATCCTAGGCGCCCTGGGTCATCGCAACGCGCTGCAAGGCTATGAAGGTGTGGTGCCCAAGTGGGTGGAGGCCGGGGATCGGGTGCATCTGCTGAACCTGGGCGGCGTCCTCGGGCACTGCAGTTCCCACAACCCTGATGTGGGGGCGCCCTTCGAGGTGGAAGTGCTGGGCCAACTCCTGGTGTTTCCTGAACACGGCAGCCGGACTGGCCAGTCGGCCTTCATTCGCATGGGCGCCCTGCCCGCAGGCGGAGATCTGCCGACCTGCCCCGTAGTGTATGTGGCTGGCACCTGCATGAACGCCGGCAAAACCTTCGCGGCCTGCGCCTTGGTGCGTCGTTTTGCCCAAGCGGGCCTCCGGGTCGGCGGGGCCAAGCTGACGGGAGTCTCGCTGATGCGGGATGTGTTGGCCATGAAGGACTATGGCGCTGCGGTCGTGGCGGACTTCACCGACGCAGGAGTGGTGACGACCGACGCGGAGTCCGCACCCGGCGCGGCTCGTGCCGTATTCGCCGCGCTGGCGCGACACGGCGTGGATGTGATCGTGGCGGAAACCGGCGATGGCATTCTCGGCGAGTACGGCGTCCAATCGGTCTTCGCGGATCCCGCCTTGCGCGCCCTCGGATCGGCCTTCCTGCTCTGCGCCAATGATCCCGTCGGGGTGGTGGGCGGCGTGCAGGAACTGCAAGCACGCTATGGCATTCAAGTGGATATCGTGACGGGGCCTGCGACCGATAATGGAGTCGGCGTACGGTTTGTGGCCCAGGCCACTGGGTTGCCGGGTCTCAACGCACGCAATTGCCCCAAGGGGCTTGCCTCGCATGTGTTCGAGCTCCTGGGGCAAAGGGTCCCGAACTTTCCCACCATGATGGGCACGGCAGCGGGATGAGGAACGGGGCTTTCGATGCTGTGATTCTCGGGGCTGGGGGCTACGGGGGCGGCGAACTGCTGCGGCTCCTGATGGCGCATCCACAGGCGGCCTCGATCCAGGCTCTCAGTCGCTCCCATGCCGGGCAACCCATCCACTCGGCCCATCCGGGGCTCCGCGACTTTCTGGACCAGTCGTTCCTTGGAGAAATGGACTGGC
>CAIPUA010000280.1 GCA_903868115.1 uncultured Holophagaceae bacterium
CGCCTCCATTGGCTTGCAGCGCCTTCAGCAACGCGTCGGAAAGATTGCGCGGCTGTTCGCAGACCGCCCGGGCGCAGGAGTGGGAGGCGATGACCGGCGCCTGCGTCAGGCTCAGGACATCGTGAACGGAGCGATCCGAGAGGTGGGAAATGTCCACGAGCATCCCCAGTTCGTTCATGCGCCGGACGACCTTGGCGCCGAAGGCCGTGAGGCCGCGCTCGGGGCCATTCCGTGTGCCCGTGGAGGAATCGCAGAGATCGTTGTCGGAGGTGTGTGCCAACGTGATGTAGCGGCTGCCCCGTGCCTGGAAGGCGTCCACCAGGCCCAGGTCCAGCCCGAGTGGGTAGCCGTTTTCCAGGCCCAGAAAGATGGCCCGTCGACCGGAGGCGACCACCCGTCGCCCCTCCGCCGGGCTCAGGACCCGCTCACAAAGGGCGGCTTGGCTCTTGAACATGCGGCCCAGGCGGTCGAGCTGTTCCAGGGCTTTCGTTTTCGCCTTGGCGTGGCCCTCGGGCGTGCAGGGGCCCTGAGCGACGAAGACTGCGAAGAAGGCCGACGAAAGCCCGCCTTCCTGCATGCGGGGGAAATCCAGACAGCCCGAGCCCTTGCTGCCCGTCGCATGCCTCAGGCCGAGATCGAAACCCGCGGCCAACCGTCCCGGTGTATCCACATGCGTATCCACCGTGAACATGGATGCGTGCAGCCGGGAAGCCCGGATGATGAACGCATCTTCGGTTGGGTTCTGTCCCATCAGTGGAACCATGAAGAGTGGAACGAACAGAGCAGGGAGACGCAGCACGGAACCTCCGAGAAGATCATTTCGTTATGGAAGACGCCCTGCCCGTCGTGGCTGAATGGCATCGGGTGCCTCGAAGAACAGCCTTCGTAGAGCAGCCACGAGTTCCCTGCTCACCTGGGCATGATGCGCCAGCCATTCCGCGTGAGCGTCGGGCCCCGTGTGGTTCGCCACGACGAGAGCCGCCGCGACAGGAATGCCTGCGGCATGGCAGGCGGCGAAGACCCCCGAGAGTTCCAGGTGTTCGGCGGGCGCCAAGGTGGCCAGCAGGCGGCCTTCCTCGGGGTCGCGAGTAATGGCGGGAGGGACGGCCACGGGATGCGATGGAAAGGGCAGGGCCCAGGAGGCGGCCCAGCGGGTGCGCTCGGCCTGGGGTCGGAAGGCGGCACCCCGAAGTTCACTGGCGCAGGTGGCGATGGCCTCGGAAGCGGCGATCTGCCAACCCAAAGGCAGTCGCTCGTCGTAGGCCCCGCAGGTGCCTAGAAAGAGCACCCGCGTTGGGTGATATTTGGCCAGCAGGCGCGTCGCGGTGATGGCGGCTTCCAGGGCCCCGATACCAGTGCAGGCAGCTGCCCAGCCTGCGGGGGGCGCATCCAGCAGGTCCCCAAGTTCCGGGGGAAAGGCCGCAAGAAGAAGGTCCATGGGGGCATTCTGGCAGGTTCCCATGGCCGTCCATCGGGGGTGCAGGGACCCTCCTCAGAAATGGCCCTTGACAGGCATAGATCGTTGCTCGATATTTCGAATGACGGTAGAACGATTAACGATATACCGTCATTCGTAGGAGGCTGCGTTGACCCCACCCCGCTCGAGCCCAGATATTGGTTTGGCCCTCACCGAATCCACGTTTTGCATCCTGGCGGCCCTGGCCGAGTCTCGCCACGGATATGCCGTCATGCAGTGGGTGCTGGAGGCCACCGGAGCACGGGTGAAGCTGGGCCCCGGCACCCTTTATGGTGCCCTTACAACGCTCACGGAAAAGGGACTGATCGCCCTGCTCGGCGAACGGGTGGAGGGGTCCGAGCGACGCAAGGTCTACGCCCTTTCGGAAAGTGGACGGGCCTGTCTCCAGGCAGAGGTGGTCCGGCTCGAAGCCATGACAATTCTGGGCCGAGAGGCCCTGCGGCAGACGGGAGGTGTCCGATGACCCCCACCAAGACGCGTTGGCGATTCTTCCTGGCTCACCAGGATCCCAA
>CAIPUA010000281.1 GCA_903868115.1 uncultured Holophagaceae bacterium
CCGAATCCTTGATCTACATCGCGATGACAAGGCTCATGCTCGCGAGGTTAACCGCGTGATTATTTTAAAACACCCTCTCAGCTGCCGGACTAGGCTACTTCGTAGCCACGCGCTTCAGGGCCTCGAGGACTCGTTCGGGGGTGAAGGGCACGTGGGTCACGCGCGCGCCGGTGGCATCGAAAACGGCGTTGGCCAGGGCCGCGGCCACGGGCACCACGGGGGGCTCGCCGATGCCCTGGGTGGTCATGGTGGCGCTGTCCGCGAGGACGACCTGGATGCGAGGGATGGCCGAGAAGCGGGGCAGCAGGTAGGTGTCGAAGTTCTTGTCGAGGATGCGGCCACCCTTGAAGCGGATCTCCTCGCTGAGGGCCTGCCCGATGCCCATGGTGATGGCACCCTCCACCTGCTGGCGGGCCCCGTCGGGGTTCACCACGAGGCCCACGTCCACGGCCTCGAGGAAGCGCGCCACCTGGACCTTCCCGGTGGTCTTGTCCACGGCGACCTGGGCCACGGCCACCACCAGGCCCTGGCGCCAGGCACCGCAGGCCAGTCCGATGCCTCGGCCCGTGGGTCCAGGTGCGGGCTCCCAGCCGAAGGTCGTCACCGCTAAGTCCAGGAGGCGCAGGAGGCGGGGATCGTTGGCGAGGCGGCGGCGCAGGGTCACGGGGTCCACGCCGGCCTTGGCAGCCAGGGCGTCCAGCTGGCTTTCCCGGGCGAACGCGTTGGTGTGGGCGTTGGGGGCACGCCACGCGCCGATCTTGAGGGGATGAAGGTTGGAAACGGCCGGAGCCTGATACCGATTCGCCTGCATGTCGTAGAGGAATTCGGCCTCGCCCTGGGAAACACCCGCCACGATGCTGTCCCAGAAGGTGATGGCACCGCGCCCGGCGTCCAGGCCGGAGCGGATCTTCACCACGGCGGCCGGCCGGTAGGTGTCCAGGAAGAGATCCTCCTCCCGGTTCCAGGCCACCTGGATGGGCACACCGGGGACCTGCCGGGCGATGCGGGCGGCCTCGACGGCCCCGGGGGCCACGAGCTTGCCGCCGAAACCGCCCCCCACGAACTGGGCGATGATGCGGACCTTGTCCTGGCCCAGTTTGAGGGCCTCGGCCACGGCCTCGCGGAAGACGAAGGGCGCCTGGGTGGAGGCCCAGACCGTCATGCGGCCTTCCTCCCATTGGGCGACGGAGGTGTGGGGCTCGAGGGTGGCGTGGCTCTCGTAGGCGTTGCGGTATTCCCCCTCCACCACGGTGGTGGCCCGCTTTTCGCCGGCGGCCAGGTCGCCGCGGGAGATCACCACCCGCTGCCCCGGGGCCGCCTTGTCCACGAGGTATTGGTAGATGCGCATATCGTCCACGTCGGGTTCGGTCCCCTCGAAGGTGCTCTTCACGAGGGCGAGGGCCTTGCGAGCGGTGTCGGGCTGGGGGTGGAGCACGGCCAGGAGGGTGCCGTCCCGCACGATGCGGACGCCAGGCACCCGTTCGGCGGCCGCCGTGTCCGCGTTGGCCAGGACAAGGCCGTGGGCCGGGGGCCGCAGGACGCAGGCGTGGAGCGTGCCGGGAAGGCGCAGGTCGCCGGCGTACCTGGCAGCGCCGGTGATCTTGGCAAGGGCGTCCTTGCGGGGGACGCGGCGCCCGATCACAGTGCATTCAGAGAGAGGCTTGGGCTTGACCCTGCCCAGGTGCCGCTCCATCTTCCGGCCCTTCACCAGCTCGCCGAAGGTGGTGCGGCGCGTGGGAGTCGCCTTCACCCAGATGGCGCCGTCCTTCAGGGCCAGGTCCGCGGCCGGGGCGCCCAGGGTTTTGGCTGCCATTCCCAGGAGCACCGCCCGCGCCTCCGCAGCGGCACCCCGGAGGACAGGGGCCGTTTGCCACATGGTGAGGGAGCCGCCGGTGGGCAGGTCCCAGGGGCAGAGGTCCGTGTCGCCCAGGAGCATGTCCACCTGGGCCGGATCCAGCTCCAGTTCCTCGGCGACGAGCATGGCCAGCACCGTCATGGCGCCCTGCCCCAGTTCGGCCTTCCCCACGAAGCAGCCCACGCGGCCATCGGCGGAAATTTTCAGGAAGGCGTTGAAATCCTCGGGGTAAGCGCCGGGCCGGGTCGGCTCGACGGGCGCTGAGTCGGCGCGGGTCGTGAAGAATAAGGTGAGCGCGCCAGCAGCAACGCTCTGGAGGAGGGTCCGCCTTCTCATCGCACACCTCCCATGGCTTTGCCTGCCGATTCAACCGCGTCCAGGATCCTCACGTGGGCCCCGCAGCGGCAGATGTTCCCCTCCATGGCCTCGACGATCTCGGCTCGGGTAGCCTTCGGCTTCTTCTTCAGAAAGGCCCAGGCAGCCAGGATCATCCCGGAGGTGCAGTAGCCGCACTGGAAGGCGTGGTGGTCCTGGAAGGCCTTCTGAACGGGGTCCAGCTTCCCGCCTTGGGCCAGACCCTCGATGGTGAGCACCGCCTTCCCGGCCACATCGCCCAGCGTCGTGGAACAGGAGGGCACGGCCTCGAAGTCCACCAGCACGGTGCAGGCCCCGCAGAGCCCGGCCTCGCAGCCCACCTTGGTGCCGGTGAGGCCCAGCTCGTCGCGCAGGACCCATACCAGCATCCGGTCACGGGGGCTCTGGACGGTGACGGGCTTGCCATTGAGGACGAACGAGACGGTGGCGTCCATCGGGGAACCTCCAGGGCGAGGGCAGGCTGCGGGAAGGCCCCATGATAATCCCGGAACCGAAGGTCAGCGCTGAGAATGGGAGACCGAGGCAACCAGTATCGAAGCGGGCCAATTCCGGTCCGAAGGCCCGTCCTGGAAGGCATCGCCCGCGCGGGGGAGTTTGGGGGCTTTCGGGTGTCCGTGCGGGGGATCGCGACAGCAACAAGCGCTTACGCATTCAAGGGGCCAACAAGCACCACCTCGCGTGGCGCCTCCCCATGTGCTACGCTGGCCCCGTTCTTTGGATCTTTGTCTGCAATTGGGTGCCCCTCGCGGCATCCCCGCTTGATTTCCAAGCGGCCCAGTCTACTGGCTGCCACCTTCCTGTCCACGCCTGCACCGGTCCTCATCCCCCGGTCAGGGCCTGGGGAGAGCTGGGCGGTTCCGGGACGGGGCACCTGGTACGGCATCGGCGGCAGGCGTGTGGTGACGAAATTCGAGCTTGGCCGCTCGTCCAACAAGCGTCATGTGCCTGCCAACGCCCTGGATGGATGCCCACCATGGCCCTGCTTTCCTGAACCGCGCGACGATGGAGGCTCTGGCACCGTTGAGGCAGGCCCGTGCGGAAACCCAGGCGCGCTTCCCCTGGATGCCCATGTCCCACCCCCGCTGACGCGGACCCCAACATGCATCACCGGCCCTGCCCCAACAGGCAGAAGGTAGGTATGTGTTCCTAAGCTGCTTCAGGCTGGGCTTGGCCTGGCTGGGCCTCGGAGCCGCCGGGGCCGCTGCTCAGGCGAATGGGGCGTTTATGGCGCCGTCCTGAGTGTGTATAGCCAGTAGGAGCCGGATCAGAGGCTGCCCGTATGGTTTCCTTTGATCGACTCATGGGAATCTTTGGTAGCCTTCCAGACTTTGGTAAACAAAACCTTATTTGGGATATTGCTTCTGAAACAGCAGGGTA
>CAIPUA010000282.1 GCA_903868115.1 uncultured Holophagaceae bacterium
AACCCGGGCTAGACAGGTGGGGAAGGCCAGGGTTCCTCTTTGGTTCGCACGTGATCCACGCTGGGTACACTGCTAGAAAGACGAGGTTTGCATGCGTATGACTCTCTGGATCCTGTCGTGCCTATTGTTTGGTATCTCTGGAATCGCCCAGGAACCCGGTCCATCCGTAGCCCTACTGCCGGGAAGAGCGACAGTGGCCGGGCCTGGAATCCCAATCAAAGGAGTCGTTCTCCAGTTCGAAATGCCTTCCTCGAACCAATCCGCGCCGGACGATGCCAAGGTCATCGAGCAGGAGGCCCGCGCATGGTTCTCCCAGGCCGGTGTGCTAATCGTCGAACCGGGAGGTGCCGATCCCGGAAACACCCATCACCTGAGACTCGATGTCCAGACGCTTCGAACGCGGGATGACATCTTCTGCTACAACCTCTTGGGGCGATGTTCCCTCTTGTCTGACCAAAAACTTACTGAGAACGAACCCGGAAATCCCCAGCGAATCTGGTTTGCTCATCGCATCGCGGGACAGAAAGGTGAAGCAGGATTCCAGGGCAGCCTAATAAAAGCTTTGCGCCAGATCCTGGGGAATCTATTCATCGACCCCACCGCACCCTCCTCCTGAGAAGAGCCCGGAAAGGCCCCCCAGGGGACTGAAAATCTAGAAACCGTGGCCGATGACACGCTCAAGAAGAAGGTCCTCGATGTCACTTTTAGCCAGATCAAGATCCGGAATCAGCCTCCTGCTCCGCCTTATCCGACGAGAGCGAAAGAACAAGGCATCCAGGGCACGGTCGTAGTGGAGATCACCATCGATCCCACGGGAATGCCTATCCGAGTGGAGGCCTTGAGCGGACCAGGCGAGCTGCTCATGACAGCCATCCGCTATGCGCTGAAGTGGGAGTTCGAGCCCGCACGACTCAATGGCATCCCGCAGGCGGCCCGATTTAAGCTGACCATGCCTTTCGCACTGAGGGAAAGGCACCTCCCGCCTTCTCCGAAGCTCGGACGTTAAGGAGTGTGCGACTCTTCTCCGCTCCCGGCGTGGGATGTCCGCGGCGGACGTCATAATGAAGGGGATGCCGCGCCCGCTTCCCGATGAACTTTTGCAACTTCCCCACCGGCGGGAGGTGCCCTTCGCGCGCCTCACAACTCTGGGTGTCGGGGGCCTCTGTCACTGGCTCTTCGAGCCCACGACGGAGGCGGAAGCGCAGGTCTTCGTGCGCACTTGCCTGCGCCACGACCTGCCTTACCGGGTGCTGGGCGGGGGTTCCAACCTTGTGGTGCTGGGCGATGTCACCGAGCCCGTGCTGCGGTTGCGACTGGGGGCCAAGACCGAGCGACGGGGCCTGGAGCTTACGGCCCCGGCCAGCTACGGTCACATCGCCCTGGCGGAAGCTGCCGCCGCGGAAGGCCTTTCGGGCCTGGAGTGGGCCAGTGGTATTCCCGGCAGTCTGGGCGGCGCCATCCGCATGAACGCGGGGGCCTATGGGTGCGAATGGGTTCAGGTGCTCACGCGCTACCGCTTCCTCACGCCCGAGGGTGAACTCGTGGAGAAGGTGCCCGAGCCCGGGGAGTTCCACTACCGAGGCAGTTGGTTCACGGCGGCTCATGTGGTGCTATCGGCCACGGCAAGACTCGTGCAAGGTGATTCCGAAAGCATTCGCGCCCAGATGGTTGACTACCGGGGAAGGCGGGGTACCAGCCAGCCCCGGTCGAAAAGAAATGCAGGTTGCATCTTCAAGAATCCGCCAGGCCAGATCGCCGGCCAACTCATCGATGCAGCAGGTCTCAAGGGACTTCGCCTCGGCGATGCGGAAGTCAGCCCCGAACACGGCAATTTCCTGGTGAATCACGGCCACGCCACCGTCGAGGAGTTTGCCGAACTCATGGCTCAGGTGCGCGAAAGAGTGCGCGAGATCCATGGTGTGGAGCTGGAGCCCGAAGTGGAAATCTGGCGGGAATGCTGCGATCGACCAGCGAAGAGAAACTGCTGAACCACAGCGGGCGCAGAGGAGCAACAGGAGGACACAGAGAAAAGAATTGTGAGTTCACGCAACAGCCTTTTCTCTGTGCCCTCGGTGGTTCGGTTTTTTGCGTGGGTCCGGCGCAGAACCTTGATTCAGCCCGCGAGCCCTCGCCAGACTTCACCCAATGCCCGCAGCATGTGGGTGAAATCCTCTTCGGGGTGGGGCACCATGACGCAGACCTGGATCCAGTTGCGCTCGCGCAGATAGCCGCTCTGCCAGCCGAGTTGGATGTGTTTGGCCAGCATCGCTTCGCCGAAAGCCGAGGCGGGAATCTCCGGCGGTAGGGCAAGGGTGATGGCACTGGGGTGGGCCCACTCGGGCGCGGCCAGCACGGGCAGGCCCAATGCCTGGCAAGTTTGGCGCAGACGGAGGCCTTGGGCGGCCAAGGCCGTGAAGGGGCCATCTCCCTTGAAGCGCTTCAGAGCCTCCGCCAGGGCGGCCACCAGATTCGAACTGTGCGTGAAGGGGGTTCCCTCGGCGCGGTCCCAGGTGCCGAGATCCAGGTAGCGGGGCAGATATTCCGAGGGCTCCAGGGGGCGGTCGTGGAAGGCGATGGCCAGGCCCGGAAAGCCCGCAAGGGCCTTGCCGCTGGCGGCGGTGGCGAAGCGCACCCCCCTGAGATCCAGGGGGACGGCGCCCAAGGTACTCACGCAATCCAGAGCCAGATCCGCACCATGGCGATGGCTCAGGGTCTTGAGGTCATCGAGGGAATTCAGGATGCCGGTGCTCGTTTCCCCGTGAACGGCCCAAATCCAGCGGGCTCGGGGCTCTTCATGCAAGATTTTGGCGATGAGGTCCAGGTCCAGGGGCTTCCCCCAATCCGATCGGACGGCCCGATACTTCATTCGCCAGCGCTGGGCCTGTTCCAGCAGCCGATCCCCGAATTCTCCGTTGCTGAGCACGAGGCCAGGCCCTTCGAGCAGGGAAAGCTGGGCCGCCACAGTCTCATTGGCCAGCGTGCCGCTGCCGACCAGGATCTGGACGAAGGGAGCGCCCGCCAAAACCTTGAGGTCTTCGCGAACGCCTTCAAAGAGGGTGCGGAAGATCGGCCCCCGGTGATACTGGGCCGGTCGGGCCAGGGCCTTGCGGACCTTGAGCGAGATGGGCACGGGGCCCGGCAGGAAGTTGATGAACTCCAGGACTCCCGCGAAGCGCGAATCGAACACCTCGGCCTTCAGAAACATCGGCTGATAGGGGGCTTCGGCTGTGCCCACCACGGGGCCGAAGTTTTCGAAGCCCATATGGTGGTAAAGCTTTGCCTGGCGAAGGGCACCCGAAATCACCGCCATGTCATGGCCCCTGCGGCCGCACTCTCTCACCAGGCTTTCCAGGAGGCCCCGGAAAACGCCTGGGCGTCGATGGGCGGGCTTGATCGCCAACAGGCGCACCTCGCAGAGGGAACGGTGGGGCGGAAGGTACCGGTCGAGATCGGGCAGCTTGGCATCCAGGCTGAAGGGCCGACCGGCGCGCAGGGCCACCATCCCCACGACTTCCTCGCCATGCAGGGCGACGATGTAGTGGTTCTCGGCATGGAAACGGTCCCGCAGATGGCCATCGGTCTGCGTTGGGTGCTGGGGGATCTCGGCGGTGAAGGTGTCGTGATTCAATCGTTCCAGAGCCTCGAGTTCCCAGGCTTCAGTCGCGGCTTTGAATCGGTATGTTTCCACAGGGCCATCCAGACTAGGCAAAGGCATGATACCAATTTACGGTCCTTCCCTACATGGGTGAAGTCTCGGTTTGCAGGGTCTTCAGGTGCGTCGCCACCAGCAGCAGGGCCAGGAGGGTGAAGGCGAGACAATCCTGCCCATTCATGCCGAGGGGGCGTCGCAGAAACCAGGCCAGAAAAGGACCCACCAGGATGGCCAGCATCCCTCCTCGCTTGAAGCTGCGGGCCAGTCCCCAGCCCAGCAGCAGGGGCACAAAGAGGAGACCCGCCAGCAGGGGTGAAGTCGCCAACAGGCCTCCCACGGCCGGCGAAACCCCCCGTCCGCCTTTGAAAGCGAGCTGGACGGGCCAGATGTGCCCCAGCACGACCAGGAGCCACGCCAAGGTAGGCGCCCAGGGGCCGGGAACAAGGTGGCGGGCGATCAGGACCGCGGCGGCACCCTTGAGGACATCGAGCCCGAAGGTCAAGGCGAAGGCTCCCTTCCCGAGGAGGCGCCCCGCATTGCGCGCACCGGTGCTGCCGCTGCCCGCCGCCCTCAGGTCCAGGCCCTTCCACCGGGCAAGATAGTAGCCCGCCGAAAGACAGCCGAGCCCGTAGGCGAGCAGTAGGACGAACACCAAGCGACCCATGGCGGGAATGCTGGCGCGGCCCTGGGGTGGCGTCAAGGGCAGACTCACCCCATGCCTCCCTCCGTACTGGGCTACGCTTGCGGCATGGCCCTCTCCTCCCGGACCCGTCCTCCTCGGCCCTGGCTTCCCTGGGTTCGGGTGTTGATCGTCCTCGTCCTGGTAGCCGGAGCGGGTTGGGGCGTGCTGGAACTGGGTCAGCGCTACCTCGGGCTCCAGCGTCTCACCATCGAGCAGGTGGCCATCACCGGTTGTCGCGGGGAGCGCCTGGTGGAGGTGCAGCGTGTCGCCGATGAACTCTGCCTGGGGAAGCCCCTGTTCTGGTTCGATGCAGAAAAATTGAGACGCAGCCTGGAGGAACGGCGCTGGGTGAAAGGCTTTATCATCCGTCGGGACCCACCCGATCGTCTCAGCCTGGTGTTGGAAGAGCGTCAGCCTCTCCTGTGGCTCGCCCGGTCCACGGGCGTTTTCCTGCTGGCCGATGACGGCATCGTGTTGGACAAGGTGAATCAGAGCAATTTGCTGCCCATTCCCGTGGTCATCGACCCCAAGAGTCAGACCAACGAAGCCATCGTCGCCCTGATTCGCACGGCCTCGGTGCTCCGGAATCGACAGAAGGATTTCTATGAACGCATATCGGAACTGCGCTGGAGCGCCCGGGGGCCGGTCGCTTTCCTGGAAGGGATGCAGGCTCCGATCTATCTCTCCAAGAAGGACCCGGCAAAAAATATTCCCGATTTTCAGGCAATTTATCTTGAGCGCTATGCGAAAAACCCCGCCCGGGCCAGGGTCCGCTACTTTGATTTGCGCTGGGATGGGGATGTGGTGGCCGGTGATCTGGAGGCGGTTCTCCCGCCGAAGGCCATGGGCGATAAACACTAGAACCCGGATTGTCCAGTCTCGAATTCCCGCGCTTCATGCGGCTATCATCAAGAAAAGGAACTAGGAACCCACATGGTGCAACCCCCCGTCCTCCTCGGTCTGGATCTCGGAGCCAGCAAGGTCGTCGCGGTCGTCGCGGTTCAGGATGAAGGCGGTGGACTCATCGTTACCGGAGCCAGCATCGCGAGTTCCGAAAGCGGTATCAGCAAGGGCGAGATCACGGATATCAATCTGACCGTGGCGGCGGTGAACCGCGTGGTCGAAGAGGCCATGCGCACGGCGGGGCAGACGACGCTCACCGGCATCCAGGTCTCCGTGGACGGCATTCAGTTCAAGGGTGAGAATCTCCGCGATTCCATCACCATCTCCAATCCCGATCGTGTCATCACCGTGGCTGATCGCGACCGCGTCATGGAACAGGCGGCGAATGCCTGCAAGCTGGCCAAGGAAGAGACCGTCCTCCATCGCATCCCGCAGATGTTCCACATCAAGGGGCAGCGCGAGATCAAGAACCCCGTGAACATGGTGGCGGACACGCTGGAAGCCGAGATTCGCATCATCGTGGCGCCGGGCTCGGTGCTGGAGAACATCCACCGCGCCATGCATCTCTCTTCCCTACAGGGCGCCAAACTGATCTATTCGCCCCTGGCCAGTGCCGAGGCGGTGCTCTCCCGTGAGGACCGCGAAAATGGCGCAGTCGTAGTGGATATCGGTGATCAGCTCACCCATCTGGGCGTCTTCATTCGCGGTTCCCTCTGCCACTCGGCGGTGCTTCCCATTGGTGGCCAGCATTTCACGAAGGATCTGGAAATCACCAAGCATCTGGGCGGCATCAGCGTGGCCGAGCGCATCAAGCGCAGGTACGGCACAGCCCTGCCCACCCAGGTCGACGCCTCGGAGCAGATCGAACTGGAGGACGAGGGTCGCATGGTCTCCCGCCGCGAGTTGGCGGAGGTCCTCCACGCCCGCGCTATCGAACTGCTGAACATGGTGCTCGCGGAGATCGGCCGCAGCGGCATGATCCACGAAATCCACGGCGGGGTGCATCTGATGGGCGGCGGCGCACTGCTGCCCCATCTTCCCAATCTGGCGCAGAACATCCTGGGCCGTCCCCGCGTCGTGCTGGGCAAGGTTGCCGGGATCCAGGGCCTGCCCCAGGTCATGGGCAACCCGTTTTACACCAATGCCCTCGGTGCCGTGAAGTCCCTGCACCGGGACCTGAATGATGCCTCCGGCCGCGCCGTCCGCGGCACGGGCGGCTTCTTCAAAATATTCAAGAAATGGTTGTGAACATGAATTCCGACGGAGTCTCCATGCCCGAGGTGCCCTTCCTGCCGAGTCCCGTGCATCTGCCCGGTGCCAACATCAAGGTGGTGGGCGTGGGTGGCGCGGGCTGCAACGCCCTCGATCGCATGGTCCTGAGCGGCGTTTCCGGAGTCCAGCTCATTGCCATGAACACGGATCAGCAGAGCCTGGCCACGAGCAAGGCCCATGTGAAGATCCCGCTGGGGCCCATGAGCATGCGGGGGTTGGGCGCGGGTGGCAATGCGGAACGGGGTAGTTTGGCGGCCGAGGAGAGTCGGGACGAAATCCTGGCCAGCCTCCAGGGCGCGGATCTGGTCTTCATCACCGCGGGCATGGGCGGCGGCACCGGCACCGGCGCGGCGCCTATCCTGGCAGGCTGCGCGCGAGAAATTGGCGCACTCACCGTGGCCGTGGTACTCACGCCCTTCGGGTGGGAAGGCCCTGGCAAGGCCACCAAGGCGAGTGTAGGCCTCGATAATCTGCGGGATACGGCCGATACGGTCATCGTGGTTTCCAACGAAAAACTGCTGGCCCTCTGTGATCGCAATGTGAAGGTGACCGAGGCCTTCCGGGTGGCGGATGGCGTGCTCATCCAGGGGGTGCGCGGCATCACGGATCTCATTTTGCGTCCTGGAAAGCTCAACGGCGACTTCGCCGATGTCGAAGCCGTGCTCCGCAACGGACGCGAGGCCCTCATCGGGACGGGTCAGGGACGGGGCGAGGAGGCCATCCTGGACGCCCTTCAGAAGGCGCTCGATTGCCCACTGCTGGAACAAGCCGCCTCGGGCATCGCCTCCCAGGTCATCGTCTCCATCACCGCCGACTGGGATCGCGTGGAACTCTCCGCCATGCAGACCGCCATGCGGTATCTGCAGGAGCACTACCAGGGCTTGGCGGACATCAAGCTCTGCCAGGTGGAGGCCCCCGAACTGGAGGACAAGGCGATGGTGACGGTGCTGGCCTCGGGTTTCGAGTTTCCGGCTGAAAAGGTTGTTCCGCCCCGCCGCGAAGAGGTCGTTCCCGAGATGCCCGTGACCCCGGCCAAGGTGAACTCCGGCCATGTCTACGGGGAACTCTTCCCTAATCCCGACCATCCCGTGCCTTCGACGCCCACCCGCCTGTTGCCCCAGGGGCCCACGCCCAGCGGGGAAGTCCTCGGGATGAGCGAAGAACCCTATGTGCCAGCCATCATGCGGTTTGGCCAGGGGCGGATGATCGAGTAAGGGTCCGCTGGCTCGGCCTGGCTTCGTGAAGTTGGAAACTCAAGGGAGTAGGTGCGGCGGAAGTGTCGGCCGTGATTATCACTATCGGGGCCAATTCATCGCGGCAGGCGATACCGTCAGGTTGGGTTGAGGCACGGGCCTGGCGGTGGCGCGTGGAGATAATTTGATCTTGACGAACATGATTAATTCTTGCCCTTGACTTTGGAAAGGGTGCATACTTTTTTCACAAGAAAGTTTCATCAATATTCAAAATTTCACATCTTGGTAATTGAGGCCCGGCTGATGCGCGCGATGGCGACTGGGGAACGATCGAGAGAATCCAAGAGGGACCGCAAGCGGGAGCCGCACCATGGCCAACAAGAATAAACGTCTTGGTAGCCGCCGGGTGCAGACGATTCCCGTGGTGGTGGCCATCGATGACGACCCATTGATTCTGCTGAGAATTTCGAAGGGCTTAGTGGCCGCAGGCATGGTCTGCCACACGGCCACCACCGGAGCAGCCGGGCTCCAGCTCATCCGCGAGCACGAACCGGATCTGGTGCTGCTGGATATCGTGCTGATCGGCGAGGACGGGTTCACGCTTTGCCAGGAGATTCGCCGCACCTGGTCCTCAGAGGAACTGCCCGTGATCATGGTGACCGGCCTGGAGGGCCTCGCTTCCGTGAAGGCAGCCTACGAGGCCGGTGCCAACGACTTTCTCACCAAACCCCTGCACTGGGAACATCTGCCCTACCGCATTCAGCATGTTCTGCATACAAGCCGCGAAATCACCGAGCACAAGCGGTCGGAAGCAGCCGTGCAGCTGGCGAACGAAAACTTGGCCTTGGCCACGGCTGCAGGTGGCGTGGGCATCTGGAATTTCGATGTCGTTAACAACAAGCTGATCTGGGACGACGAGATGTTTCGCCTCTATGGACAGCTGCCAGAGGATTTCGGCGCCGCCTACGAGATTTGGAAAGCAGGCGTGCATCCGGATGATCGGGAGCGCAGCGCTGCTGAAGTCCAGATGGCCTTGCGCGGCGACAAGGAATTCGACATGGAGTTCCGCATCGTCTGGCCGGACGGTTCCATCCACCACCTCCAAGCTCACGGACGCGTGCATCGCGACGCTACGGGTCAACCCACGACCATGGTCGGAACAAATCACGACATCACCGTGCAAAGGGAAATACAGAAAGCGTTGCAGGAGAGCGAGGCCAGGTATCGAATGATGTTTGATTTCGCGGGGGACGCGATCTTCATCCATGACGCGGAAGGTATTCGCGCCGCCAACGCGCTGGCCTGCGAACGCCTTGGCTATTCCCATGCCGAGTTGCTGGCCATGTCGGCCAGCCAGGTGGATACCCCCGAGCAAAGCCGGAAGGTGCCGGAACGAATCGCCCAGTTGATGGCGCAAGGTCACCTCACTTTTGAAACCGTGCATCAGCACAAGGATGGTTCACCCGTGCCGACCGAAGTGAGTGCGCGGTTCGTCACCTGGGAGGGTCGGGCGGCGGTGATGGCCATCTGTCGCGACATCAGCGAGCGCAAGCAGTTGGAGGCCGAGAAGGCCGCACTTGAGGCCCAGAATCATCAACTCCAGAAGGCCGAAAGTCTGGCTCTCATGGCCGGTTCCATCGCCCATCACTTCAACAACAAACTGCAAGCCGTGCTGGGCAATCTGGATCTGCTGACCATACTCCCCAAGGGTGCGGACCCGGCCAAATTC
>CAIPUA010000283.1 GCA_903868115.1 uncultured Holophagaceae bacterium
CTTTCTGCAGGAATGGGAACCCTTGTCGGGCCGGAGTGGAAAGAAAGTGTCGGAAGCGGCAGGTTCACGGGCCCACGATCCGCTTGAACTCTTCGTTCCACGTCAGCCAGGACGGCCCTCCCCGGATCCATTGGTCGAACCAGTGGACCTCGGCCAGCATCTTGGCCAGCACGCTGTGGGGGGACTGGAGGATGTGGGGCTCGCCCTTGTGCACCAGCAGCTCCGTGGGCACGCCGAATTCCCTCAAGGCGTTGTAGCTCTCCAGGCACTGGGACACGACGCCCTCGTCGTTCTCCCCCACCTGGAAGAGGGTGGGCGTGCGGGCCTGGCCCATGTGCTTGAGGGAGGAGTGGTCCGCGTAGTAGTCCCAGGCCTTGAAGGCGCTGGCCCCCCAGCTCAACCGGTAGTAGGCCCGGTACGTACCCGCGGCGTACATCGCCACCATGTCCGTGGAGCCGGCCCCGCTGCTCACCGCCTTGAAGATGGGGGTCTTCACCATCACCCAGTCGGCGTTCGAGCCGCCGATGCTCCAGCCCATGAGCCCCAGGCGGTTCCGGTCCGCCAGGCCCGCGGCACACAGGTGCTCCACCCCGGCCAGGACGTCTGCGGTGAACACGTCCCGCACGTCGTTGGGATGGAAGCCCTCGCGCAGGAAGGACTCGCCATAGTAGCCGTTGAGACCCCGGTAGTTGGGCTGGAAGACCAGGTAGCCACGCGCGCTCAGCACGGGTGCGTAGCTCTGGTAGAAGGCGTGGAAGTCGTTCCGAGCCCCGTTGAGCTGCACGATCATGGGCAGAGGCTGACCGGGCCGGTGGCCGACGGGGGCATGGAGCAGCCCCTCGATCTCGCGACCGTCCGTGCTCTTCCACTGGACGATGCGGGCTTCGGGCATGGGCAAGGTCACCAAACGTTCGTTGGCCCGGCTGAGCTTCACCCAGCGGGCGGGATCGGCCAGGGTGGAGGTCGTGGCGCTGTACAGCTCGGGGGGACGGGAAGCATCGGCGAAGGTGAAGAGGAAGGCCCGGGAGGCCGGGACGTACCGGCCCACGAAGGTGCCCGGCCGCGGCGCGATCCGGGACCAGGTTCCGTCGCCGGTCTTCAAGGCGAACCAGGGACGGTCCAGCCGCATGTTTGTGCAGAAGTGGAGGCCGTCCGAGGTCTCGTTCCAGTCCATGGCCCGGAGGTTCAGGTCTGCGCTTTCCATGTAGTGGCGGACCATCCCGGTGCCCAGGTCCAGGACACGCAGTCGGCCGTGGCGCATGTTCCCCGGTGGCGCCGTGAAGGCGAGCCGTGCACCGTCGGGCGAGAAGCTGAAGAAGGCGCGACCCGGCCCACCCCAGGAGGGCACCAGCTCCCGGACGCCACCCGTGGCCAGGTCCAGCAGCCGCAGGGACTGGCGACCCGGGTCCCCGGGCTCCAGGCTGGGCCCCACCGTTTTGGCATGAAAGGCAACATGACCACCTCCGGTGCCTGGCTCGAAGGCCTGGAGGGAGAGCCCCGTCCCCGTGTCCCAGACCCGCTCCTGCCGAGTGGACAGGTCGATGGAGACGAGCCGCTGCACGGGCTCGGGATGGTCCAGCCAGCGCACAATTGAGGGCGTGGCACTAGGCGGGACGTCCGCCCGCAGGACGAAGATGCGGCGACCGTCCGGGTGCCAGCGGGGAGCCGACAGTCCGGGTCCGCCGAGGGTCACGGGCGCCGAGGAACCGGCCAGATCCTGCACCCGCAATCTTCCCTCGGCAATCCAGGCTAGGCTGCTCCCGTCGGGCCGGAGGGCGAACTGGGCCACGCCCCCCGGCTCGTCCGTCAGCGCCTTCATCTGAAGGGACTCAGCGTCCACCGCTTGCACCTGGCCCTTGCCGCTCCCCTGCAGCAAGAACGCGAAGCGCCGGCCGTCGGAGAACCACTGGATCGAGGAGGCCCGCCCTCCCACGGGCAGGGCCACGGAGCGGATGGACTGCCCGTCTCCAGAAGCCACCATCAGCTCCTGGCGCTCCGCGTTGGCCTTTACGTCGGAATGATCCACCACGTAGGCGGCGAAACGGCCCCCAGACCCGAGGGTCTCCTGGGAGAAGCCGCGGGCCTCGATCAGGTCCTGAAAGCCAATCGCCGTATGAGGAGACACGGTTGTTTGAGCGATTAGATGGGGTTGGACTAACACGGCCAATGTGAATAGAACTTTGGGAATGTTCATTGCTGGTTCCACGCAGGGAAGTGCTTCATGGGGGATCCTCAACGGAAGGGGGCTGCTGGAAGGCCGCAGCCCCTCGGCAAGTCGGGTAGGCGGCTGGGATGACTCATCTCAGGGCGCCTTCACGAACTTCGCGATCACCGCCAGCAGCGGATCAGGGGTGGATCCCCTGTGAATAGCGTATTGATCGTTTTCAGTCCTCAACGGAGTTCCCCCAAGGCTGCTTGCAGTGCGGTGGCAGTTGGATCCTTGGCTTCAGGTGTGGCGTTGTAAAGGATCACATAGCCCATGCCCTGTTCCGGGAGGATGACCATCCGGCAGCCGTAGCCCAGGCTCTCGCCCAGGTAGGTGACAGCACGATTGCCCTTGAGGTTTCGGTTGACGAACCAGCCCAGACCCATGTTGGGAGATCGGCGACCGGAAGCATCCCACATGGCCTCCCAGCCGGCCTGCGTGAGCAGGGTCCCCGAGCTTCCCCTGTCCAGGGCGACTTTGAGCCATTGGCAGAGGTCCGCGGCGCTGCTGAAAAGCCCTCCTTTGGGGGCCCAACTCCGATCGCAGGGGTAGGTATCAGAGCTGACGGGGTCACCGAACACGAAAAAACGCTTGGGATGGGGGTGGGTAAGGCGGCTTCGGTTTAGGTTTCGGAAGTCAAAGGAACTGGATGTCATTTTGAGGGGGGCCAGAATCCGTTCATGCAAGGAGGCCTCAAAGGACATCCCCGTCACCCGGGCCACGATGCCCCCGGCAAGACAAAACCCCCAGTTGCTGTATAGGTAGGCCGAACCTGGCGCAAATTTTAATTTCTTGGACTTGAGTTCAGCTAGTTTATCGCTCAGAGCTCCATCGTCCATTCGCGGCGTAGCCCAAGGGTTGAACCGACCGTGTTCCAACCCCGCTTCGTGAGTCAGTAAATGCCGGACCGTGATATCCCGGAACCGTTCATCCTTCATGCGGAATTCAGGAAGGTAGATCGTGACGGGAGCATCCAGGCGCACTTTCCCCTGTTCCGCGAGCTGCATCAGAGCCGTGGCCGTGAAGGTCTTGGAGATGGAGGCCACATTAAAGATCGAATCGGGATCCACCGGCACGCGGCTCTTCAGGTCCATGACCCCGTAGCCTCCGAGGAATGCGATCTCCCCGCCGATCACGACACCCACTGAAAACCCTGGCGCGGAGGCCCTGGCAGCGATCCTTTCCAGTTCGCCATGCAGCTGTTGGATGCGCAAGCCATTGGCCGACTCCTTGGGATAGGGAGAGGTGTACTGGGCTGTGGCACGCTCGATTCGGGCCTGGCAGGCCAGGTGGGAAGGGAGGGTAAGGAGCAGCATGCCCAGGAACAGGGCTCTGGGCTTGCAAATCGAACGGGAACAGCCACCGGGCTGGAGCTTGTGAGCGAGCATGCGGAACTCCTTGAAACGGATCATTGCTAGGATTTGGGCTTCAGGCCTCGAATGTGATCCGTGCTCACCCAGTAGAGATCACCGTCTTGGGGCTGCTGGTAGGCAAGGGCATTCAGTTCCGCCTCGCTGAAGGTGGCTTGCTCCTGCTGGAGTTTCCGGAACCGGACACGAAGGTCTGTCACACCGCCCCGCTCCAAGGCCTCACGCAGGGCCGTGGTGGTCGAGGGCTGAACGGTGACACTTCCCTTCAAGGGAAGGCTGATGGTGAGGTTCCGGCCCGTGAACGCGGAAAGCCAGGCCGACTCGCTTTGGATGGCCGCCTGCATGGATACGCCCTCGGCGGGGCCCAGGTGAATGAGGGCCGTGTGCCGGGCGCCCAGGCGCTGGTGCAACTCCTTTAGGGCCGGTAGTCCCAGACCACGGACCACGCCGCGATCCAGCAACAGCAGATCGGCGGTGGTGCCCGGCGGAAGGCTGATCTGGTGGGCGTCCCCCCCGTGCAGGAAGGAAAAGCCTCCCAGCGTGATCCGGTACGCGCTGTGGATGTACCCATCGTCGAAAGTCACACGCTGTTTCGTCACCGGGTCGATGTCCCAGTAGCGGGCGTGGGGCGCCTTCAGGGGCAGGATCCGCAGGTCCTTCAGTTGGATGGGTTCGCCCGCCCGGGCCTCGAACACGAGGTCGGACAGTGGCGCGCCTGCGGCCTCCCGGACCCGCTGGAGCACTCGCGTAGTGCCCACCAGGGCCATCTCGGGTCGGACTGCAAGACAGCGCGCCACCAGCGTTGGATCGAAGTGGTCCACGTGATCATGAGTGAAGACAAAGGCGTCCACCTGCTCGAAGGGCGCTTCCCGCTTCAGCAATGCCTGGATCTGGGCTTCCGTGGGCGAGATGCACCAATCGAAAGTCCCCGAGAAGGGGAAATCGATGACCACACGCGTC
>CAIPUA010000284.1 GCA_903868115.1 uncultured Holophagaceae bacterium
CCACCACCCTGGGTGTGGTGGACAAGGCTGTGCGCAAGGGCGTCATCCACAAGAATGTCGCCAACCGCGCCAAGTCCCGCCTGACCCTCAAAGTGAACGCCCTGGCTTAAGCTGGGCGATGCGAGACCAAAGAGCCTAGCTTTCGAGCCAGGCTCTTTGTTCGTGAAGCCTCGCGTATCCCCGCAGGGGATACCGAGACAGTGAACGCCCTGGCTTAAGCTGGACAACACGAGACTAAGGAGCCTGGCTTCCGAGCCGGGCTCTTTGTTTGTGAAGCCTCGCGTATCCCCACAGGGGATACCGAGAAAGTGAACGCCCTGGCTTAAGCTGGACAACACGAGACTAAGGAGCCTGGCTTCCGAGCCGGGCTCTTTGGCATTTCCTTTGGATGTAACCCCGGAAATACGCGATCCTTGGCACTCCGGCCGAGGGAGGCAAGGATGGGTTCCCCCCGAGTATTGATCGTGGACGATGATCCCGCGAACCTTGCGGCGCTGACGAAAATCCTGGTCAAGAACGGCATGGAAACCGCCACTGCCGAGGATGGGCTGGAGGCCTTGGCCATGCTCCGGGCGGATCCAGGGCATTTCAATGTGCTCCTGCTGGATCGGATGATGCCTCGAATGGATGGTCTCGAACTCCTTCGCCGCATCAAGCACTCCGCGGGGCTCAGATCCCTGCCCGTGGTCCTGCAGACGGCCCTGACGAGTGGCGAGGAGATCATGGAGGGTCTGCTGGCCGGCGCTTACTATTATCTGACCAAGCCGCTGAATAAAAACATGGTGGTAGCGGTGGTCCGCACGGCGGCTGAGGATCAGGCCCGGCGGGCGATCCTCTGCGCTGAGCTGGAGCGTGCCTATTCAGCTCTTCCCATGATGGATCAAGGCAGCTTCCGATATCAGACGCTGACCCAGTGCCATGAATTGACGAACCTCCTGGCCAAGGCCTGCCCGGAATCGGACCGCACCGTGGTGGGGCTGTCGGAACTGATGATCAATGCCCTCGAACACGGGAATCTGGGGATCAGCTACCTGGAGAAGACCGAGCTGGTCACCTCGCATGGTTGGCGTGCGGAGGTGGAGCGTCGGCAGCAGCTGCCGGAGAATGTGAACAAGTGGGTCAAGGTCGGCTTCACTCGGACGGCGAGCCGGATTCGATTCGAGATCGAAGATCAGGGGGCCGGATTCAATTGGCGGCAGTACATCGTCCCCAGCCCGGCGAGGATCTTCGACAACCACGGACGCGGCATTCTGCTCGCCAAGATGGACGTGTTCGATCAGATCGAATACCAGGGCAATGGCAACCGGGTCGTGGCCGACGTGATGGTTGTGGCGTGAGGACCCGGCCCCTCAGGTGACCCTTGCCAGCTGTTTCCTGGACCCCGTCAGCCGGCTGAAGGTCATGCCGGTGCAGTACCAGTGCAGCAGAAACGCCTCGGAGAGGGCGCGTCCCCACCATCGCAGCGTAATGCGGGCGGGCGGGGCCGAATCGGCGGGAGCTAGGTAGGTCCGAAGGCCCAAGCCCTCGGCCATGGCCTGCGCTCGTGCAAGATGCAAGGGGTCGCTAACCAGAATGATAGATCGCAGACCTTCGGCCCGGATCAGTTCCCGCACCCAGAAAAGGTTTTCCAGCGTGTGCTGACTGCGATTCTCGATGAGGAGAGCGGATGAGGGAATGCCGTGATTCTGGAGCCAGTCACATCCAGCCTCGGCTTCGCTGACCGAGGCCTTCCCGGTGATGCCACCTGCCACCAGGATCCGGGGGCCGAGTCCCTGGTGCCAAAGATCTGCGGCGTGGGCGAGGCGGGCCTTGAAGACAGCTGTGGGTTGGTCGTCCCTGAGTCTGCGGCCCAGGACCAGAATGACATCCGCGGGTGAGGGCCTTTCGCTTCGGGCGGCACGGAGTACGCGCCTCAGGCGCCACAAAAGAGGCAGACCTGCCAGCAGCATGGATCCGGAAAGGGCGAGCAGGAAGGTGCTCAGACCACCGGGACCAAGCTTTTGAAGGCCTGTCGCATGGGCAGGGGCGGTATAGGGCAGTGGTGAATGCGCATCCGGCATCGACGCCTCCGACCGCTACCCTATCGCATCAATTCTCCGTGCGCTTTTCCGACTTTTTACGGTCGCTGGTGCCCAGAACCTTCTTGCGCATGCGGATGAAATTGGGGGTCACTTCCACGAGCTCGTCGTCGTCGATGTATTCCAGGGCCTGCTCGAGGGTGTGCTCGATGGGCGTGGTGAGGCGCGTGGCGTCGTCGCTGCCACTGGAGCGCATGTTCGAGAGCTTCTTGGCCTTGGCGACATTTACCACCAGATCGTTATCGCGGCAGTGTTCGCCTACGATCATGCCCTCATAGCACCTGGTGCCGGGATGAATGAAGAACTTGCCGCGGTCTTCGAGGTTCATGATGGCGAAGCCCACGGATTCGCAGGCGTCCATGCTGATGAGTACGCCGTTCTTGCGGCTGGGCATCTCACCTCGATAGGGACCGTAGTGGCTGAAGATACTGTTGAGAATGCCTTCGCCGCGGGTGTCCGTGAGACATTCTGAGCGATAGCCGATGAGGCCGCGGCTGGGGATCTTGAAGTGCAGCCGCACGCGGCCCATCTCGTTGCCCATGTCCTGCATCTCAGCCTTGCGGGCGCCCAGTTTTTCCATGACTACGCCCATGTAGGTGTCGGGCACGTCCACCTGAAGATCCTCGTAGGGCTCTTCCCTCTCGCCCGTCTCCGGGTTGGTGTGGATGATGACTTCGGGGCGGCTCACGCAGAGCTCGAAGTTCTCCCGGCGTAAAGTCTCGATGAGCACCGAGAGGTGCAACTCGCCACGGCCACTCACTTTCCAGCTATCGGGGCTGTCCGTATCCTCGACCCGCAAAGCCACATTGTGCTGCAGTTCCTTGGTCAGGCGCTCGCGGATGCGGCGGGACTGGGTATATTTGCCGTCCTGACCCGAAAATGGGCCCGTGTTAACCATGAACATCATGGAGATGGTCGGTTCGTCGATGTCCACATAGGGCAGGCCCACGGGGTTCTCTAGGCTGGCGATGGTCTCGCCAACGCGAATATCCGGGATGCCCGCGAGCGCCACGATGTTGCCGGCACTGGCCTCGGTGAGATTGATCCGCGTGAGGCCCTCGAAGCCGTAGAGCATCGTCACCTTGTGCTGTTGGACGGCTCCGTCACGCTTCACCAGCGAAACCTGATCGCCGATCTTGAGGGTGCCGTTGAAGATGCGTCCGATCCCGATTTGGCCCACGAAGTCGTTGTAGTCCATGAGGGTCACCTGCATCTGCAGGGGCTGCTCCGGATCACCCTGAGGGCGCGGGCAATATTTCACGATAGTGTCGAAAAGCGGGTTCATGCCCTCGGGGTTGTCGTTGACATCATGCATGGCGTAGCCGAGCTTCGCGGAGGTGAAGACCACGGGGAAATCCAACTGTTCATCGTGGGCGCCAAGTTCGATCAGCAGTTCGAAGACGGCATCCTGGGTCCATAGCGGACGCGAGCCGGGGCGGTCGACCTTGTTGATGACGACGATGGGCTTCAGGCCCAGCGCCAGCGCCTTGCGGGTCACGAACTTCGTTTGGGGCATGGGGCCATCGAAGGCGTCCACGACCAGGAGTACGGAATCCACCATGCTGAGTACGCGCTCCACCTCGCCGCCGAAATCGGCGTGGCCGGGCGTGTCCACAATGTTGAAGCGGTAGCCGCCCCAGTGAATGGCCGTGGTCTTGGCCAGGATCGTGATGCCTCGCTCCCGCTCCTGGTCATTGGAGTCCATGGCCTGTTCTTGGACCCGCTGGTTGTCGCGAAAAACATGGGCGGTCTTGAACATGGCATCCACCAGGGAGGTCTTCCCGTGGTCCACATGGGCGATGATGGCGATGTTGCGAAATTTTTCGATGGGCGTCATGGGGGACTCGGGGCAAGAGGCTTGGGGCCTGGGGCTCAGGGGGACCCGGGCCTCCGGGTTCAGGAGGAAGAGCGGGCCGAACCCATCATTTTACCAGCGTACGACAACTTTTCCGAGGCAAGATTCCTTCTCGTTTGCCCCGAATGCTTGCTTAGGGCTGTATGATGGGGCGAAAACCCGACCCTGGAGAAGTCCATGCACATCAATGAACTGCTGACCACCGTCGTGGACCTGGGCGGATCCGATCTCCATCTGAAGGTTGGAAATTTCCCCATCGCTCGCGTGAAGGGCCACCTGACGCCCTTGAACCAGTTCAAGAAACTGGTGCAGGAAGACACCATCGCGATGGCCTACTCGATCATGTCCTCGGACCGCCAGAAGGCGAAGTTCAAGGAGAATATGGATATCGATCTCGCCTACTCCGTACCGGCCCTGGGGCGCTTCCGCTGCAACATCTTCAACCAGCGAGGCACGGTGGGCATGGTGCTCCGCGTGATTCCTCGCCGCATCTTCAGCATCGAGGACCTGATGCTGCCCCGCGCCCTCAACAAGATCGCTGAGGAACAGCGCGGACTGGTCCTGGTGACGGGCACCACAGGTTCGGGCAAGTCCACCTCCCTCGCAGCCATCATAGACCTCATCAACGCGACCCGGACTGAGCACATCCTCACCATCGAGGACCCCATCGAATATCTCCACCGGGACAATCTCTCCATCATCAACCAGCGCGAAGTGGAGGCGGATTGCAAGAGTTTCGCCTCGGCCCTACGGGCGGCGATGCGTCAGGATCCCGATGTCATTCTGGTGGGTGAAATGCGCGATCTGGAGACCATCGAGACGGCCATTCATGCCGCCGAGACGGGCCATTTGGTGTTCTCCACGCTCCACACCCTGGATGCCACGGAGACCATCAATCGCATCATCAGCGTTTTCCCGCCCCACCACCAGAAGCAGATCCGTCTGCAACTGGCCCAAGTGCTAAAGGCTGTCATCTCCCAGCGCCTCGTGCCCCGGGCGGACGGGCATGGTCGTGTGCCTGCCGTGGAAGTGCTCATTACCACCGAGACGGTTCGTACCTGTATCGAGGACAAGGAACGCACCAAGGGACTGCGGGATGTCATCGCCTCCGGCACCAGTCAGTACGGCATGCAGACCTTCGACCAGAGCCTCTACTTCCTGCTTCAGGAGGGCCTGATCACCGTAGACGAAGCCCTCAAGCGCGCCACCAATGTGGGTGAGTTCAAGCTCAAGCTCGAGGGCATCATGGCTACCGGCGACTTGGCCCGGTCCAACATGGACCGCGGCATGTCCATCACCACCGGAGGTGGACGCGAATCGGGCAGTCTGCTGGACCCCCCAAAGCCTTTCGCTCCCCCTCCGATCGCGCCCAAGGGCCAGCCTGCCAAGCTGCCACCGGACGGAAAAATCTCCTTGGCGAGGTAGACGGCATCCTTTTCCGATCACACAGCGGAACTTTCCGCAGGCCTGGGGTGTCTGCCTACCAGTTGAGGCCCAGCGAGGCGCCAATTTCGCGGCTGGAACCTCGCAGGATGGGGGACTGCAAAGCCCCGCCGGCCCCAAGGGCATCATGGCTACCGCCCAAGTTGAGCCCGAAGACGGAGAGGGTGAGGCGCTCCGAAACGTCGTAGTTGATGTTCACCCTACCTCGGAGCCTAGCGTTGACCTTCTCGTAGGTGGGTGTCCCGAGGAAGTTTCCGATTCGGTGTCCGCTGATATATTGCAGTCCAGCGTAACCGTTCAAGTTCCTGTAGATGAACCGGGCGAAAAGGTTGGTCACCTGCTTGGGGGTGTAAACATAGTCGTTCTGGTCTTTGTCCTTGAAGGACAGGAAGGTCCCGTTGGCCCCCAAGACCATTGGCCCTATGGCCTTCTGGATCGTCAGTTCCACACCTTTGTTCTTGGCCGTGCCCGCAACATTTACATACTGGCGCGTACCCGAGGGGGCAGGCGTCTGAAGCACGGTCGTTCGCGCGATCAGATCGTCAAAGGACATGTCAAAGAGCGTGGCGTCGAAGGTCCATCCCCGCCAGGCTTGGCGGAAGCCCAGTTCAAGGCTGTCGGTTCGTTCGACCTTCAGATCCGGGTTCGGGATGATGAGGGTTGGCCTGGAGGAGGAAATGCGGGCCTCTAGCACCTGGGGACTTCGGGCGGAAGTGAAAAAGCCAAAGCGAAGGTTGCTGTTCTCGGATGGTTTCCAGCTCAGGCTAGCCCGGGGCGAAATGCGGGCGCCACCCATGGAATCCTGCTCGTAGCGTCCACCCAGGCTGAGGTCCCAGGTCGGCAGAAAGGCCCAATCCACCACCAGAAAGATTCCCCAGGCCTGGTCACGGGCTTCCTTTATCGGGCCACCCAGGACCGATGAGGCATGCGAATTGCGGGCGTCCCAGCCCGCCACCACGTGGAGCTCCTCGCCGGGATCGGCGTTGACCTGAAGGGACACCTGCTGGCTGGCGTAGTCGATCAATCTGGATTCCGGTTGGGTGAAGTCCCCTGTAAAGGAGGTTAGATTGAGGGCATGGACGCTCAGTTCCGTCCGCAGGGACTCAGCCCATGCCTGCTGCCAGCTCAGCTTAGTGAAATCGTTCTCGAAGCGCTCGTACGGAATGACGAAGCCGCTTCCAAAGTTGTTACCTGTCTTCTTCTCGGCCTCTCCAGCGATCAGAGATACAGTGGTCGTTCCTGCGGCGTATTCGCCCCGGAACAGCGCCTGGTGCTGGTGGGAGGCATCTCCGGTGAGCTGTTCGCGCTGTGCGGGCGTTGGCTGATAGAAGGGGCTTACGTTCCCCAGGGGGCGGTAGGGAAAGCCACTGTCCTGGCTGGAACCCCCGTCAAACCCAAGGGAGAAATTCAGGTGACCCACCTGTTGGGACAAATCGGCCGCGTAATGTCGTTTGTTTTCCCCGATCCCCAGTCGAGCGGATGCGGAGGCTTCGCTCGATTTTCTCGTGTAGATTGCGATCACGCCACCGACGGCCCCGGCGCCATAAAGCGGGGAGGAGGGCCCGCGCACGATCTCGATCTTCTCGATGAGTCCGATGGGGATGGGCAGATTATCCAGATCGACCGCCCCGCGAACCGCGTTGTAGAACGGCACACCGTCGATGAGCACCTGGATGTTCTTGGGGTAGCCTTCCGTCAAGTTGCCCCGGATTCCCGCATAGGTGTTCTGGGGATCCGTGTCCAGGAGGCTCACGGAGGTGGCCTGGCGCAGCACATCCTGCAACCGGAACACTCCCATCCGCTGAATTTGCCGGCGGGTAATGACCTCCATGGCCTGAGGGGCTTCGATGAGTTTCTGTTCCCGCTTGCTGGCGCTGATCACAGGCGTATTCAAGAGCTGGATCAGCGTGTCGGGTTCCTTCTCTGCGAGGGCCTGCCCCTTGAGTGGAAGGGCGAAAATCAGACAACAGAGGCGGGAGATTCGCATGGAATTCTCGGGAGGGGGTCGCGGTTCACCGGCCGACCCTGCGGCTAGTTGAGTTTCGATTGTCCAGAATCTTATACCGTGTTGCGAAAAAAATTTGGTGTAATTGCCCTGCGCCGGGCACACGCAGCAACCAGGGGGAGGCTGGGCTCCCGGAGAGAGCCGACAGGATGGGGAACTACAGGGCCCCTCAGGCCATTCCCAGGCTTGTTGGTTATTCCACCCTGAGCCGGTACCCTACGCTAGGTTCCGTGATGAGGTGCCGAGGACGGGCGGGTTCCGGCTCGAGCTTCTGGCGCAACTGAGCCATGTAGACGTGGAGATAGTGGGGCTGTGCCCCGGCTACGCCACCCCAGACTTCCTTGAGCAGTTGCCGATGGGTGAGCACCATCCCCGCATGGCGGATGAGCGTGGTGAGCAAGCGGTATTCGTTGGGTGTGAGATCTACAAGCGCGCCCGAGCGTTTTACTTCACGGCGGGCCAGATCCACCTGCCACGGTCCCAGGTCGAAAATGGCCTCCTCGGGCGCGTCCTGGTCCCGGAAGCCGTGGCGTAGGGCTACGCGGATCCGGGCCATCAGTTCGCCGGTGCTGAAGGGCTTGGTCAGGTAGTCATCGGCGCCCGCATCCAGGGCCTGGATCTTGTCCTCCTCCTGGCCCCGGGCCGAGATCACGATGATGGGAGAAGGGCATCCTTCCCGAAGGGACCGGGCCAGCTCGATGCCATCTCGATCCGGCAGTCCGAGGTCCAGCAGAATCACATTTGGGCGTTGGCCGAGGGTCAAGACCTCACCTTCGGCGGCGGAGGCGGCCTCCAGCAGGACATAGCCCTGGGCTTCCAAGGTCGTTTTGAGATAGCGCCGGATGGGGGTTCGTCATCGATGACGAGGATGCGAGGGGCGCCCAGATCAGGCATCCCCAGCCTCCTCCGGGAGCGGGGGCTTTGCAACGCCCAGAGGCAGGCTGACCAGGAACTGGGCGCCGCCCTGAGGGCGGTTGCTGCCCTGGATCCAGCCTCCATGAGCCTCCACGATGCCCTTGCAGATGGTCAGCCCGAGGCCCGCTCCCGGTCGGCCGAACGGGTTGGCGGCCTTCACGAGCTTGTCGAAGATCTTTTCATCGAGGCCCTCGGGCAGTCCGCTACCGTGGTCCGCGATGGCAAGGGTGACGGTGCGTTCGGTCGCCCACGCCTGGATCTCGATGGGCCGGTCCACGGGAGAGAATTTGGCGGCGTTCTCCAGCAGGTTGACCAGCACCTGTTCCATCAGGACAGGGTCGACAGGCGCGAGGGGGAGTTTGGCGGGCAGTTCCACCTTGATTTCGCGGCCCCCCAGTACACGACTTAAGCGCTCCAAGGCCATGCCGACGAGTTCCTCCACCGGCACCCATTCCTTCTTCACTTCCACCACGCCGGATTCCATACGCGTGACATCCAGCAGATTGGTGACAAGGCGCTGGAGTTGATGCGCCTCCTCGTGGATGGACTCCAGCAAGCCTTTGCGTCCATCCAGATTCAGGCCTGCATCGTTTTCGAGCAGCGTGCTTGCCGCACCGATGATGCTGCCCAGAGGCGTGCGCAGATCGTGGGATACCGACGAAAGAAGCGCGTTGTGCAGATGCTCCCGGTCCATCTTTCGCTGAGTTTCAGCTCCCTGTTCCGAGAGCAGGGCCCTCTCCAGAGCCAGCGCGGTTTGGTTGGCGAAGGCCTCCAGGAGGTGCCGCTGGTCGGGTTCGGCCCAATGGGGTGCGTCATCAGGTTTGACGACCATGACGCCGATGGGTCCCCGAGAACCCTTCAGGGGGATGTACAGAGCTTTCGAGCCGGGCAGTGTCTCAGTGCCGAGGCCCGCGACTTCGTGGTGGTCGAAGGACCACTGCGCCACTCCCAGTTCATCCGGGGAAAAGGCTCCGGTCGGATCCTTTTGCTCTTTGCTTTTCAAGCGGCTCTCCGAATCCGGGAGAAGAATGGAAACGAAGCTTTGGAATTGTGCGGCCACGCTGCGGATGGCTGATTCCACCATGGCGGCGGTTCCGCCACTGCGAGTCAGTTCGGCCGCCAGCCGGAAGAGGGCCAGGGTGCGTTGTTCGCGGACGCGCGCCAGACGCACCTGGGCCCGGATGCGCTCGGCGAGATTGCCGATGACGATGCCAACGGTGAGCATCACAGCGAAGGTGCCTGCGTGTTTGGCGTCCGAGATGGTAAAGGAGAGGGTGGGGGGCACGAAGAAGAAATCGAAGGCTCCCACACTCAGGATGGAAGCCGTCACCGCAGGCCAGAGGCCAAACCGCGTGGCCACGATCAGAATGCCCAGCACATAGACCATGACGATGTCCGCGAGCTCGAAGCGGCGCATTTGCATGAGGAGCCCCAGACCCGTGGCAGACCCGATCACCAAGGCCGACCCGAGGAAGTGAAGCAGAGGCGGTGTAATTCGGGGGCGGCTCATGGATGTGCGGGGCGGAGGAAGTTCCAGGTCCTGGTCCCGGGCGATGACCATGACATCGATCTGCCCACCAATTCGCACCAGCAGATCCACCAGCGAGGGTCTCAAGAACCTCAGCCAGGGTGGGCCTCCGGGTTTCCCCACCAGGATGCGGGTGACATTGCGGGATACAGCGAGCGCTATGAGGTCCTCGGCCAGGGTGAGGTTGCCCTGCAACACGGCGGTTTCACCTCCCAGGCGCTCCACCAGACGGAGATGCTCCTCGATCTGGTCGCGTTCCTTCCCGGAATGGCGGATGCGCCCGGTCTCCACATAGGCCGCGATCCAGGGTGCCTTGATACGTTCGGCGAGGCGTTGGGTGGCTCGGATGAGGCGCGCGGATTCAGGTGCCGGGCTTATGCAGACCAAAAGGCGGTCATCGACGGCCCATGTCTTGGTGATGCCCTGGTCGGACATGTAGCGCCGCATGTCCGCATCAACATGATCTGCGGTTCGGCGGAGGGCCAGTTCCCGAAGGGCCAGCAGATTCCCCTTGCGAAAGAACCGGTCGATGGCGTGTCGGGCCTGCTCTGGGATGTAGACCTTGCCTTCCTTCAGGCGCTGGATCAATTCCTCGGGTGGCAGGTCCACCAGTTCAATCTCGTCAGCCCGGGCCAGGATCGTGTCTGGAATGCTTTCCCGCACGATGACGCCCGTGATCTGGGCGACGATGTCCTTAAGGCTCTCGATGTGCTGGACATTGACGGTGGTGTAGACATTGATGCCCGCATCCAGGAGATCCCAGACGTCCTGCCAGCGCTTGCCGTGGATGGATCCCTGCACGTTGGTGTGGGCCAGCTCATCCATCAGCATGAGCTGGGGCTTGCGGAGAATGGCACCCTGGAGATCAAACTCCTCCAGGCTGATCCCGCGGTAGGGAAGGGTGCGTTTCGGAAGGGTGTTCAGTCCTGCGAGCAGCGCAGCCGTTTCGGAGCGGTCATGGGTTTCCACGACGCCGATGACTACATCCACACCCTCGTCCAGGCGATCCTGGGCATCCTGGAGCATGGCGTAGGTCTTGCCCACGCCGGGCGCCATACCGAAGAAGATCTTTAGTTTGGCCCTGGCCTGCCGGGCCTCCTCTTCCTGGACTTGCTTGAGCAGTTCGTTGGGGTCGGGTCGCCTGGGTTCCACGAAGACAAGCTTGAGGTCCCGACCAGACTCCCGCAAGCCGAGCTGGAGTTGAGCCGATCCCCGATGGCGGAAATCACGCCTGGTGATAGACCTCGCTCCCTTGCTGCACGAACTCCTTTGACATGTCCTCCATGCCCTTCTCCAGGGCTTCCTTCTCGCCGTAGCCGTGCTCGTCGGCATACTTGCGGACATCCTCGGTGATGCGCATGGAGCAGAAGTGGGGGCCGCACATGGAGCAGAAGTGGGCCACCTTGGCCCCTTCGGCGGGCAGGGTCGCATCGTGGAATTCCTGGGCGGTCTCGGGATCCAGGGCCAGGGCGAACTGATCCTCCCAGCGGAACTCGAAGCGGGCCTTGCTCATGGCATCGTCCCAGGCCCGGGCACTGGGATGGCCCTTGGCCAGATCGGCGGCGTGGGCGGCGATCTTGTAGGTGATGACGCCGTCCTTCACATCCTTCTTGTTGGGCAGGCCCAAGTGCTCCTTGGGCGTCACGTAGCAGAGCATGGCCGTGCCCATCCAGCCGATCATGG
>CAIPUA010000285.1 GCA_903868115.1 uncultured Holophagaceae bacterium
CCTCTCCCCCGGCAACCTCCGGGAGCCGGCCGTTCCGCGTGTGGTAAAACACACCGCCAGGATCATTTCTTGTCGGGAATCTTCATCAGGCTGCGGAAGCGCGCTAGGCCATCAGCCCTGCCCTTCCCCCGCGGCAACCGCAGCACACAGGTGATCAACTCGTTGCTGCCCGCCACCCACGCATAGGTCTCGCCCGGCGCACCCGGCACCGGCGCCGTGCCGGTCTTCGCCCACCAGGGCAGGTTCTTGATCATGCTCCCCACGAAGCCCA
This sequence comes from uncultured Holophagaceae bacterium, assembly GCA_903868115.1. Taxonomy (GTDB): domain Bacteria; phylum Acidobacteriota; class Holophagae; order Holophagales; family Holophagaceae; genus JAYREN01. Next base: position 272 of record CAIPUA010000285.1, read on the forward strand.
GAAGGTGACGGCGACAGCTCCCGATGGTCTGCTCCTGGTGAGGATCCAGCATCCACCCCAGCATGGCTTCGGGACTAGTGCGGAGGAGGTCGCCGTCACCGATCCATTCCGGGCCGAACTCGGGCAGGCCATCACCTGCCTTGAGGCGGTTCCCCGCGAAGGGCCCAAAGACCTCGTCCAGCCGCACCCGAGCAACGCCCTCGCCGTAGTAGCGCCGCCAGCGCTCCGCGCTCATCTGCACCCAGGCGAGGAAGGCCAAATTGCAGCTCTCCTGTAGCGCCTTGCTGAGATCCACCCGGCCGTGGCCCTTCGCAAGCCAGCAGCGGTGCCCGTTCCATGCACCCGTGCACTTGAACTCCACCCCAAGGGAGGACCACTCATCGCCCTCCAGGCGCATCCAGAGCAGCTTGGCGAGGCTGCCCATGGGGGTCTCCCGGGTGGCCTCGCCGTACGTGTGAATCACCCCATCGGGACCTGCCACAGCCAAGCCTTCGCCCGGCAGCAGCACCGGGGTCTCGAGCTTCGAGGCGGCGATGGGTCCCTGGGCCAGCAGCGGCAGCGCCAGCGCGAAAAGGGCACCCACCAGCAGCCTAGTCCTCCACATCGAAACTCCCGACCAGGACCGACCCGGCGCCCGGAAGGATCAGGGCTTCGAAGCGCGCGTGGCGCTCTCTGTCCGTCCCACCATCCAGGATGGCCTCCAGGACCACCTTGAAAGGCTTGCCACCGCGATAGCCGCCGGCCCAGCGCAGCGTGAAGGTGCCCGCGGGCGGATTTGGGTGGGTGTAGCCGCTGCCCCAGTCCATGGTGCCGCCGGAGGTCGTGCGGCGCCCGCTGGAGGCCAGATCGCCGCTGGGTTCCAGGATCTCCAGATTGCCGCCACCCCAGTCATCATCCGCCGCCCGCACCCGGAAGATCCGCAGCCGGGTGCTCGTGGCAAAGGTCCACCAACTGCGCACCAGCCGTTTGCCGGAATCGGGCTCCAGAATCTCCAGGCGGTTCTCACCGTTCTGGGAGGCGGCGGTGAACTGGGTGGTGTGGCCTACCTGCGCGTCCTGACTGCTGGGAACGCCGTTGAACCAGATGAGCAGACGGCGCTGCCGCCAGGCATTGCGGCGAACCTGTTCCTCCTGCTCCAGGCGCTCACGCTTGAGCTGGTCCGCGGTTTTTTCCGGAACCTCGGCCTCCTCTTCGCCCTCGAAAGCCTCGCCTTCAAAGTCGTTGGCTTGGGCCTCATCCCTGGACGGCTCGGGATCCTTCGGATCGACAATTTTGATGCGGAGTTCCTGCTTGCCTGCCATCAGCCAGCCGCCCAGGTCCGGCGTGAGTTCGAGCCGCCACTGGGAGAGATTGGGCGCGTAGGTCGGCCCCTTGGCTTCGGGCTTCTTCTGAGCCAAGAGCGGGAACGCGAGGAAGGCGAGGCAGACCAGC
>CAIPUA010000286.1 GCA_903868115.1 uncultured Holophagaceae bacterium
GGGTTCCATGGGATTCCCCTCCTTCAATGATACCTGCGGTGGTGGGCACCAGCTTGATAGCCGGGATCTGGTCGAGGGGTTTGCCTTGCCTCCTGGTCACTTCCGACTCCCTCCGGGCTCTGATGCCAAAGCCGGTCTTGGATATGAACAGAACGAACAGGAAACATCGTGTTTACGGAGTTTCCGTAAGCAACACCAGAAAGCGCTCGCTGTGGGTGGCCTGGAGCAGCTCCTTCAGGAACCACTCCAGGAACTGGGTGACGTCCAGATGGTGATCAAGAAAGAAGAGGGAACGCTCAGCAACCGCCACTACCGCACCGTGACGGGAGCGAACCGAATCACGGCCACCCGTGACTTGGTCCAATTGGTTGAGTTTGGATTGCTGATTTCCCATGGCGCAGGCCGGGGCGCTGCCTATCGGGTGCCCCTGGAGCGATTCCTCCCTGGCAGCATTCAAGATGGTGGTGGGATGCCTTGAACCAACTCGTTCGCTCCCGTAGGATTGGGAATCCGGGTGACTTTCCAGATTTTCGACCACGGGTTGAAGACCTCGCCACCCTATTGGTAGATCCTGCCACCACCCGAACTCGACTGTTTCGAGACCGTGGGAAAGCCGCCCTACCAGCAGGCTCAGAAGCGCTCCCCTTCCACAAATCGGGGAGGTCCCTGGTTCGAATCCTTGTCCTGCGGGGGAAATTCGGATCAAGATTCCCTCGCAAGGCCGTTTCGCGGCATTCTGGTTGAATCAGTGGAGCAGTCCGTGCTTTCCAAAGACCAGATGCTGGGCAAGTACCAGATCCTGGACCGATTGGGGTCCGGGGGCTTTGGCACGGTCTACCTGGCGGAGGACAAGCTCCTGAACCGCAAGGTCGCGCTGAAGGTGCCCCACCATCAGCAGGACGAGCAAGGGATGCTGCAGGAACCCCGCATCATGGCAGGGCTGAAACATCCGAACATCGTCGAGCTGATCACCGTGGAACGGAAGGACGACACCTTTTTCATGGTGATGGAATACATCGACGGCGAGAGCCTCGACAAGCTGATCCGCAGGGAGCGCAGCCTGTCGCCGCTGAGGGCCTTGGAGATCGCCATCGACGCGGCTTCGGCCATCGGCTTCGCGCATTCCCATAAGATCCTGCACCGGGATCTGCGACCCGCGAACATCCTGCTCACGGCCACCGGGTTGGCCAAGGTAACGGACTTCGGGACCTCGCGGATCCTGGCGAGCCAGGATCTTTTTGCCCGTACCCGCATCGGCAGCCCGCCGTACATGGCCCCCGAGCACTTTCGGGGGCGCGCGGTCTTCCAGAGTGATCTCTGGAGCCTCGGCATCACCATGTACGAAATGCTCACGGGCACCGTGCCCTTCTACGACGCGGACCCCGTGAAGATTGCCCAGGCCTTCCAGACTCAACCCGTTGTGCCGCCCTATCTCAAGAACCAGGGGGTGCCCAAGGCGTTTTCCGAAGTGGTGATGAAGGCTCTCTCCGTGAATCTGGGCGAGCGTTTCCTCTCTGCCCAGGCCCTTCTGAATGACCTCAATCGCCTGAAGAATGCCATCGCCAAGGATACCCGGCCCATGGCTGCAGGAATGAATCCCGCAGGGTCCGGCCCGGTTTCCGCGCAGCACCCCGCCACCCATACTCAGCCGCGCCTCTGCCGCTTCTGCTACCGACCTCTGCCGCGCAATGCAGCTGCGTGCCCGAGTTGTGGGGAGAAAAACTGAGATGGATGAGGTCCGGCGGAAGGGATTCCTGGCAATGTGGACTCGCCGTTGGTTCCGTCGCACGACCTACACGCTGGTTGCCGGCGCGGTGGTGCTGGGGGGGGCCGGGTGGACGCTCCAACGCCCCTTCTTCACCCGCTGGGTCGTCGCGAAGGCGGACGACAAAGTGCGCGAGGAGATGGGACTGGGCCTTCAACTCGGGGGTCTGGAATTGCACCTGTTCGAGGGCCGGATCGTGGCGCATCGGCTGCGTTTGGGCGAAGATCTGGTCCAGGTCGAACGCGTAGAAGTCGTAATGGACACGAGAGCCCTGCTCGGAGGTGCCATCCGGATCCGTCGCCTGGATGTCGATCGCCCGCGGATCCTCCTGGACGCGGCGCGGGTCGGGCGCATCCGCATGAAGGAACGCCCCCCGCGGACATCCAAGGCGCACTGGCAGGTGGACCAGATTTCCATCCGAGAGGGTCAGGTCTCGGTTCGGGAACCCGCCTGGGGGATTCCGCTCATATCCTCCTCCTTCGCGGTCCATGGCCAGGGGCCGGAGGCCAATAGCCTGAAGCTCTCCCTGGACACGCAGGGGTTGAAGGCAGGTGAGGGGCTTTCCCTGCTCGAGGGGCGCTTGGCTCTTCAGGGCGAATTCAACGACGGTGTGGTCTCCATCGGCAATGGCTCCCTCAAACTCGGGAATACCCACGCGGCCTGGCAGGGGCGGTATGAGACGGAAAGCGAAAAGCTCGGCTCTTCCGTGAACGGCAGCCTGGATTTGGCCCAGCTGCGGAGACTCTTGCTGCCCGAGGCCAGTGGACCCGTGGGCACCTTCGATTTCAAGGCTGAGGCCTGGGGGCAGGCCCGGCAGCCACTCTGGAAACTCTCCGTGAACGGGCGCGAACTGGAAAGTGCCGCCTTGCAGCTCCGCCCAGGAACGCTCGCACTGAGTGCCAGCGGAACAGCGACCTACGCCAGTATTCATCGGCTGGCGTGGGCTTCGCCGGACGGGGCCGTGGAGGTTCAGGGGACATGGCGGCAGAGCGAGGGCAGCCGCATCCAAATCCAGGGTCGCGATGTGGGCCTCGGGCCTTTGGCCGCCTTGGCGAGAGTCGGTTTCCTCGGGGAGGCCGCTGCCAACCTGGATGGCGAAGCCTTCATCCCCGGGAGTCCCTGGTCCTTCCCGCCCCTAGACCGAGTGCAGTTGGATCTCCAGGTGAGTCTCACCCGTAGCGGACTGCCCGCGGGGGGCGCCTCTCTGAAGCTCCAGGGCGGACAGCTGAAGGCCGAGAAACTCGAGATCCATTTGCCCAAGCTGGGCTTGCAGGGTCGCGGAAATGCGACCCTCACCCGGCGCGGGGTCCAGGAACTGGCGGGCGAGGGCGTGCTGGACACGGACGCGTCCGTGGTTGCGGAGGTTCTGGGCGCCTGGAAGATTGGCGACAAGGAGCGGCGCTCTGCCGAGGGGTTGAGGAGCGCCGTCCAGCCTTACCAGATGGCGGGCCGGGTTCATTTTCAATCCCAGGTCCGCTGGACTCGTGCAGATGGCCTGGTCTTGTCCGGGGACGGCGAGGTGCGGGAACCTCGCTGGCATGGCGCCCGAGCGGATCGACTGCAGGCGCGGGTGGCGATCCAGGGAACGGAGCTGAATCTATCGAACATCGAGCTCTTCAAGGGTGATGGGCGCGGCTGGGGTGAACTCTGGCTCACTTGGGGTCAGCTTCCACCAGGGCAGGACGAGATCAATATGTGCTACCGGGCCTCTCGCCTGCCCGTGGAAGAAGGACTGAAGGCTGCAGACCTGGATCCTCAGGAAATCCGCCTGAGCGGCATGGGCGGCGGCTGGGTGCGCATACATGGCCCCTACAATCGGCTCCGCGTGGAAGGCGGGGCCCAGGCCGAATCCGCCATGGCCTACGGCCTAAAAATTCCGGCCATGAGTGGCGATTTCAGCATGGATCTCGCGCAGGATCAGTTTCAGGTGAAGGATCTGCGCATGGGCGAGAGCCTCGCTGCCCTGGGCCAAGGGGAGGATGCCCCGGCGGGGTTGCTCTCCCTGCAAGGTGGCATGGACATGGACCTGGGGCGGCGGACCTGGCAGGCGTCGTTAAAGGGGGATCTGGACTCTGAGCCGCTCGGGATTCCGGGGCCGCGCTTCCAGGCCCGGGTGGAGGTCAGCCTGGATGGGCCCTGGACTCAGCCGATGGGGCCTACCCAGATTCCGTTGGGCCGTGCGAGTTTCCGGGGTGGTCGGGTCTTTCTAGGGGACCAAAGTTTGGAGGGCCTCGAGGGGTCCATGGAGAGCGGAGAGAACGGCGTGAGCTTGAGGCTGGGGATGCTGGGCAAGGAGAAACCCTTGCTCACCCTGGACGGCTGGAATGGGACCCAGGGGCTGATGGCTGCTCTGGATCTTCGGGTTGGCCCCGACACTGCCGACACGGCGCACCTGGCGACCCGTCTCGGTCGGGATCTGCTGCAGGATCTCCGCATGGAGGCTTCTGCCGAGGGGCTCTGGAATGGGGATGGCCTGCAATGGAAAGGTCGCCTGAATCAGCTGGTGGGTAGCTTCGATGGCTTCGAACTTTCCCAGGAGCGACCGACGGTTTTGCAGGGTGATGCCGCGGGCGCCACTGTGGATCTTCACCTGGTGGGGAGGTCCCAGGAGACTTCCCTCGCATCCTTTCGCGCCTCCGGCCGGATCCCCTTCAACGGTGTGGTGCCCCTGGGGCTGAAACTCGAAGGCTCCGCAGAACTGGCCCAACTTAAGCCCATTGCGGACCACCTCCTGGAGCTCGATTCCTACAGTCTCCTGGGGGATTTGAATTTTCGCGGTGCGGCGAGCTTTGAACTCGCTCTGGGCGGGCCCTATCGGGAGCCGACTCTGGACGGGAAGCTAGGCCTAGTGGGCGGTAGCTTGCAGGTGCGCGGTTATCCACAAAGCGTGGAGGACCTGGACTTCGCACTACGCTTCAAGGGGCGCGAGATCCTGCTTCCCAAGGATGACCCGGCCCGGGGTCTGATGGCACAAGGGGCGTTGACCTTCTGGGGGAAGAGCAGTTGGGGTTTCGGCGGCTTCAGCGACTACGATCTGGAGGCCCGGCTCGAAGAGTTTGAATTCCGGGATATTCCCGAAGGCTTCGAACTGCAGGGCGATTTGCAGGCGAGACTGAAGGGCAGCGACGAGGGCGGGGGCCTCCTCAAGGGAACGCTCCAGGCCAATCGGATGCTCTACCGTGCTGATATCAATCTGCGGGATCTCGTCCTCTCCGGTAGCCTCGGAGGTCTTTCGGGCTCTTCCGGCCTGGATCCCGAGGATCCCCTTGCGCGCATCGCGCTGGATCTGGATCTCCAGCTCGCGGAGCCCTGGACCTTCGATACGAATCTCCTGAAGCTGCAGGGGCGGCCTGTTCACGGAAGCAGTTTCAAGGTGAAGGGCAGCCTGGCGAAACCCAGCCTCCACGGGAAGATGGATTTCATCCCTGGGGGGCGCGTCACGAACCTGCTCCCGGCCGGAGATGTCGTGGTGGAGCGGGGTTCCATCACGTTCACCGAACTGGCGCCAGGATCCCTCCCTCAACTGGATATTCTGGGGCGGGTGGATGTGGCGCCATATGTGGTGAGCCTGCAGATCCGCGGCAGTCTGGACAGCCTGGAGATGAACCCCAACTCCACGCCTGCCCTGCGAAGGGACGAAATCACGGCCATCCTCATTGATCCTTCGCTGGCGCCGACCATCGGTTCCACCGCCAACGCCTCCTCCGCCCTTTCGTACGGCCTTGCCAAGACCAGCAGTGGACTGCTGACGACCCTGGCCTTGGCAGATTTCCAGGAACGGGTGCGCCGGACCTTCAACCTGGACCGGGTGAACGTGGCCTGGCGCCCAGGTGCCTCAGGCACTTCCGAGAGCACCGTCACCCTGGGCAAAACGCTCGCCTTTCCGGGTTGGCAGCTGCCCTTCGTCTTCACGCATAAGAAGGTGGGTGAGGTGACGACCCTCAGTGGCCAGTTCGAATGGCGCCTCGGCAGCTTCGTCCTCCAACTGGGTGCCAGCCAGTCGGGCTCCACGGGCCTGAACCCGGCGGGCGAAATTCGCCATACCTGGAGCCCCAAGTGACGATTCGGGTGCGCGTCTTCGCTCGCTATCGCGGACTGCTGAATTTTGAGGTCCTTGAGTTGCCGTTGCCGACGCCGCCCTGCCTGGCCAAGCTGCTCGAAGATCCGCGCCTGGCCGCCCTTCCCGAAGATGCTCTCCTCGCCGTGAATCAGGCCTTCGCCTCCCGCGAGGCCACGCTTTCGGAGGGTGACGAAGTGGCCTTGATGCCTCCCGTGAGTGGCGGCTGAGATTCACCTCTTCATCCTCGGCATCAGTATCTCCACGCGCTCGAGCTTCGCCCCCAGCTCCAGGTCGTCCAGGATCTTCAGGGCGCGGTCCGGGTCCTCCACCTCACCGACGCGAGTGTAATTGCCTGTGAGGTGAGGTGCTGCGTTGGTCGTAATGAAGAACTGGCTGCCGCCGGTGTCCTTGCCATCGAGGGCCATACCCACACTGCCGGGGCCGTACCAGTCCAGGCTGTTTTCGCAGCGCACGGTGTAGCCCGGACCGCCGTCCATGGTGTCGCAGGGAGAACCCATTTGCACAACGAAGTCCGGCACGACGCGGGGTACTAGACGGCCGTCGAAGAAACCCTTGCGGGCCAGCAGGACAAGGTTTGCCACATTCATGGGGGCGTTCAAGGGATCGAGTTTCAGGGTCACCTGACGCTTGCCCGCGAAATGGAGGCGCATCCGCACGGGCTTGCCCGCCGTGGCGAGGCTTCCGGCTTCCTTGAGGATGGCCGCGTCAATGTTGCTGGGCTTTGGCGCGGCAGGCCAGGGAGTCTTGGCATCCAATTTGGACAGTTTGCGCCAGGCATCCAAGCGCGCCGTCCAGCAGGGATGATCGAGGAAATGTCGGAGGATGCCCCCGCGCCGCTCCTCCGGCAACTGCCACTTCTCGAGCGAGTGCAGCAGCACCTGAACCCCGTCGTATTCCTCCACCTTCCAGAGTCGCTGGATGAGTGCGTTGAAATCGGCGGTGGCTTCGTTCATGTCGCCGATGGCGGCCGCACGGGCGATGGGGTCGGAACCCGCGAGCATTCGGCCCCTCAATGCGTTGGCTCGCATCGGGTCAAGCTGGCGGAGGCTCCCCAGAAGCACCACATCAAAAGACGGGTTGCGCCCTTCCGTCCCAGCGAAGGAGCGATAGGTTGCAAGAAGAGTTTCCACGCTTTCCTTTCCGCGGAATTTGCTGAGGTGTCCCAGGGCTGCAAGCCTTCCCTGGGTCCCAAGGAATCGGGGGTCCAACTGGCCGAGGAGAGGGAGATGGAAGTCATGAGCTAGATCCTTGGGTGGCAGTCCTTCCAGGAGCCTCTGGTAGATCCCGTTGGCCGACGAAAGGAGCGCGGATGGCTGGGGTTGCTGAAGTCCGAGCGGCGTCCACCACTGCAATGAGGAAGTGGCTGCGAATCGAGCCTGCACCATGTTTTTCGCATCGCTGGCCCGCTTCTCCCAAGGGGCCCGGTTCCACGCATCCATCAGCGCCAGCAGGCTCCCCGCCGTGGCCTTCACCGGTGGCAGGAGATCCTTCTCCTTGCCCCCCATCACCAGCCTCAGTCGTGCGGCCTGTGCCCTCACCGGATCGATTTTCCCGGCCTTCTGCAGGGCGTTCAGGAAGCCTCGAAGCTCCGGCCCCACCTCGCACCCGTTCAACTGCGCCGATGCGATTTGCGCCTCGAGATGCAGAGGCTTCGGCCAGCTCTCCGCATCCTTCGCCCCCAACCCTTCCAAGGTAAAAAGCGCCTTGGCGCTTTTTAACCGGTTCAGGAAGAAAAGCGCCGTGAAGCGCTCCTGGGGGGTCTTGGCGACGGTAGCCTTGGCTTCCCAAATTTCCAGTGTGGGTTTATCCAGTTCGGGCGGCAGCAGGGCAGGGGCACTCGGCGCGCCGATGCGCTTCAGGGTGAGTTCCAGGCGTGCCCGGTCAGCGGCGGGAAGCCAGGTAATTTCTGTTTCGTTGAAGACTGGTGGTAGTCGCTTCCATTCGGCGCGAATGGCTTCGCGTACCGTGAAGGAGGGCGGGGTCGCGAGCAGGGGAGGGCCGAGCAGGGCGAAGGCGAAGCGCATGAGAACTCCAGAGGCTGGAATCATGGTATGCCCACGGCGTGCCATACTTAACATTCGTATTCATCCGTGGGAATCCGTGTGCATCCGCGTTGAATTTTTCCGACTGAGTCCAGCCGAAAACTAGGTTTCCCCATGTCCAAGAGATCCGAACCGACCCTCCGCCATCGTCTCGAATACGCGGCCTTTCGCGTCGCCGAGGGTTTCATCGGGCTACTGCCCTGGCGAATGGCCTTGGCCCTTGGCGCAGGCGTGGGGCGCTTCTACCATCTGCTGGACGCTCGACATCGCCGGGTGGTGCGGGAGAATCTCCGGGCCTCGGACTTGAACCTGGACGAGGCCGGGATCCGTCGCGTAGCACGGGCCTGCTTCGCCCATTTTGGTTCGCTCCTCTTCGCGACAGTGAGAATGCTGCGCATGTCCGAGCGACGGGTGCGAAGTCTCGTCACCTTCGAAGGCCTCGAACATTTCGATGCCGCAGTTGCGGAGGGCAAGGGTTTCATTGGCCTCACGGGGCATTTCGGGAACTGGGAACTGATGGCTCTGGCCCTCAGTCTGGAGGGACGCACCCTGGCGGTCATCGGTCGTGAACTGGACAATCCGCTGCTGGAACCCTATCTGAGCGGCCTTCGCGGGCGCTTCGGCAACACTGTCATCCCCAAGGACGGTGCCATGCGTGAGACCCTCAAAGTGCTGCGCAAGGGCAGGGCCGTCGGCTTTCTGCTGGACCAGGATGCTCTTGGGCAGGGCATTTTCACGCGGTTCCACGGTAGGTGGGCATCGACATACCCCACGGCGGGATTGCTTGCGGTGAAGTACGCGCTGCCCATCGTACCGATCTTCAATCGCGTTCATTCCGATGGGACGCTGACGGTAGTGATCCATCCACCTTTGCGCGTGGTTGCGACCGAGAACCCTGCGCGTGACATCTGGATCGCCACACAATTGATGTCCCGCAGCATCGAGGCGGAAGGGCGTGATGATCCCGCTCGCTGGTTCTGGATGCACCGCCGCTACAAGACGCAGCCCACCTCGGAAAACCAGCTTCCACCCGAGGAGTGGCAGGCTGCGGCAAGGATTCTGTGGGATGCCTACTCGATCAGGTGATTTGTTGAAGAACAAGACCCGACGTCGGGAATGCAAGGGTCAGATGCCATCCCAGGCGGTCACGCTGTAATCGGCCTTCTTGCCATAGTCGGTCTCGATCTGGGCGAGTTGGAGTTTGCCGCTGGCGTCGTCGTTGACGGCGTGCCACCTCGTGTACCAGTCGAGTACCCAGATGCCATTTTCGCGGGAACCGTTGCCGCTCCAGCCGTTGCCGCCGAAGGGGGCGTGGGCCTCGGAGCCCACCGTGGAGTTGTTGATGGAGGACATGCCGGCCTTGATCTCGCGCTTGAATCTATCCACCCAGGACCGGTTCTCGGTGTAGATGGCGCTGGAAAGACCATAGGGTGTGCCATTAGCGTATTCCATGGCCTGCTCGAAGCTCTCCACGGTGCTGAGGTTGACGGTGGGGCCGAAGACCTCGGTCTGGAAGAGGCACATTTCCGGGGTCACGCCATCCCACACGCAGGGCTGCATGAACTGACCGCGCCCAATCTCGCCATGCACCCGGGCATCCCGGTTGGCTTCCGTCCAGCGGGCGCCACCGCAAAGAAGGTCGGCGCCATCCTTCTTCCCCATTTCCCAGTGTTCCTCGAAGGCGGCGGCGAAGCGGGCATTGATCATGGGGCCGCAGAGCACTTCGGGATGACTGACGGGATTGCCGATGGGCAGAGCGTTCACAGCCTTCAGGAAGCGCTCCTTGAAGGCGGGGGCGATGTCCTTGTGCAGGATGATGTTGGCTGTGGAAGTGCAGCGTTGGCCCGCGGTCGCAAAGGCACCAAAGAGTGCGCCGTGGACGGCATTCTCAAGATCCGCATCGGGCATGACAATCATGGGATTCTTTCCGCCCAGTTCTAAACTGGGGATGATCAGGTTGCGCCCGCACATTTCGCCGATCATGCGGCCCACAGCGGTGGAGCCTGTGAAGCTGAACTTGTCGTAGTAGCCCTTATCGATGCCGGCAAGGAAGAATTTTCCGCAGCCCGCATGGCCCTTGCCGTTCACCACATTCACCACGCCCGGCGGCAGGCCGGCGTCCATCATGCAGCGGGTGAATAGGTACGCGATGGTGGGGGCGTCCTCGCTGGGCTTCCAGATCACGGTGTTGCCGCAGAGAATGGCCGGAATGATTTTCCAGCTGGGCACCGCCAGCGGAAAATTGTTGGCGGCCAGGATGCCGCAGACGCCCACCGGGCGCCTATACGTGGAAATTTCCTTGTTGGGCAGTTCGGAGGGCACGGTCTGGCCGTAGAGTCTGCGCCCCTCGCTCTGGAAGAAAGCGCACGTGTCGATGGCCTCCTGGACCTCGCCCCGGGCCTCCCGGGTGGTCTTGCCGATCTCGCGCGTGATGACCTTTGCCAGCTTTTCCTTGTTGGCCAGCAGGGCCGCGCCGATACGGCCCACGATTTCACCGCGTACGGGGGCAGGGACCTCCTTCCAGGTTCGGAAGGCCTCCCGGGCGGCCTTGGCGGCTTTTTCGATATCGCGCTCGCCGCACTCGGGGAAGATGCCCACGGTGTCCCGGCTGTCCACTGCGGATCTGGAATCGAAAGATGGCAGATCGCCTTCCAGTTCCTTCCCGCCAATCCAGTTGAACCCGATGACGGTCTTCCCGACGGAGGCCACTTGGGGGTGATTGAGTTTCAGATACATGGGACCTCCAAGTGGTCTGGATGCCCAAGGGTAGCCGATGGGCCATGGAATTTCATTGAATGCCTCCACATGTGACGGATCTGGTGTCTTTGCGGCAGACTTGAGGTCCTGACGGTTCCGGAGGTCTCTGTGCGGAAGTTTGATCTGGTCGTGGTGGGGGCAGGCATCTCCGGCGGATCGCTGGTCTTCAACCTACTGAATCAAGGCTTCCAGGGTTCCATCCTGGTGGTGGACCGCGGCGATGCCCTGGCCACGGGCCCCACGGCCTTCAGTGCAGGGGGTTTTAGGAACCTCTGGACCACTTCCATCAACCAGCAGCTCTGCACCAAGGGCATCGAAGTTCTCAAACGCTTCCATGAGGACATGGGTGTGGGCTGCGGCTTTCATCAGAGCGGCTACCTGCTCACTTACTACGCTCAGAGTTGGGAGAAAATCCCCCAGGCTTCCGAGATCTGGCGCCGCAACGGCGTGAATTTCGAGATCTGGACCCCGGAGCAGATCGAAGCCAGGATTCCAGGTCTTCGCTGCGGCGTGGACCACATAGATCCCGAGGTCTGCGAATTCCTAGGCTTCCAGCCCATCGTCGGCGGCGTCTTCGGCTGCGACTGCGGTGCCTTCGATCCGAGCCAGGCCGCAGTGGGTTACTTCGAGCGGGCCTGCGGCTTCGTGTCGAAGCCGCAGATAGAACTGAACACCGAGGTGTTGGCCGTTGCTTTTGATCATGCGAGGAGAGCGACGGGAGTGAGGCTGAAGAGTGTTGGCGGGGCGGAAGAGGACATCGAGGCGGGCATCGTTGCCTTGTGCAGCGGGCCGTGGACCAACAATCTATTGAAGGCTTCTGGCCTGCCGGATTCGGATCTCATGCCCATCGTCAACCAGAAACGCATGCTGTTCATCACTGATTTCCCGGATTCGGATCCGCGTTGGCAGGACCTTCCGCTCACCATCATTGACCAGGGCATCTATTTCAAGTGCGAGGCCGGGAACCTGATGATCGGCAAGGCGAAGCACGATGCACCAGACAGCCTTGATACCACCTTCGAGCCCGATTACTACGTGGACGAAGTGAATCTACCCATGCAGGAACGCATGCCAAATGTGGCCACCTGCAAGCTGAAAAGCGGCTGGGCCAGCCTCTACGACACCTGCTCAGCTGACCACAATGCCATCGTGGGCTGGCACGAGGAGCATCCTGGCCTGCTGCTGCAGGTGGGCTACAGCGGCCACGGTGCCATGGAGAGCCCCGCCGTGGGCATCTGTCTGGCAGAACTGATCCTCACCGGGAAGTACCAGACCATCGACTGCGCGCCCCTCCGCTGGAGCAGGTTCCGGGAGGGCGATCTGGTGCACGAGAAGATCGTCATCTGAGCGTCTGCGGCGTTCAGAGTGGGCCTGCTGCGCAGGCGCAAGGAGGAGGGATGGGACTTGGTCGGGTATTCTGGAAATTCCTTTGGAGCCGCTTTGTTCGAGAACCTTTCCATCACAACAGTCTTGGTCAGCTATGTGGCATTGTTGTTTAGCCTCAGCGTTCATGAGGCATCCCATGCCACAGCCGCCTACTTGCTAGACGATGACACTGCGGCGCGCATGGGGCGAATGACGCTCAATCCCCTTGCCCACGTGGACATTCTAGGCACGGTGGTTTTCCCTCTCGCTGGACTCCTGATGGGGGGCTTTTTTATTGGGTGGGCTAAGCCAGTGCCATTCGACCCGAGTCGGTTCACCCGTCGTATCCGCATGAAAACGAGCGGCGCACTCGTCTCTTTGGCTGGTCCGGTTTCCAATGTGCTGCTCAGCTTCCTCGTTCTGGCAATTATGTGCATCTCTGTGCGCTTCGCTGCTCACGACCCTAACGCGCGCTGGACTTTGCTCAATCATGCTTTTCGAGGACCTGAGGCTCTTTCGAAGCTTGATCTTTCTGCAGGCCAGATGCTTGTTCTGAGCCTTGGTGGGGCACTCGTAACCATGAATGTGCTGCTTGCGGCTTTTAACATCCTGCCTTTGGGGCCGCTTGATGGGGCGGGGGTCCTGCGAGGAGTGCTTCCAGATCGGATACTGCCCCGCTACGACTATTACCGCTACCACCCCTACACGATGCCTATCCTTTTCCTGCTGATGCTCACAGGTGCCGTCAGCCTATTCCTGACGCCAGTTCGTCTTTTCCTTTATTGGGCGCTTGAGCCTCTCGCCCGTCTGATCCTGGGAGCCTAGTCATGCAGCGTGTCCTTTCTGGCGTCCAGCCCAGCGGTTCTCTTCATCTCGGAAATCTCGTTGGGGCTATCGAGAACTTTGTCAGGCTGCAGGACCAGTACCAGGGCTTTTACATGATCGTGGACTGGCATGCGCTCACCTCGAAATTTGACCGATCGGAGGAAATCGGTCCTGCCATCCACGAGGTAGCGGCGACCTTCCTGGCGGCGGGCCTCGATCCCGAGCGTGCAACCTTGTTCGTGCAGAGCCAGGTGAAGGAGCACGCGGAGCTGCACCTGCTTTTCAGCATGATCACGCCCCTGTCCTGGGTGGAGCGCGTGCCTACCTACAAGGAAAAACTGCAGAACAGCGAGGCCGATCTAGGTTCCTACGGCTTCCTCGGCTATCCCATTCTGCAGGCGGCGGACATTCTCATCTACAAGGCCCACAAGGTTCCGGTGGGAGAGGACCAGCTCTTTCATCTGGAACTCACCCGCGAAATCGCCCGGCGCTTTCACTTCCTCTACAACACGGAAATCTTCCCCGAGCCGCAGGCTGTGCTGACCCAGGTGCCCAAGGTGCCTGGCCTGGATGGCCGCAAGATGTCGAAGACTTACGACAACGGCATCTACCTGCGCGACACACCGGAGCAGATCCTCCACAAGTGCACCCGGGAGATGGCCTCGGACACTGCGCGGGTGCGCAAGAGCGATCCCGGCAATCCCGAGATCTGCAATGTCTTCACCTTTCACAAACTCTTCTCGAATGGGGACACGGTCAAACTGGTGGCTCTGGAGTGCCCCCGTGCGGGTTTGGGCTGTTTTGACTGCAAGAAAAGGTTGGCAGAAGCCATCACGGCCCGGGTGGAACCCCTGCGGGTGAAAATCGAAGACAACTTAGCCCACCCGGAGCGCCTGGATGAGATTCTTCGGGTCGGCGCCGACCGGGCCCGTGCCGCTGCTCAGGTCACCATGGCCGAGGTGCGCGAGGCCATGAAGCTGCCGAAAAGCTGAGTGCCCATGCCGGATCTGGACGAGTTGATCGCCTGGGCCAAGGAAAGGGTGCTGCTCCTTGCCTTGGTCGGTTTCTCCGGCGGTTGGGGCATCTGCAGCTGGCTGTACCGTCCGCTGCATCCAACTCCGGGTGTCCTGACGCCGGAGGACCCTCGCCAGGGTCCCCCGAGCGAGGGTCCTTCCTGGAATTTTCGTGAGCACCGCATTGTACCCTTGGCGAATTTCGAAATCCGGGCGCGGGTGCTTTCGTCCGAGCGCTACCGGTGGGATGCCGGGGCGAAGCTGAGCCCTATCGACCTCGCGCTGGGGTGGGGTCGCATGTCCGACAGCGCCGTGCTGGAGAGTATCACCATAGGCCAAAGCGATCGTTGGTACCACTGGCGTGTATCCTCACAGCCGCCTATTCCGATGGAGGAGATCATTTCCAACAGCGCCAACATGCACATAATCCCTGCCACTCCGGGAGTCGAGCGAACCCTCAAGGATTTGCGCGTTGGCCAGGTCGTGAATCTGAAGGGCTGGCTCGTCCGGATCGAGGGTCCTGGCGGCTTTCGATGGACCAGTTCGACGACCCGCACTGATACCGGAGATGGTTCCTGTGAGCTTGTTTGGGTGGACGAAGCCGGTATCTGAGCGGATTTTCAACTTGCCAAACCCCTCCCCCCCGCTACACTAGTCACCTGGGGATTTGTGTCCCACGGTTCCTTAGCTCAGTTGGTTAGAGCATCTGACTCTTAATCAGAGGGTCCTGGGTTCGAGTCCCAGAGGGACCACCAAAAATTACAACACTTACGGCCACTCTTCGGGGTGGCCGTTTTGTTGTATTAATCACCTAACAATCACCGCCATCGTCGGCACCTGACTACGGGGCTGTTGGGGATGGTTGGGCATAGGAAGGGCACGGCCGGGCACGGCCGGGGAGAAGCTGCCGTGCTAACGGTCCCCGCGGAATGCGCCATTGCCAAACCTCTGGACACCATCACCTCCCCTGCGCAAACCTGGGTCGATGGAACGGATCGAATGCGTCGTTGTGGGAGCGGGAGTCGTGGGTCTGGCGCTGGCCCGGCAACTCGCCATGGCCGGACGCGAGGTGGTGCTTCTGGAGGCGGAGGACCGTTTCGGCACCGGGATCAGTTCCCGCAACAGCGAAGTCATCCACGCAGGCATCCACGACGCACCCGGGAGCCTGAAGGCTCAGCTGTGCGTTGCGGGGAACAGGGCCCTCTACGACTACTGTCAGCGGCGGGGGGTCGCCCATCGGCGCTGTGGGAAGCTGATCGTGGCCACCGAGCCCTCCCAGGTGGAAACGCTGGAGCGGATCCAGGCCAAGGCGCGGGCCAATGGGGCGGAGGCGCTGCGGTGGCTCAGCCAGACTGAGGCCTGCGGTCTGGAGCCCCGGATCCGCTGTGTGGCGGCCCTCCTTTCCCCTGCCACGGGCATCGTTGACAGTCACGGACTCATGAAGGCCCTGCTCCTGGATGCGGAATCCTGCGGGGCATCCCTGGTCCTCCGCAGCCCCCTCCTCCGAGGCCGGGGAGTGGCCGGGGGGCTCGAACTGGCGGTGGGTGGTGCGGAGCCGATGACGCTTCGTGCGGACCAGGTCTTCAACTGCGCGGGGCTTCAGGCCCACGCCGTGGCCGGTAGCATCGAGGGGCTTCGCATGGACAGCCTGCCTCCCCTGCACCTCGCCAAGGGAAACTACTACGGGCTCTCGGGGTCGGCCCCCTTCTCCCACTTGATCTACCCGGTGCCAGAGGCGGCGGGACTGGGAGTGCACCTCACCCTGGATCTGGGGGGACAGGCGCGCTTCGGACCGGATGTGGAGTGGGTGGACCACCTGGATTTTGATGTGGGCCCCTCTTGTGCGGAGGCTTTCTGCGGGGAAATTCGCCGCTACTGGCCGGAACTGCCGGAGGGTGCCCTCCAGCCCGCGTGCGCAGGGATTCGGCCCAAGTTGCAGGGACCCGGGGAGCCCGCTGCCGATTTCCTCATCCAAGGCCCGGATTCCCACGGGGTGCCGGGGCTCGTGAACCTTCTGGGCATCGAGTCGCCTGGGCTCACGGCCTGCCTGTCCCTGGCAGAGCGGGTGGCGGCGGGTGCCTAGGGAACCACACTGCGGGGGTGCATGCGGTCGTAAAGGGCCCTCAGGCGGGTCTGGTGGACATGGGTATAGATCTGGGTAGTGCTGATGTCGGCGTGACCCAGCATGGCCTGGACTGCCCGCAAATCGGCACCATGGTCCAACAGGTGCGTGGCGAAGGCATGGCGCAGCACATGGGGGCTGACGGACTCTCGGCGAATGCCCACTTTCACTGCGTAGCCTTTCAACAGACGCCATAGATGCTGCCGGGTGAGCGGCTCTCCGCGGCAACCCACGAATAGCGCATTCGAGTGGGACTTGAAGGAGCCGCGATGCATCAGCCAGGCTCGGATCCAGTGCTCAGCCCCCTCCCCAAAGGGAATAAGCCGTTCCTTGCGTCCCTTGCCCAGGACCTTGAGAAAACCCTCGTCCAGGAAGATGGAAAGGGCAGGAATAAGGGCCAATTCCGATACCCGGAGGCCCGAGGCATAGAGCAGTTCCATCCAGGCGCGGTCCCGAACCCCGAGGGGCGTGGTCACATCCGGAGCCGCGAGGAGGGTTTCGATCTGACCTTCGCTGAGAGTCTTCGGCAGGATCCGTGGGGGGCGCGGAGGTCGCACGACGGCTTCGGGACCTGCGGACCCTCTGCCTTCCAAGCGGAGGAAGCCCAGGAACTGGCGCAGCGCAGATGAGAGCCGGGCAATGCTGCGGGCGGCCTTGCCTTCGGCATGCTGGGAGACGAGGAAGGCGGTAATGGCATCGCGATCGAGTGCGGTGGGTGCCGTGTCACGTTCAATGGCCCAGGCCGCGAGAATGTGCAGGTCCGATAAGTAGCCTGCCGTGGTGTTTCGGGCAAGCCCCCGCTCCACGGCCAGGTGGGTCTCGAATTCCCGGAGGGACGAACCCCATCCGAGGTGCCCATCCAGGGATTCTGCTGTATGGCGTTGGATGATACTCGGATGGATGCCAAGGGGTTCGGCTCTCTTGGGTGGGTCGATGTCAGGGGCCATGGGAATGAGTCCCTCCTGGTGGATAAAAAAAGCCTTTGAGGGAGTCCTGGCCGAGCGGTGGTGCATTGGTTCAGTTCGGTCCCGTCTTTCCATAATCCTGTGCCCTTCGCCGCTGCGTGGGGAAAAGTCGTTTCAAACACTGGCTGCGCGAGGGAAAAAGGGCCTTTGCCGCACTGTCAAAGGGTCCATGTTTGGAACGGCTTCTTGGCATTCCCGCCGGGCTATGATAGCCTCGCAAAGTTTCAAGGAGAGCCCATGGCTGAAATTCGCAAGAAAGTTATCGCCATCATCGCCGAGCAGCTGGCGAAGCCCGAGGATTCGATCACGGAGAGCAGTCACTTCGTGGACGACCTTGGTGCGGACAGCCTGGACACCGTCGAGATCATCATGGCGATTGAGGAGGCTTTCGGCTTGGAGATTCCCGAGAGCGAGCAGGAAAAGATCAAAACCGTTGGTGATGCGATCGGCTACATCGAGAAGAACTCCAAGGCTTGATCGGCGGGCCGCACAATCTGGTGCCGTGGAACCCCGACTCCTGCGGCTTGCCCGCTTGAGAGTCACCCTCCGAGCCGGGCAGCCAGCGATGGTTGTCCGGCCCGCGGCGCGTCTCTGGCATCCTGGCAATGAAACGAGGTGAAGATATGACTTCCATCCAGCGCCGACGTGTGGTCATCACTGGCATGGGCACCGTCAATCCTTGCGGTAACACCGTGTCCGAAACCTGGGGAAACCTACTCGCCGGGAAGAGCGGCATCGGCCTCATCGATCGCTTCGACACAACGGATTTTGCCTGCAAGATTGGCGGTCAGGTCAAAGGCTTCGATCCCGACCTGTTCATCGACAAGAAAGAGCAGAAGAAGATGGATCTCTTCATCCAGTACGCCATGGCGGCCACGCATGAGGCCATGGTGGACTCGGGGCTGACGGAACTCCAACTCACCAAGGCTGAACGCGAGATGTTTGGTGTGTGCATCGGTTCCGGGGTCGGCGGCCTGGGTACCATCTGGCAGGAAGCCAGCGGATATCGCGGACCGCGGCGCACCAGTCCATTCTTCATTCCGAGCCTGATCATCAACCTAGCCGGGGGGAATGTCAGCATCAAGTATGGTCTTCAGGGCCCGAATAGCGCTGTGGCCACGGCCTGCGCCACGGGCACCCACTCCATCGGCGATGCGAGTCGCCTCATCATGCACGGCTACGCCGATCGCATGGTGGCAGGCGGTTCCGATTCCGTGATCAACGAACTGGGTGTGGGTGGCTTCGGGGCCATGCGGGCGCTGTCCACCCGCAATGATGCTCCGGAAAAGGCCAGCCGCCCCTTCGACAAGGACCGCGACGGCTTCGTCATGGGCGAGGGTGCGGGCATGGTGATCCTTGAGGAGTACGAGTTGGCCAGGGCCCGCGGCGCCAAGATCCATGCCGAGATCGTGGGCTACGGCATGTCGGGCGATGCCTACCACATGACCAGCCCCAGCGAGGATGGCGATGGTCCCTGCCGAGTGATGTTGGCGGCCATGAAGGACGCGGGCCTTCGGCCCGAGCAGATTGGTTACGTGAATGCCCACGGAACCTCGACCCCCGCGGGCGACCGCATCGAGTGCCTGGCCATTCGTAATGCCTTCGGAGCCGCTGCGGAGAAGCTGCAGATATCTTCCAGCAAGTCCATGCATGGACATCTGTTGGGTGCTGCAGGCGGGCTGGAGACCATCATCTGCGCCATGGTCAGCAAGACCGGAAAAATTCCTCCCACCATCAATGTTGAGAATCAGGATCCGGCCTGTGGCCTGGATGTGACCGCCAATTCGGTGGGAAGTTGTGACGCCGAATACGTCCTGAACAATAACTTCGGGTTCGGTGGCACCAATGCCTGCGTGATTCTTCGCCGCGTCTGACCCAGCGTCATTTCCGAAAGTGAGCGCCACTACCGACCCACGGTTACTCACTTTCGGACTCTGGAGAGGTCGCCACTGGAGGTTCGATGAAGCTTCCTTTCCCTGCCTTGCTTTGTCTGCCCTTAGTGGCTCTGACCCCAGTGCCCGCTCCCCAGGTTGAGGCCCAGACCCAGGCCCCCGCGCCTTCCAAGCGCCCCTGGGCCAACGTGACCACGCTTTCCTATGTGGCCACTGCGGGTAATGCCGAGGGGCAGACGGTCGGTTTCGGCAACGACTTCCTTTACAAATGCGACCAGTCGGCCTTTTCCTTGAAGGCCAGGGCCATTCGCGTGAACACGACCGTGGTGATGCGCTCGGCCACGGGCAGTTCGCTGGAGGAGTATGCGCTTGGGGAAAACCGCACATCCACCACCACGGCAGAGGCCTATGGCCTGAATGGACGCTTCGATCATCGCCTGAAGGACAAGGATCGCTGGTACTGGTACGGCGGCGCGGGCTGGGAGCGCAACCGCCCAGCGGGCCTGGACAACAAGTTCACCTCCGTGGCGGGCTTCGGTCGCATCTGGGCAGATTCAGACCGCACCAAACTTCGCACCGATGCAGGCTTCGGCTACACCCACGAACAGCCCCTCGTACCTCCAACGAGTTCCCGCTCCAGCTACGGCACCGTCAACTTCACCTCCCAGATCAAGCAGAAGATCGGAGTCAGCAGCCTATACACGGTGGATCTGGCCCTCACCGACAACCTGTCGGATCGTCAGGACTATCTAGGCGTTCTGCGCCAGGGATTCACGGTGAGCATCAACAAGACCATTGCCCTGAAGATCGGCTACGACCTTGCCTACAAGAATCACCCGAACCTGATTCCGGTGGATCTGTTCACGAATGCTCTGCCGCCTGTGAACCTTGGGAAGATCTCCGTGCCCGCGAAGAAGACCGATACCGCGTTCACGACGAGTCTGGTAATCACCTTCTAGGAAGGTATTCAGTTAAATTTCGCTGCCGTGTGATGATGGTTGCCCATGCCCAAGGCCGCCCCCTTCAAGCTCGTCGCGCCCTACTCGCCCGCCGGCGATCAACCGGAGGCCATTGCCCAGCTGGTGGCGGGCATCGAAGCCGGGGAGCGTTGCCAGACCCTGCTGGGCGTGACAGGCAGCGGCAAAACCTTCACCATGGCGAGCACCATCGCCCGTGTGAATCGACCCGCGTTGATCTTTGCGCCCAACAAGACCCTCGCGGCCCAACTCTTTAGCGAGTTCAAGCAGTTCTTTCCCGAGAATGCCGTCGAGTACTTCGTCAGCTACTACGACTACTACCAGCCCGAGGCCTATGTCCCCGAGCGGGATCTCTTCATCGAGAAGGATGCCAAGATCAACGAGGAGCTTGAGAAACTGCGGCTCTCCGCCACCCGTTGTTTACTGGAGCGCCGGGATACCATAGTGGTGGCTTCGGTAAGCTGCATCTATGGATTGGGCGATCCCTCCAGCTACCTGAACCTCTCGATCACCCTGAAAGTTGGTGGCACCAAGGATCGCGCCATGCTGCTGCGGGATTTGGTGGCCATCCAGTACGCCCGGAACCAGATGAGCTTCGAGCCCGGTGTCTTTCGGGTGCGCGGCGATGTAGTGGAAATTTATCCCGCCTACGAAGATGTGGCCTACCGCATCGAGCTATACGGCGATGAGATCGAGCGCCTTTCGAAGATTGATCCGCTGCGAGGCGTGGTGATCGAGAAGCTCGACACCCTCACAATCTGGCCCAAGACCCACTATGTGACCCCCGAGGACAAGCTGGAGAAGGCCATCCGCGCGATCAAGGTGGCACTGGAGGACCGCGAGAATACCTTCCGCGCCGAGGGCAAGATCGTCGAGTTGCAGCGCCTTCACCAGCGCACCATCTACGACATCGAGATGATGAAGGAGATGGGCTACTGCTCCGGCATCGAAAACTACAGCCGCTTCCTGGATGATCGGAAGCCCGGCGAACCGCCTCACACCCTGCTTGACTACTTCCCCGATGATTTCGTGCTTTTCATGGACGAGAGCCATGTGGCCACGGGGCAGCTCCACGGCATGTACAACGGCGACCGTAGCCGCAAAACCACGCTGGTCGATTACGGTTTTCGGCTGCCTGCCGCCCTGGATAACCGTCCTCTCAAATTCGAGGAATTCGAGAGCAGAGTGAAGCAGATGGTCTTCGTGAGTGCTACCCCTGGCGACTACGAACTTCAGCAGAGCGGCGGCGCCTTCGTGGAACAGGTGGTGCGCCCCACCGGCTTGGTGGATCCCCAGCTCGAGGTGCGCCCCGTGGGCACGCAGGTGGACGATCTCTTGGAGGAGATTCGCAAGGTCGTGGCCCGCGAGGAACGGGTGCTCGTGACGGTGCTCACCAAGAAACTTGCGGAACAGCTTACGGCCTACTACCGGGAAGTCGGCGTGAAGGCGGAATATCTCCACAGTGAGATTGATACCCTGCAGCGGGTGGAACTGCTCAGGGGCCTGCGCCGGGGCGTTTTCGATGTGCTCATCGGCATCAACCTCCTGCGCGAGGGCCTGGATCTGCCGGAGGTTTCGCTCATCGCCATCCTGGACGCGGACAAGGAAGGCTTCCTCCGCAACACCCGCAGCCTGATCCAGAGCATCGGCCGTGCGGCGCGCAACGTAAACGGGAAGGCGATCCTCTATGCAGACCGGATGACGGGCTCTATCACTGCCGCCATTGGCGAAACCACGCGTCGCCGCCAGAAACAACTGGACCACAACGCCGCTCATGGCATCACGCCCGAGACCATCCGCAGGAACATCGATGATGTACTGGGTGAGGCCCTGGCCCGGGAATTCGTCGGCGTGCCCAGGGATCAGGCGGCCGAAGAGCCCCTCCTCTTCCTTGAGGATTCGGCCTTCGAGCGGGAACTCGGCAAGTTGGAAAAGCAGATGCAGACCCACGCCAACCGCATGGAATTTGAAGCGGCAGCCGAATTGCGAGACCGCATCCTGCATCTGCGTCGGGAGCGACTCACGGGCGTCGTCTGACCTCGCATTTTTCGGGTCGAAAAACATTTCCCACCGATTTCGCATCGGATTCTTGGGGGCCTTGGGACGAAAAAGCCCGGCGAATGCCGGGCTTCTCATGGCGGACGGAGCCCGCTATTTGTGGGAGGCCAGGAAATCTGAAGCGGCCTTCATTCCAGCTTCAAAGGCCTTCTCGTTCAGGGGAATCAGCTTGGCCTTGTCCTTCAGAGCCTGCTTGACGGCGGCCATGAAGGTGTCCTTGGGGAAGAGGCCGGTGGCGGCCTGGAGGGCACCCAGGGCGACGATGTTCTTGACCACCAGATTGCCAAGTCCCGCGGCGATTTCGGCGAAGGGCACACCCACCACCGTGATGCTGGGATCCATCGGCTTCACATCCTTGGCGATGGAACTGTCGTAGAGGATGAAGCCGCCCTTCTTCACCGTGGTGCCGAATTTGGCCAAGCTGGGTGCGTTGAAGGCCAGCAGGATGTCAGGCGTGTGACTGGCGGGGTTCAGGACTTCGTCCTTGGCCACATGGACATCGGCGTAGGAGGTGCCGCCACGGCTTTCGGGGCCATAGGCAGGAATGTGCGTGCCATCGAAGCCTTCATTGATGGCGGCGGTGGCGATGAGCATAGCCGCCGTCTGGGCACCGTCGCCCCCAGAACCCGCGAGCTTCAAGCTGACATCAACGGGATTCAAATGGGTTGGGAAGTTTGTGCAGAAAC